>DASPGR010000217.1:0-2891 GCA_035620515.1 Burkholderiales bacterium | reverse complement strand
GCACCGCACACGCCCGCTGGAACGCCCGGCGATGGGTCATTACGAGCGCTGGTTTCTGGCGCGCGGCGAGAACGAGGAAGCCGTCAAGCGCTGGGCGGCCGAGACGCGGCCCGGCACTGGCGCAGCGCAGACCTGGAGCTCTGCCCTGCCCGTCGCATGGCACACCAGCACCTGGATCGGTGATCGCACGATCGATCTTCTCACGCGGCATGACCGGTCCAGGCCGCTCGTGATGTGGGTCTCGTTTCCGGACCCGCACCATCCGTTCGACTGCCCGGAACCGTGGAGCCTCTTGTACGATCCCAGGAGCCTCACGCTGCCCAAGCACCGGACGAAGGATCTCGAGCGCAGGCCGTGGTGGCACAAGGCTTCACTCGAGAACACGCCCCAGCTCTCGGACCCGGCGATGCTCAAGTTCCGTGCCGAGGGCTCGCGGGTGCCCGACCAGAGCGATGCGCAGCTCGCCGAGATGACCGCCAACTACTACGGCATGATCTCGCTCATCGACCACAACGTCGGCCGCATCCTCGAGGCGCTCGCCACTCTGGGCTATGCGGACGATACGCTCGTCATCTACAGCACCGATCACGGCGACATGCTCGGGAACCACGGGCTCTACCTCAAGGGGCCGACTCCGTACGAGGACTTGATGCGGGTGACGCTCATCGCGCGTGGACCCAGCGTCGCGAAGAACAAGGTGGTGGGCGAGCCGGTGTCGACGCTCGATATCGCCGCGACGGTCTACGATCGCGCCGGCGTGCCCGCGCCTCAGGAACTGCAGGGGCGCAGCCTCGCAGGACTCCTCGCAGGACGCAGCGAGACGCGAGACGCTGCCTGGAGCGAATGGCACGTGCACCCTTCGCGCTGCGGCGTGGCGCTTCAGCTGCGCACGGTACGCACGAAAACTTACAAGTGCACGTTCGAGCTGGGCTCCGGGGCCGGAGAGCTCTACGATCTCAGGAACGACCCCGTTGAAATGAACAACCTGTTCGATGATCCGGGCTACGCGAAAGTCCGGAAAGAGCTCGAAGACATGATGCGAGCGCGGCCAGGAAAGGTCCTGGAGCGGCTCGCTGAGCCGATCGGGATGGCCTAGCGGCCGGCCGTGTTCCGCCGGTTGGCTCCAGCCAATCACGCGCGGGAGCAAGTCTATCGTTTCGTCGGAACGTAATCGTCCGGGGCACCTGGGGGAATGGGCGGATATTGCTTCAGGCTTGCCTGGAAGTTCTCGATCAGCCGCCGCAACGGGCCGCGTACCCAGCTGGATTCGGTGCCGACCTCGGTCTCCTCCTTGGGATCGCGCGTGAGGTTAAAGATCCAGGGCGTTTCAAGGTGAATCGGCCCGGTATTCGGCTCCGGCTCCCAGACGAGATGCATTTTCCAGTCACGCCATTTCGCGGCACGCAACTCCTGCTTGATGTAATAGACGAAGCCCTCGCGGCTTGATTGCTGCTGCTTGCCAAGGAAAAAATCGAGCTGATCGACACCGTCGATCGGGCGATCTCCGGGGATTTCCGCCCCGGCGATCCGCGCAACGGTCGTGAAAAGATCGGTGATGTGCACGATTTCATTCGTGACGCGACCCGGCGCGACCCGCCCCGGCCAGCGCACCATGAACGGGACGCGCAGCGAGCCTTCCATGGACGTGTGATAGGTCCCGCGCCAGATCCCCGCGGTGCCACGCCAGGGCCGGCGAAACTCGGGCCCATTGTCGCTGCCAAAAAACACGACCGTGTCTTTTGCGATTCCGATCGACTGTATTTCGTCGAGCACCTGGCCGACACGAAAATCCATCTCGACCATGGAGTCGGCGAAGTGCCCCGCCCCCGTCTTTCCCGCAAAGTCGCGGTGCGGAAGCGTGGGATAGTGCAGCTGCGTGAGAGGCACATACGCGAAGAAGGGACGTCCACTCCCGACCTGCCGACGCATGAAATCGTTCGTGCGCGCAACGAGCTCTGAATCGATCCGCCGCCGCATTTCCAGGTCGTAGACCTGGAGGTTACGCGCGGGCTCGCCTTTGCGGCCCTCCATGACGTAGGGCAGGCCGACAATAGCGGGATCGTAACCTTCCGAATTGGTGAACATGCTTTCGTTGGTGGTCCTGGGGATGCCGTACCATTCGTCGAAGCCGCGGTCCTTCGGAAGGCGTCCTTCGCGGTCGCCGAGATGCCACTTCCCGTAGATCCCCGTCGCATAACCTCGGGCCGATAGCAGCTGAGCGAGCGTCACTTCCCAGGGGTGTATGCCTTGCGGGAGCCCGGCCGGCACCGACTGCAGCGCGCCGGTCCGGATCGGATGCCGGCCTGTCATGAGCGCCGAGCGCGTCGGCACGCAATCGCTTTCAACGTTGAAGTTGAGAAACCGCAGCCCTTCCGCCGCAAGCGCATCGATGCGCGGTGTGGGCGCCCCGCGAACCAGGCCTCCGCCATAGCAGCCGAGCTCTCCCCAGCCGAGGTTGTCGGCGAGGATGAGCACGATGTTGGGCGGCGATTCTCTTGCCACGGGCCAGTTCCTGTTCTGAGAAGGATAAGATGTTTTCCGAAGAGCGGATCATATCAAGATGGCTTGAGCCACCCCTGCTATGTAGAACCTATTTCATATATAGGCACGTGTGCGACGGAGGCGATGCGGGATGCAGTTCGAGGAGGAGGACCCGAAGGAATATGTCGATATTTCGAGGGTCCCCGACGAAGAAATGCGCCCGGATCGCCCCGTCCCTCCGGGTTGCGGCCAGGACGGTCGGCTGCGTCGTTGCCCTCCTAGACCATATCGACATATGGCCGTCGTCGGGCGCCTTGCATCCGGTCCGTCCTGGCCGCAACGCATCACGCGCCTATATATGAAATAGGTTCTACATAGCAGGGGTGGCGGAAGCCATCTTGATATGATCC
>DASPGR010000216.1:0-2446 GCA_035620515.1 Burkholderiales bacterium | reverse complement strand
AACATCCTGCCGCCTAACGCCGAGATGTTCGGCCAGCAGCGAGTCGCGCACGGCGGTGATCGCCCTGCGCTCGGCGTCGCTCGCCGCCTCGATCAGGAGGTCGCATTCCGTGTCGACGCCGAGCGAGCGGTTGCTGATGTTCGCGGAACCGACGCGCAGGACGCTATCGTCCACGATCATCAACTTCGAATGCAGCGCGATGCATTCGTCGCCGAGCCCCTGCTGATGGGGACAGTAAAAGCGCAGGCGGCCCGCTTCCGCCGTCGCGCCGAGCTGGCGGATCAGGCGGGCGCGCAGCACGAACATCGTGTTCTGCTCGAGCCAGCCGCTTCCCCTCAGGCGCGACACCACGACGATTTCGGGTCCGCCGGGCTCGCGCAGCCGCCGGGTGATGGCCTCGGCGATCACCGTGGACGTGAAGTACTGGTTCTCGATGTAGATCGAACGTCTCGCTTGCGCGATGCAGTCGAGGAAAAGCTGCCGGATCTCGTGCACCGGCTCGCGTCCGTCGTAGGCCGGTTCCGTCCGCGCGATGCCGACACGGGCCGACTCGAAGTCGGGCTCGCTCGCCTCCGGCCAGAGGCATTCCTGCGACCGGGCAGAGACCTCGGCCGGCGCCTGGCCGGTAGCCCGGCGCCAGCGCTCGCGCGCAAGCTCGCCGATCGCAGCGGCTGCGTCGCCTCCGAGCATCATTTGCATGTCGTGGAACGGCGGGTAAAGCTCGCCTTCAGGATTGCGGCGGCGGCGATCTCCGGGTTCGTGGGCCGGCGTATCCCAGCGGTTCTTCGAGAGGTCGATGCCGCCGACGAAGGCGATCGTGTCGTCGACCACCACGATCTTCTGGTGGTGCGAGCTCCCCGGCGGGTGGCAAGCGTCCATGTGAAAGTGCAACCGGCGATGCGTGCGCCAGCCCAGGCTGTAGATCGGCAGGAACTCCCGATCGAGGGCGTATAGCATCGCGAAATCCCAGGTGAGCACGTGGATCTCCAGCGTGTCGCGCCTGGCGGCAAGCGCATCGAGGAACTCGCCAAGGGGCAACGGCAGCCCGTCGTCGCGAGCGCCGGGGTGGAGCAGGATGCGGCTGTCGATATCCCAGCCGATCACGAAAATCGACTTGCGCGCCGCAGCCATGACCTGTCGCAGAGCGGCGAAGTACGCCGCGCCATCGATTAGGAGCTTCGCGCGCCGGACGTGCTCAATGCGCCAGCAGTTTCTGCCCGGCTCGAGAATCTGCGTCATGGCTTTGGGGTCGCTCGACCCGGGCATGGAATGGCTGACTTCCACGTGGTTGGGCGCGCATGGGCGGAGGGCGGCCGCCTTTGGCCACCTGGACCCGATGTGCGCTAGCCGCCCAGAAAGAGGCGGCCGACGTCCGGATTCTTGAGGAGCTCCTTGCCCGGCCCGGCGATGGCGATCTCGCCGTCCACCAGCACGTAGCCTATATCCGCGAACTCGAGACCCTTTTTCGCGTTCTGCTCGACCATGATGATGGTCTTGCCTTCCCTCAACTGCAGATCCCCCAGGATCTCGAACACCATGTCGATGAAGCGCGGCTCGAGCCCGATCGAGGGCTCGTCGACGAGCAGCACCTCGGGTTCCATCACCAGCGCGCGCGAGATCTCGAGCAGGCGGCGCTCTCCGCCCGAAAGGACCTTGGCTGCATGTCTGCGGCGTTCCGCGAGGCGCGGATACTTCTCGAAGATTTTCTCAGCGGCCTGCTTGGCCCGCGCCGGCGTCTCCTTGAGATAGCCGCCCATCCAGAGGTTTTCCTCGACCGTCATGCTCGGGAAGATGGACTTGTCCTGCAGGATGTAGGCAATGCCGGCGCGCCTTAACTTCTGGCTCGCGGACATCCTGGTGATGTCGCGCTTGTCGCGCCCGTCTCCGATCTGGATGCGGCCGCTGAAGATATTGGTGAATCCGAATATCGAATGGAGGACGGTCGATTTGCCGGCCCCGTTCGGCCCGATGAGGCACAACGATTGACGGCGGCCGACCTGCAGATTGAACGTGTGCAGGATCTCCATCTTGCCGTAGCCCGCACGCAGGTCCTCGATCATCACGTAAGGGTTGTTGCCCGCAAGCTTTGCAATCGCGTCCTTGCTCGGCCCGGTCTCGGCGAGCTTCTGGGTTTCCCGGACGACGTCGTCGACCGAGATGACGGTGTCGACGTCTCCCATGTGATAGCCGCGCGTGGCGGTCCCGCGGTCACCGGTCGCCTGTCTTTGTAGTCTCGTCACGGCCATCAGTGAGCACGCCCCCCGAGATAGGCCTCGATTACGCGTTCGTCGTTCTGAATCTCCTCCGGCGCGCCGCTCGCCAGCAGCCTTCCGTTGGCAAGGCAGTACATATGCTCGGCCAGATTCATGATCACGCGCATGTTGTGCTCGATGACAAAGAGCGTGATTCCCATGTGCTCGTTGGCCCGCTTCAGCCGGTCGATGAG
>DASPGR010000215.1:0-8024 GCA_035620515.1 Burkholderiales bacterium | reverse complement strand
ATGTCTATGCGCTCTACCTTCCGACGCGCTACCTCTCGCCCAAGGTGCGCGCGTTCATCGACTTCTTCGTCGAGCACTTTTCGCGCGAACGCGGCCGCTAGTGCGCATCACCCATCACTCGTCACGGACCATGCGTTAGCGCAATTGTCTTTTTGGCGTCGGTGTTGCAGCATTGGATCGGCCCGTTGGCCGCGGAAGGAGGAAAGCCCATGAACGCGCTCTGCAACCTCGCCAGGACGTACGCCCCGCTGCTCGGCCGGATCCTCGTTTCCATCCTCTTCCTGCGCTCCGCAATCGGCAAGATCACCGGCTTCTCCATCGTGGCGGCCGGAATGGCGAAGAAGGGGATACCGTTTTCCGAAGTGCTGCTGATCGGCGCGATTTTCTGCGAGATCGCCGGCGGCCTTGCGCTGGTCCTCGGCTGGAAGGCGCGCTGGGGGGCACTGCTTCTCATCATCTTCATGATTCCCGTGACGCTTCTCTATCACGATTTCTGGCACGTGGAGGCCGCGCAATACAGGAATCAGCTCAATCACTTCATGAAGAATCTCACCATATTTGGCGCGCTGGTGTTCATCCTGGGCATGGGCTCGGGGCCGCTCAGCCTCGAAAAATCGAAGGAGCCATCCGGCTCGTGAGCGGCACGCGGCAACGTCCGCCGCGCCTTGCGCGGCGCGTAAAGGAGATCCAGCCCTTCCGTGTGATGGAGATCCTCGCGCGCGCGAAGGAGCTCGAGGAGCGCGGGCGCGACATCGTCCACATGGAGATCGGCGAGCCGGATTTCCCGACCCCGGAGCCGGTGCGCCGCGCGGGCATTGCCGCGCTCGAGAAAGGCGAACTTTTCTACACGCCGGCATTGGGGCTTCCGGCGCTGCGCCTGGCCATCTCGGATTTCTACCGTCGGCGCTACGGCGTCGAGGTTCCGCCCTCGCGCATCGTCGTTACGACCGGCTCTTCCGGCGCGCTCATGCTCGCCTGCGCCACGCTCGTCGAGGCGGGCGACGAGGTAATCCTTGCCGATCCCGGCTATCCGGCCAATCGCCAGTTCGTGCGCGCGATGGGCGGTGTGCCGCGCGCCGTGCCGGTGGATGAATCGAGCGCCTACCAGCTTGCGCCCGCGCACCTCGAAAGCTCCTGGGGAGAGCGGACCGCGGCGGCGCTCGTCGCTTCGCCGTCCAATCCCACGGGCACGCTCGTTTCCACAGAGCACCTTGCGGCGATGGCGGAGATCGCACGCGCCAGGGGTGGAACGCTGATCGTGGACGAGATCTACCACGGGCTCGTGTACGAGGGCGACGCGATGACGGTGCTTGCTCTCGCCGATGATGTGTTCGTGATCAACAGCTTCTCGAAGTACTTCAACATGACGGGGTGGCGCCTTGGCTGGATGGTCGCGCCGGAGAGCTACGTCGCCGGCATCGACCGCCTCTCGCAGAATCTCTACCTCGCGGCGCCGACGACGGCGCAGTACGCGGGACTCGCCGCATTGACTCCGGAGACGCTGCGCATTCTTGACGCCCGAGCAAAGGAGTTCAAGGCGCGGCGCGACTACCTGCTTCCGGAGCTGCGCCGCCTGGGCTTCGAGATTCCGGTGACACCGCAGGGCGCGTTCTACATCTACGCGGGCTGTGCGCGGCTGACGCGCGACAGCTTTGCATTTACGCGCGACCTCCTCGAGCAGGCCAGCGTCGCGATCACGCCGGGAAACGATTTCGGGGACTACCGGGCCGAGCAGTACGTACGGTTTGCCTACACCAACTCGATCGAGCGTCTCAAGGAGGGCGTGCGCCGCATCGCCCACTTTCTGGGCCAGTGACGCCCAATCCTTCAGAGGATCCGCCATGACTACCCGTTTGCCCTCGCGTCGAGTCTGGCTCGGCCGTATTGCGGGCCTTGCTGGCACCGCCTTTGCGCTCGATAGCCTGTTTGTCGCCACGTCGCATGCGGCGGCGTCCAGCGCCGATCGTTCGCGATTCATGGATCGCGCGTATGAAATGCGGCGCCGTGCGATTGTCAGTGGAGACCAGGCCTTCGGGGCGGTGGTCGTGAAGGATGGCCAGGTGGTCGGCGAGGGGATCAGCGCCGTTCTCACTACGCCGGATCCGACCGCTCACGGCGAAATGCAGGCAATCCGTGATGCGGCACGCCGCCTCGGCTCCGCGAAACTGAACGGCTGCGAGCTCTACACCACGTTCCGTCCCTGTCCCATGTGCGAAACTGCCGCGTATTGGGCGGGGATCGAGCGTATCTTTTATGGCGAGGCGGTAACGGACGCCGGCGCGCCGCGCTACCGCAGTTGCTAGCTTGAAATCCGTGTTCATCTGCGCTCATCGCTTTCTGCTCCTGTTTCTTGCCCTGGTCCAGAGCACTGCGGTGCTCGGGGCGGCCACAACGTATCCGGTGCCCGAAGGCGCGTTCGATGTCGGGCACGCATCGATCCGACCGGGTCGCACGGAGCAGGATCATTTCTGGGTCCGGCGTGCCTTCCCGTCGACCGCCGTCATCGACCACTACCGCGGGTATTTCTCGCGCTTCGTCGAATGCCGGGGCCGCGGATCAGCATGGGAGGCAGGCCCCGATGGATCGACGCGACCGCCAAAGTTCATTCATCAGCTGGTGAAGATCTGGGTGACTGAGGACAATCGCGAGGTGATCACGCTTTCGATCCGGTACACGTCTGAAGGCGCGCAGTGGATGGATCGGCCCGACAACGATCTGCAGAACGTCGTCCTGATCTACGAGAAGGTTTTTGATGCGCGGCAGGCCGCGCGCGCCAAGGGCGCCTCCTGCGACGACACTCCCGTGCCGCCCCGGCGAGCGCCACCGCGCGGACCGATCATCACGCCCTGACGGGCATGAGAATGTTCGACTCAGAGGGAGCGAAGCAGCAGCGACACCCCGCTCAGTGTCAGCAGCGTGCCGATGACGGGCACCGCATGCTCGCGCGAGATGCTCAGATGCAGGCGATTCCCGCACCACAGGCCGACGAACATGACGGGAATGAGCAGTGCCGCAGTGATGAGCACTTCCCGGTTCATGATCCCCGCGATCGAGAAGAGCAGGATGCGGCCAACGGTTGTGAACATGAAGATGAAGGGCATCGTCGCCCGGATCTGCTCAGGCGTGGACCCGCGGCCCACCAGGTACATGACGTAGAAGGGGCCGCCGACGCCGAAAACCGACGACGTGGTTCCGCCAAGCAGCCCGAAGGGCGCAGCCGTCCAGCGCCCGAGGCGAAAGGCGGATTCCCGCCTGACTGCGTAATAGAGGCCGTAGGCTGCCACGAGGACGCCGAGAATCGGAAGCAGGATGTCGCCCGGCACGCTCACCAGTATGGAAACGCCGATCAGCATGCCCACGACGAGGAACGGCAGCAGGGGAAGGATGTCGCGCTTGTTGAGCCCGTGGCGCAAGCGGAAACCCTGCGAGAACGATGCGGCCGCATCGAGTATCACCACCACCGGTACGGCGAATTTCAGCGGGAAGAAATGGGCGAGCAGCGGAATCGCGATGAGCGTGGATCCGAAGCCCGAGACGGCGAAGATGACGTAGGCCGCGAGGACGGCAATCGGCGCAACAATGAGTGCGAGAGAAACGGACATCGGGCTCGCTTGTTCTCCCGGCAGTATAGCTTGGCGGGTTAGAATCCGCCCCGGCGAATCCCGCGCCAAGCGAAGATCGATGAAGCGAGGCACGCACTTCAGACCATGACGGAAACGACCATCATTGTTGTACGCCATGCGGAGACCACATGGAACCGCGAGAGGCGCATGCAGGGCACCACGGATACCAAGCTGTCGAACATGGGGCGAGCCCAGGCCGAGGCGCTTGCACGCCGGCTCGCGGACGAGACATTCTCGGCGCTCTACAGCAGCGATCTAAGCCGCGCGCGCGACACTGCGCGCGCGATTGCCCGGCACAGCGGGCGGGAGCTGCGGCTCGACCCGCGCTTGAGGGAGCGGCGATTCGGCGTCTTCGAGGGGCTTACCGCAGACGAGATCCGCGCGCGCTACCCGGAGGAGTATGAGTGCTTCGCGAGCCGCGACCCGGATTACGAAGTGCCGGGCGGCGAAAGCGCGCGCGGATTCACGCGGCGCTGTCTCGGCTGCCTCGCCGAGATCGCAGAGCGCCACGAGGGCCGGGAAATCCTGGTCGTGACGCATGGGCTCGTGCTCGACGCGCTCTACCGCGAGGCGCACGGCCTCGATCACGGCGTGCCGCGTCCCGTGCCTCTCATCAACGCGAGCGTAAACGTCTTTGCCTACGGCGCCAGCGCGTGGCGCATGCTGTCCTGGGGCGATGTGACGCACCTCTCCGGGGACGAGATCACGGTATATCGCGGCAGCGCTGCTTGACCCGGAAGAAATGGATACTGTCGTAATGGTGCACGGGCTGTGGATGCCCGGCCTTGCGATGGAACTGATGCGGCGCCGCGTTGCTCGCGGCGGCCACCGCGCTGTCGCATATTCGTATCCCTCGATGCGGATCACGCTCCGTGAGAACGCCGAGCGGCTGGCGCGTTACCTGCGCGAACTGAACGCATCACGGCTTCATCTGGTGGGCCACAGCCTGGGAGGGATGATCATTTTGAGCGCGATCGATGTCGCCACGGCGCTGCCCCCCGGCCGCGTCGTGTTGCTCGGGACACCCGTTACCGGCAGTTATGCGGCTCGACGACTGCAGCGCCTGCCGGGAGGCCGCACGGCACTCGGGCGCACCCTGGCCGAATGGCTAGGTTCGCCGCGGCCGATGTCAGCTCCAACCCGGGAAACCGGAGTCATTGCGGGCAATATTCCTCTTGGCATGGGGCGGATCGTGGCGCCCAGGCTGCCGCTGCCCAACGATGGCGTGGTAAGTGTCGAAGAGACACGGCTTTTCGGGATGCGTGATCATATCGTGCTGCCGGTCAGCCATTCCGGCATGCTGGTCTCGCGCGCTGTGCCGCGTCAGATCTGCGCGTTTCTTCGCGATGGCGCCTTTGCACACGTGAACCGCCAAGACGCCAGGCACGCCAAGGATCGTTAACAGGAATCAGGAAACGTCCCAGCCCTGGTCACGGGTCACGCAATACAGGATTGAGCGCACGATGCGATACGTTCGAGCATTGACAATTGCGGGCCTGCTGCTCTTGACTGCGGGCTGCAACGGCGTCGGCTATTACATCCAGTCGGTCAACGGGCAGCTCGATATGTGGAGCCGCGAGCGGCCAGTCGCTGACGTGATTGATGATCCCGGTACGGACGAAGCCCTGCGGCAGAAGCTTGTCCGTGCAACGAAGATCCGGGACTTCGCGAGCCGCGAGTTAAAGCTCCCCGACAACGCGAGTTACCGCACCTATGCAGACCTCGGGCGGCCGTACGCGGTGTGGAACGTTTTTGCTGCGCCGGAGTTCTCGATCGTGCCCGTCCAGTGGTGTTTCCCGGTGGCGGGCTGTGTTGCATACCGGGGCTACTTCGAGCAGTCCGCCGCGGAGCGGTTCTCCGCGGCGGTCGCTGCGGAGGGGCGCGACATCTACGTGGCGGGCGTGCCGGCGTATTCCACGCTCGGTTATTTTGCCGATCCCCTGCTCAACACGTTCATTCATTATCCGGACGTCGAGATTGCGCGCCTGGTATTCCACGAGCTTGCGCACCAGGTCGCCTATGCGCCGGACGACACGGTTTTCAACGAGTCATTTGCCACCGCCGTCGAGGAGGAAGGCGTCAAGCGCTGGCTCGCGAGTAATGGCGACGAGACGGCGCGAGCCGAGTACGAGCGCAGGCAGCGTGCGCGCGAGGAATTCAAGCGCATCGTGGAGCGCGCGCGGCAGAGGCTCCTGGCGCTGTATGAATCTGCGCTTGCGCCGGAGGCCATGCGCGAGCGCAAGGCCGCGATCTTCGAGCAGATGGTCGAGGAGTACCGCTCGTATCGGGACGGCAGCGGGGCGTCTTCGGGCTACGATCGCTGGTTCGCTCAGCGGCCCAACAATGCCCAGGTCGCCTCGGTCGCGATCTACACCCAGCTCGTGCCGGCGTTTCAGTCCTTGCTCGCGAGCGAGGGCGGAGATCTCGCCCGCTTCTATGCGCGCGTCAACGCGTTGGCGGCGCTGCCCAAAGAGCAGCGGACTGAGGCGCTGCGCAACGTGCTGCCGAAGTAGCCGGCCGGCGGCTAGGTTGCGCATGATCCGGGCGATATAATCCGCGGCGGGAGCGGGAGGAGGTGCGCGATGAAGGTCACCAGCAACAGCTTTCGCGACGGGGCGAGGATCCCCGAAGCATTTGCGTTCGGAAAATCCGATGCGAGGACGCACATCGCGCTCTCGCAGAACCGCAACCCCGAGCTCGCCTGGGCCGACGTGCCGGTCGGGACGCGCTCGCTTGCGCTGGTCTGCCATGATCCCGACCTTCCCTCAGTGCCCGACGACGTAAACCAGGAGGGCCGCGTCATCCCGTCGTCGCTGCCGCGCGTCGATTTCTATCACTGGGTGCTGGTGGACCTCGATCCGAAATCCGGTCCGCTCAAGCCCGGTGAGTTCTCCGACGGCGTAACAGCACGCGGCAAGAAGGGACCCGAGGGCCCGCGCGGCGCGCGCCAGGGCATCAACGATTACACGATGTGGTTCGCCTCGGACAAGGACATGTCCGGAAACTACTTCGGCTACGACGGCCCGTGCCCGCCGTGGAACGATACCATCGTGCATCACTACGTCTTCACGCTCTATGCGCTCGACCTGGAGAAATGTCCTGTCAGCGGGACGTTCAAGGGGCCCGACGTGCTGGCGGCAATCAAAGGGCACGTGCTTGCAGAAGCCAAGCTGACGGGCCTCTACAGCCTGAATCCCAAGGTCGCCACTTAGGTTCTTGTGACCCGTATTGAAGCTTGATTTCGAGCGGCGGCGGCAAAACCTCCCGCGGCCGCGCTATCCCGAAGAGTTGCCCGTCGTCGCCAGGCGGGAAGAAATCGCGCGCGCGATCGATGCGAACCAGGTCGTCATCGTCTGCGGCGAGACGGGGTCCGGCAAGACGACGCAGCTGCCCAAGATCTGCCTCGAGCTCGGGCGCGGCGTCGCGGGCATGATCGGACACACGCAGCCGCGCCGCATCGCGGCGCGAACCGTCGCCGCGCGCATCGCCTCCGAGCTCTCGAGCTCCGTCGGGCACGCCGTCGGCTACAAGGTCCGTTTCTCCGACCGCGTTTCGGCCGACACGTACATCAAGGTCATGACCGATGGCATCCTGCTTGCCGAGACCCAGAGCGATCGCCGGCTGCGCGCCTACGACACGATCATCATCGATGAGGCGCACGAGCGCAGCCTCAATATCGATTTTCTTCTCGGCTACGTGAAGCAGCTGCTGCCGCAGCGGCCGGAACTGAAGCTCATCGTCACCTCCGCCACGATCGACGCCGAGCGATTCTCGCGGCATTTCGGGAACGCCCCGGTGATCGAGGTCTCGGGCCGGGTCTACCCGGTGGAGATCCGATATCGCCCGCTTGCGGGTCGCGATGGCACCGAAGATGAGGCGGACATGGTGGAGGCGATGCTCGACGCGGTCGACGAGCTTGCCCGCCTACCGGGCGGCGGCGATGTGCTCGTTTTTCTCCCGGGCGAGCGCGAGATCCGGGAGACAGCCGATGCCCTGCGCCAGCACCACCCGAAGGGCGTGGAGATTCTGCCGCTCTATGCGCGGCTGTCCATGGAAGAGCAGGAGCGCGTGTTCAGGACCGGCGGCGCGCGCCGCATCATCCTTGCAACCAATGTCGCCGAAACGTCGCTTACCGTGCCCGGCATTCGCTTCGTAGTCGACACGGGGCTCGTGCGCGTAAATCGCTACAGCTACCGCAACAAGGTGGAGCTGCTGCAGGTCGAGCCTGTGTCGCAGGCATCGGCGAATCAGCGCGCGGGCCGCTGCGGGCGGGTCGCCGCGGGTGTCTGCATCCGTCTCTACCCGGAAGAAGACTTCCAGGGGCGGGCGCAATTTACCGATCCGGAGATCCTGCGCTCCTCGCTCGCGGCGGTGATCCTCCGCATGAAGGCTCTGGGTCTG
>DASPGR010000214.1:0-9141 GCA_035620515.1 Burkholderiales bacterium | reverse complement strand
TTGAGACCGGCCGTGTCATCGATGAAGATCTCGGTTTCGTTCAGCCGGCCGACCGCGTCCACGAGCCGCGACCAGTCGTCCTCCTTGAATGTTCCGGTCCGGAGCTCATGCTGGTCGAAGCGCCCCACCGAGCCGATCATGCGCATTGCGAGCTGGGCCCCCGACATTTCCATGCTGAACACCGCGACCGCCTTCTTCAGCTGGAGCGCAACGTGCTCGACGAAGTTCATCGCGAGCGCCGTCTTGCCCATGGAAGGCCGCGCGGCAATGATGATGAGATCGCCTTGCTGGAGGCCCGACGTCATGCGATCGAGGTCCACGA
Source organism: Burkholderiales bacterium (assembly GCA_035620515.1). GTDB lineage: Bacteria > Pseudomonadota > Gammaproteobacteria > Burkholderiales > SG8-41 > SG8-41. Next base: position 8,819 of record DASPGR010000214.1, on the reverse strand, counting down.
AGCCCGTGGCGAGCCCGATGACGTCGTCCTTGTTCTCGCGGTTGTAGAGGACATCGACCCGCTCCACGGTCTCGGTGAGCAGGGGATCGATCTTGACGAATCCCTGCCTGGCCTTCGACCCCGACTCGGCAATCCGGAAGATCTTGGTTTCCGCCTCGTCGAGCAGCGCCTTTGCGTCACGCCCCAGGGGGTTGTACGCGGAGTCCGCAATGTCCGTGCCGATTGCGGCGAGATTGCGCATGACCGAGCGCTCGCGCACGATCTCGGCATAACGGCGGATATTCGCTGCACTTGGGGTATTGGCAGCCAGTGTGCCGAGGTAGGCCTGCCCGCCCACCTCCCCGAGCCGCCCGCTGCGCTCCAGGCTCTCGGCGACCGTCAAGGCATCAGCGGGCCGCACGTTCTCGATCAGCAGCCCGATGTGCTCGAAGATGAGGCGATGGTCCGCCCGGTAAAAATCCACGGCCGACACGAGATCGGCAATGCGGTCCCAGGCCGTGTTGTCCAGCAACAACCCGCCAAGCACCGACTGTTCGGCCTCGATCGATTGCGGCGGCACCCGCGCGGCTTCGAGCTGCGCGTCCTTGGCGATCGAGGTGACTTGGGCCATGACGCGTGCCGCTGCTCTCTCGCAGTCTCTTGGATATTCTCTGGATGGGTCGCGGCGCGCGCCGGCGCCGCAAATGCCCGAAGCGGAAATTTACAGAAAAAAAAGGGCTGTCGCCAGCCCTTTTTCCAAAAAAAATTTCTCTGTTGTTTCGATTGACTTTACTGTTCGCCCAGTACGGATACCGTGACCGTGACCACGACGTCCGCGTGCAGCGCAACCTTGATCGGGTGATCGCCGACCATCTTGAGCGGACCCTGCGGCATGCGAATCATGGATCGCGGGACTTCGACGCCCCGGCCTTTCAACGCATCGGCGACATCGATATTGGTGACCGAGCCGAAGAGCTTGCCGTCGACGCCGGCTTTCTGCGTCACCTGCACCGTCATGCCCTCGAGTTGTGCCGCCTTTTCCTGGGCCTGCGCAAGAGCCTCGGCCTGCGCCTTTTCCAGATCGGCGCGGCGCTTCTCGAACTCGGCGAGATTTCCGGCCGTGGCGCGCTTTGCCTTGCCGTGGGGGATCAAAAAATTCCGCGCAAACCCGTCCTTGACCTTCACGACCTCGCCCAGCTGGCCGAGGTTTGCAATTTTCTCAAGCAATATCACTTGCATGCGTGTGCTCCCGACGCAAAAGGTTCAATGCAGATCAGTGTAATGCAGCAGCGCAAGATAGCGCGCCCGCTTGATCGCCACCGATAGCTGCCGCTGGTAGCGGGCCTTCGTGCCGGTGATCCGGGCCGGGATGATCTTGCCGTTCTCATTGATGAAGTCTTTCAGCAGATTGACGTCCTTGTAATCGATCTGCTTGATCCCTTCCGCGGTGAAGCGGCAGAACTTGCGGCGCCGGAAGAGCTGCCCGCGTCCCCGTCCTTCGCGGCCCTTGGTGAACTTCCCGCCCTTGCCCCGGCCGCCCCCGCGGCCGCCCCGGCCGCCCGACCTACCCTGTCTTCCCATCGCCATGACTGTCGTCCTCTGAGATCTCCAATTCCGTTGCGTGCAGGACAAGCTGCTTGCTCATCCGGTTCCTGCGGTTCAAAAACCCGCTCACATTCACTGTGCGCCCCGCGGTGAGCCGGGCCAGCCTGACCGCCACTTCGCCCATCGCCACTGCGCTCAGCTCGCATTCGACCTGGCGCCGGAAACCTGCCTCGCTCTGCAGCGACCGGTGCTGCAGCCGGAAGTGAAGGAGCGGAATGCCGGCCGGTGTATGGCGCAGGGGCTCGACCTCGGTCAGCTGGCCGCGAAGCGCGACCGCGTTCACATCCGCTAGCTCGTTGATTCCGTCGCCGCGGGCGCCGACGGAGCCTGGGTGGGCCGGGCCCCTTCCGCTGCGGGCGCGGTGAGCGACCGCGACTTCTCTTCCTTCATCATCGGCGAAGGCGTGGTTACCGCCTCTTCCATCTTGACGATGAGGTGGCGGAGCACTGCATCGTTGAACTTGAATGCGTGCTGCAGCTCACTCAGCGTCTCGCCGTCACACTCCACGTTCATGAGAACGTAGTGCGCCTTGTGCACCTTCTCCAGGGGAAATGCCAGCTGGCGGCGGCCCCAGTCTTCCAGGCGGTGGATCTTGCCGCTGCGCCCGGTCACCATCTGACGATAGCGATCGACCATTCCCGGAACCTGCTCGCTCTGGTCCGGATGGACGATGAAAACGATCTCGTAATGACGCATCGACTGCCTCCTTATGGGTAGAGCTCCCCGCGATGCGTGCACGGTGGAGCAAGGATGTGGAATTCGGCTCTCGGCCGAATTCATGAAGGCGCGGATTATACAGGAGTTTTTGACGCGCTCAAAGGCGGCCCGAGGGGCGGGCCGGAAAAAGGGCGAAACTAGAAACAGCCGCGGCTCGTGCACCGGCGGCTGAAGCTTCCTCCGACAGCGGCGCTGGCGGCTGCCTTGCCGCCACCGGTGCAAACCGGTTTTTTCTTGACCGCGGGGTCCTTTTCCTCACCGTCCTGCGTTCCCGCTGCAACAGGCGTCGGTGGTGTCACCGCCTGATCGGTCGATGCTACAAGGACGTTCTCGGGTCTTGTCGATTGCGATTCGACGTCAGGAGGCGGCGCGCTCGAGCTTCCACCGGAACTCCCGGAGCCCCCTGAACCGCCCGAACCACCGGAACCACCGGAACACGCTCCGCCGTTCAGCGAGCAGGACCCGGTACCGACATTGATCATTCCGCTTGGCCCGAGGACCAGATTGCCGGCATTGATCGTTACGTCATTGTTGCCTGTGCTCGTGTCAATCGTATCGTTGATGGTAACGGCGCCCGGGGTCGTAATCACAACGTCCTGGTGGGCAACGATGGGGCGCTCAAGCGTAATGCCCCCCGCTCCGGCGATCAGCTCAAACGATGTTCCGGACGGCGCGGAGAGCGGGATCGCTCCCGCTGTGTTGTTGCTGATCGAGTCGACGGTGAGCAGCTGCGCATTGAGGCCAAGCCCATCGTCGCCACCGCTTGTCGCGCGTCCAATGACCAGGGCACCAGTAGCTCGAAGGCGGGCTATGTCGGCGGTTGAAAGCTGGGTGGCCCCGGGCGCGCCGATTCCCAGGTTCAACGTGCCGGCCGCACTGAGGGAAATCTGCATCCCGCCGTTTCCGGCCAGAACATTGGCAGCAATATTGAAACCACCGTTGACGGGATCTCCCCCGCCGATCAGCGTAATCGACCCGTCCGTGCCCGTCCCCAGAGTACCGCGGGTGCTAATCGCAGCGTTGATCCGCAGCCGTCCGGTTCCATCGCCGCCGCCGACAGGCGAGTGGGGCGAATCTGCCTCGAGATGAATATTTCCGCCCCCGGTCGTAATCGGCGAGAAGACAGCGATGTCACGGCCAGCCTGAAATACGACGCGTTCGCCCGCAATCTGGTTGACAAAAACAAGTCCACCGCCACTCAAGCCTCCGGCAACAGTGATGTCCTGGGTGGCCTGAAGGACAACGTTGCCGGTTTGTGCTTCAAGTGCCGCTTCGCTGAGCGAGAAGTTGCTGGCGATACCATCTGCAAAATAAACAGCGCCTGCAGGATCTAACACCGTGGGCGTGTCAGCGTTAAGCTCGCCGTCTTGCGGGCCCGGAACGACACCGAAGTTTTGAATCGAAATGTTTTGAGGATCGAGCAACAGAGTGCCGGAGCTGCCGGCAGATGCCCCGACATTGACCCTGCCATCGAAGCCGAGATTGCCTTTTCCAGAAACCTCGACGAAGCCGCCGTCGCCGCCTTGCGCGCCGCCGCGCGCTGAGATGCCTCCGTAAAAGCGCGTCGTGTCATCCGACCAAACGATCGCGCGCCCGCCGTCGCCGCTCGCCGCCGCATCCGCAGTAATCGTCGTTTCCGGGCCGACGTACGTGCGATAGGCATTCTGGATGTCCGGGTTCTTGCCCTGGAAATCACCGCCCACGAGCACCGTGCCACCGCCCGCCTCGCCCGAGACATCGATCGCAGCGCCACCAATGAGCCCCACCTTGTAACCGAGCACTTCGACCCGGCCGCCTTTGCCTTCGGTCCCCGTCGCTTCAACCGTCCCGGCCACAAGAGTAGTGTCACCGGACTCCACCCGGACCGTCCCGCCATGCGCTCCGTTGGCAGCCGTAACGCTCCCTGCCTCCAACGTTGCGCTCTGCGTCGCCTTCAGCACCACGCGCCCGCCTTCCGTCAGCTGTGCACTGTTGGCTTCAATCGCTCCACTTTGGCTCACCAGCCCCGCGTAGATCCCGATCCGGCCCGCTTCGGCCGCAATTGCACCCATGTTCACCGCACGATTGTCGGCCGCAGTCACTTCGACTCTCAGGTTCGGCGTGCCCGGATCAACCAGCTCCACGCTTCTTCCTGCCGCCAGTACCACCTCACCCTGCGGGCTCTTGATCAGGCCTTTGTTCTCGACACTTGCCCCCACCAAATAGACGTGACCCCCGCTCCGGGTGGCGATCGCACCTTCGTTTACGACAGCCCCCGCACCCACTGTCTCGGTGAACTTGAGCTTCCCGCCCAGGAAGTCCGTGTCCGATAGATTCAGTGTTGAAACCACCAGCCCCGCCACATCGATCCGCGCGCCTGCGCCAAACACGATGCCGTTGGGATTGATGAGAAACACGCGCCCGTTCGACTGCAGCGCGCCGAGGATCGAGGACGGATCCTGTCCCACTACGCGGTTGAGCACCGCGCTCGAGGCCGAGCCCTGGACGAATCGCGTGACCTCGTTTGCGCCGATCGAGAAACGTTGCCAGTTGATGATCGCGTTCGGACTGTTCGTGATCTGCAGGAGGCTACCCTGCTGGTGAAAACTCACCTGCCCGGCCGCCACCGACGCGCCCGTCGGATTCGCCAAGGCCGCGGACGCCGCAAAACAGGACGCCACGGCGAGCGCGACGGCAGCCGGCCGCAGCCGGCGGCGAAGCCTCCATCTCCGTCTCACTAATCCCCCTTGGACCGCCGAGCACACGTCAGGCGGCAGGCCATCGTTGCGTATCGCGTACGTGAACGCGTATGTCACGACGCACTGGCTCAATTTTGCACCAGAGTCCGTGAACCCAGTCATGCGCTGGAGGCCGAATCACGCAGTTTCGGTGCGAGCTCGCACACAACTGCGATGCGAACGTGACAAAAGTCACGGTTCGGGACTCACCGATTCGCGACCGGCCACCGGAACTGCTGTTTACTGCGACGAGCCCCTAATAGACGATCGCGAGCGCCGCGCTGACGCGCCAGCTGCCTTCCTCACGATTCGGGGTCGGCTTCAGGATATTGGCAACATCGAAGCGCACGCTGAGCGATTTTGCGTAGCTCAGCCGGAGGCCGACTCCCGTGCTCGCGAGAATGGCATGCGAGATCTGTCCCGGGAGCGGATCATTGATGTCTACGGAACCATAATCGTAGAAGGCGAGGAACCGCGCCCGCACATCGTCGGGCGCCTGGAGGGGGCGCCCGATATCCGGTGTATAGAGCTCCGTCTGCACGGAGTAGCCGCGGTCGCCCGCGACTTCACGCAGAAGATAGCCCCGCACGGTGTCGGGACCGCCGATGCCATACTGCTCGCCGGACACGAGCAGGTCCTTTGTATATTGGCCGTTTGCCCCGATCCGGGTCTGCCATTCGTTCTGGAACTGCCGGACATAATTGAAGCCGCCACGGGAAATAGTGTAGTTTTCGGTCGCACCCGGCCGCGACAGAAAAAAAGCCAATGCATCCCCGTCATTGCCGCCGGGAATGTTAGTCGAGCCGCTGCCGAAAAATGACAGCTCCGCTGCGGCGTAGCGCCTGAGCCCGCTATAGGTAAGGCTCACGGGGTGAATCGTGATGTCCGGCACGAGCTGCTGTCCCGAGAAGAGGACATCATTATTGAACTCCCGATAATCGATTCCGAAGGTGAGCTTTTGCTCGAGCTCGCCCCAGCGCGGAAGCAGGTAGTTCCAGCGCGCGATCCCGATGGTGCCGGCGCCGCTCACGTTGAAGAGTCCCTGCACCGTGCCCGAGTCGACATCGGAGTAGCCGGCAATGAGATCGAGCGAGCTGTTGAGATCGTAGAACGGGATTCGGTAGCCCACGCCGTAGATCGCGACCTGGTCTGGCTCGGTCGGCGAGGTGATGTACTGCGCCGTCAACGTGTGATCGCGGTTGAAGAGATTGGAATGCTGGTAGCCGATTCCGACGCGGTAATAGCCGGTTTCGCTCGTTCCGGTATTGTCGAGCGTCAGAAAGCCCCGCCACGGCTTGTCGTCGTTCACCCTGACGTTGACGTCGACCTCGCCTTCCCTGGAACCGCCACGCAGCAGGACGTTGGTCTGCTTGACGGGATGCTCTCCCAGCAACTGAAGGTTGCGTGCGATCTCCTGTGAATTGGGCGTCTCGCCCTCCTTGATCGTCGGCAAGCTGCGCCGGATGTTCTCGTCGTCGAAAAACTTGTTGCCGTCAATGGTGACGCGGCCTACGCGCGGCTGCACCACTCGGAACTGCACGACGCCCTTGGTGATGTCCTGCTCGGGCAGCAGGATCTGCACCACGCCGTAGCCGCGGTCCCGATAGGACTGCTCGAGCGCCTCGAGCGCGCGCTGGATGTCGGCGAAGTCCTTGTTCGCCCCCGTGAAGGGCGCGACCGCCGCCTCCACCACGTCCGGCGGGAGCAAGGTATTGCCCTGGACGTCGAAGCGCTTGATCTCGAAGCGAGGTGCCGGGATCGGCGCCTGGGTCTGCTGCGCGTACGCGACAAGGGGGACCATCGGTAGGCCCCAAAAGCAAGCAACTAGCGCGACCGCCATTCTGGCGGCAGCGGGACGGGACGGCCCCATCGTTTTGTCTACCGCGCTCAAACAGCTCCTTCTTTAAGTGCTTTCTAGAAATATCTCATTATTGGATGATTCTATTACTGAATTTGCATGTTGTCTATTGGCAAGATCCCGTTTTTGACACTCCCCGGACATGGGTTGCACCGATGAGGCGCCCCGATGTTGGCAGGGACGGGCGCGCGGTGGTCAGCGTGCTGCCAGCGAGCGCTGACGGCGGGTTTCGGCGAGGCAGATGCCGGCCGTTACTGCGACATTCAGGCTCTCGACCGTGCCGACCATGGGAATGCGCACGACCTCGTCGCACGTCTCGCGGGTAAGCCGGCGCATGCCCTCACCCTCCGCCCCCACGACCCACGCGATCGGCCCATTGAGCTTGACGGAATAGAGCTCCGCTTCCCCCTCCTGGTCGGCGCCGATGAGCCAGATGCCGCGTTCCTTCAAATCGCGCATTGCGCGGGCAAGATTGGTGACGGCGATGAACGGCACCGTCTCGGCTGCGCCACTCGCCACCTTCTCGACGGTCGCGTTGATTCCGGCCGCCCGGTCCTTCGGCGCGATGATGGCCTGCGCGCCCAGCGCGTCCGCCACGCGCAGGCACGCGCCCAGATTGTGAGGGTCAGTGACACCGTCGAGGATCAGCAGCAGCGCCGGCTCCGTCAGGGCGTCCAGCACGCTTTCGATGTCGCGCGCTGGACCCGCGGCATCGACCCGTGCCGCAACACCCTGATGACGGGCATCATGCGTGATGCCGTCGAGTCTCGCGGCGTCGACCCTGATCACACGCACGCCGCGCTCGCCCGCAAGCTGCACAAGATCACGCGAGCGACGATCCTCCCGGCGCTGGTCGATCAGCACCTCTCTTACGCTCGCCGCGTTCTGGCGCAGCCGGCTCGTGACCGCATGAAAGCCGTAGATGATGCGCGTCTCGCTCATTTGTTCAGATGCGTGAATCGTGACGGGTCAACTCAGGCCAGGGTGAAATCGATCTTGCGGGCATCCAGGTCGACCCGGACCAGCTTGACCTTCATGCGGTCGCCGAGCCGGAAGCGCTTGCGCGTGCGCTCGCCCATGAGCTGGTGCCTGCCCGCGTCGAAATGGAAGTAGTCGTGCCCCAGCTCCGAAACGTGCACGAGGCCCTCGACATAAACCTCGTCGATCGCGACGAACGCTCCAAACGGCGTGACCCCGCTGATCGTCCCGTCGAACGTCTCCCCGATGCGGTCTTTCATGTAATAGCACTTGAGCCAGGCTTGCACGTCGCGCGTGGCGTCGTCCGCTCTCCGCTCGGTCATCGAGCAGTGCAGCCCGAGCTCGCTCCAGTTTCCGGGATCATAGCGCCGCTTCCGCAGCACCGCCTTGATGGCGCGATGCACCAGGAGGTCGGGGTAGCGCCGGATCGGCGAGGTGAAGTGGGTGTACGACTCGTAAGCCAGACCGAAATGGCCCACGTTCTCCGGACTGTATACCGCCTGCTGCAGGGAACGGAGCATCACCGTCTGGATAAGCTGCGCGTCGGGACGCGCCTTGACGCGCTCGAGGAGCTTCGCGTAGTCGCGCGCGTGAGGATCATCGCCTCCGCCGATCTGCAGGCCGAAGCTGGCGAGAAAATCGCGGAGCGCAGCGAGCTTCTCCGGGGTCGGCCCCTCGTGGACCCGGTAGAGCATCGACTGCCGGTGCTGCCGCAGGAACCCGGAGGTGCACACGTTTGCTGCCAGCATGCATTCTTCGATCAGGCGGTGCGCATCGTTGCGCACCACCGGCACGATGCGAGCAATCTTGCCCCGCCCGTCGAAGATCATCTCGGTTTCGATCGTCTCGAAATCGATGGCGCCGCGCCGAGCGCGCGCCCGGGCGAGCTGTCGATAGAGCCGGTAGAGCGCTCGAAGATGCGGCAGCAGGGCCGCATGGTTGCGCGCGGCTTCGCCGCGCTCGTT
>DASPGR010000213.1:0-10169 GCA_035620515.1 Burkholderiales bacterium | reverse complement strand
CTGACCGAGTCGGTGCAGGGCTTTGCGCCGCTGCCGTTCGTGGCCGACGAGCTGCAGAACGTGCAGAAGCTCTACGGCGGCACGGTGCGCCAGGACCAGCAGTTCACGGTTCCGCGGATGGAAAAGGATCTCGGCGATACGCCCTACCAGATCGTGCACATCGCCTCGCACGCCCAGTTCGACAGCGACGTCAACAAGACCTTCCTGCTGACCTACGACGGCAGGATCGGGATGAACAAGCTCGAGCAGATCCTCGGGCTTTCGAAGTTCCGGACCGACGCGGTCGAGCTCCTCACGCTCTCCGCGTGCGAGACCGCCGCCGGCGACGACCGGGCGGCGCTGGGGCTCGCCGGCGTCGCGATCAAGGCGGGGGCGCGCAGCGCCCTCGCCACGCTCTGGACGGTCAACGACCCGGCGTCGGCGGAGCTCGTTTCGTCCTTCTACCGCGAGCTGCAGGAGCCCTCCGTCTCGAAGGCCAGGGCGCTGCAGCAGGCCCAGCTCGGCCTGCTGAAGGACGCCCGCTACCGGCACCCGAGCTACTGGAGCGCGTTCCTGCTCATCGGAAACTGGCTATGAGTTCGAGGTGAATACGTCACTGGACGACGGGATACAACACCGGCGTATACTCCCCGCATCCTGTTTCGAGCAGCGAGGGTCATCATGAAGATATCCGTTGCAACGATCTTGCTGGGCACAGCCGCCGCCGTTGCGCTGTCCTCCCCAGCGGTTCATGCGCAAGGCTCCGCGGCCGAAAAGTCGGATACGGTGACCTACAAGCCGCCGTTGCGCGGCGCGCCGCTCACGCGCGTGGGGGGTGGCACGCGAGGCATGGGCAATGTCCTTGCGGTGAACGTTCTCGCGCCGGGCGAGACCGGGCTTACGACCCAGGAGAAGCCGACTATCTACTGGTTCGCTTCGCAGCCGGTCGACAAGCCGGTCGAGATCACGATCACCAGCACCGAGAGCCTGCAGGACGCGGCCACGCCCGTCTTCGAGATCACGCTGCAGCCGCCGCTCGCCAAGGGAATCCACGCCTTCAGGCTCGCCGACCACAACATCACCCTCAAGCCCGGCGTCGAGTACCAGTGGTTCGTCGCGGTCGTGCGCAACCCCGCGCAGCGCTCGAACGACGTGCTGGCCGGCGGCACGATCAAGCGGGTCACGAACAGCCCTGTGCAGGCGCAGATCAAGCAGGCTTCGCCGGCGCAGCTGCCCGCGCTCTATGCCGAGGCCGGCATCTGGTACGACGCGATCGACCAGCTTTCCAGGCAGATCAGCGCCGACCAGTCGAACCGGCAGCTGCGCGAGCGTCGCGCGGCGCTGCTGGAGCAGGTAGGGCTGAAGGACGCCGCCGCGTTCGACCGCAGCCCGGGCAGCTAGCCCCTAGAACCAGGAAGGCCGGTAGACCAGGCGAAAGTAGATGCTTTCGTCCTGGAGGTGGCTGCTGGGCGGCGCCGGCACGTCGTCGAGCCCCTCGGCGTAGTACAGCTCGGCGAAGAACTCTCGCGCCGGGCTCCAGATCAGCCCTACGCCGATGCCGGTAAGGCTCGACGGGTCGGGGTTGTCCCTCTCCTTGAACTTGGCGCCGCCGGTGTCGACATACGCCGCGAACTGCAGGTTTCGCCACCCGGCCGGGTTGCTGAATACCGGTATCCGGTATTCGATCGACGCCGTATATCCATAGTCGCGCAGCAGCTGGAAGCTCCGGTAGCCGCGCACGCTGTCGAGTCCGCCGACCGCGTACTGCTCGACCGGCAGCAGCGCATCGTCGGTGAGCTGCAGGTCGGCGCGCAGGCGGATCTGGTCGCCGCGGCTCTCGCTCAGGCGCCGCACGTACTGGAACTGGCCGAGCCAGGAAACAAACTTGCTGTCGGGCGAGCCATCGGTGTGGATGGTCGAGTCCCAGGCATCGAGCCCGACGTTGATCGTGGAGCGGACCGCGATCACCTGCGTGCGGCCGCGGTCGAGATAGTCGGCGACCAGGCGCAGCACCGACACGGTCGCCTTGCCGTCGACCACGCCCGGCGAGAAGGAGAACGGCACGCCGAGCAGCGTGGTCTCGGTCTCGCGGCGCTCGAGCACGCCGGCCAGCGAGAGCTGCGTGTTCTGCGTCCGGTACACGGGGTGGCTGAGCTCCATTCCGATGGTCTCGAGCTTGCTCTTGATGTCGAGCACGTCGAAGGGCTTCTCCTCCACCACCGCCTCTGTATTCTCGTAATGCACGCCGAGCGCCGTGTCCCGCGCCGTGATCGGCATGCGGTAGCGCAGCCTTACGTCGTGGGGAATGCCCTCCGCGTAGCCGAGCTCGGCGCCGAGCTGGTCGCCCCTGCCAGTCAGGTTGTTCATCGCTCCCAGCAAGGTGAACTTCACCTCGCCGAGGCTCGGAGCGAGCTTGTTATCCGCGATCGCGCTCAGCTCGTAGCGCGGCGCCTCCTGGACCTGCGCCCTGAGCACCGCCTCTCCCGGGCGCTCGCCCGGCACGACCTGGGCGTTCATGCTGCTCACCATCGGGTTGCCGAGCAGCACCTGCAGCCCCTGCTCCAGCTCGCGCAGATTGAGCGGCGGCCCGGAAGAGAGCGCAATGCGGTCGCTGAAATAGTCCTTGCTGAAGTGGACCGTCCCCTCGATCTCGGTGCGCGTCAGCCGGCCTTCGACGATGCGAAACTCGATCACCCCGTCGGCGACCTTCTGGTCCGGGATCACCGCGCCCGAGTTGATGTAGCCCTGCTCGATGTAGTGCCGGGTGAGGCGCTGGCGCAGCTCCTCCAGGTCGGTATTGGTGAGCTCGCGGTTCTCGAACGGCGCGGCGATCTTCTCGAGCTCGGCGGTCGGGACGACGGTGTTGCCGGTGATGCGGATCTTGCGCACCATCACGCGCAGGACCGTGGGCGCGCGCTCCTCGGGCGGCTTGACCGCCGGGAGCTTGAGCAACTCGGGCGGCGGCTTACGGAACTCCGGGGTCGGCAGCGGCTCCTGCGAGGGCAGCACGCCGGACGGCAGCCCCGGCGCCTGCGCGGAGGCGAAATCCGCCGCGCCCTGCGCGAGCAACCCGCACAGGACCGTCCGGCGTACTAGCGCGCGCAATCTAGAGTGTTTGCCAGTAGCAGCGCAACTGAGAGCGGCGGCTCGCCCGTGCGGCCGGCGGCGGACTGCATCGGGTCGCCCATGTCCGCCATGCCCACGGCCACGTCGGTGCCGAAGCTCGGCAGATAGCCATCCGCATCGACCGGCACCCCGCCGCGCCCCGCGACCACGAACGAGCTCGCCGCGCCGGTGCGCCGCGCGGTGCACAGCCCGCGCAACAGCGCGCTCGCATCGATGAACGCCGCCGGCAGCTGCGCGATGTTGTTCTCGACATTATTCTCGGGCGATCGCACCTCGATCACCCCCGGTGTGCTCAGCGCCGACGAGGCCGTGATCGCGCTCGAGGCGCTCTGGAGGAAGTTGTCGGCGATGATCGTGATATTCCCGCCCGGCCCGCCGAACGCGTTGGCGATGATGAAGCTGTTGTTCACGATCACGAACTGCGGGTCGATGTTGATGTTGCCGCCCTTGCCTTTGCCGCTCTCGACCGACGTCGTGATCTGCGACCCCTCGAGCCGCACGATGTTCGGCGCGGTGAGCTTGATGTCGCCGCCGTCGGCGGCGACCGCGCGCGTGGAGATCGCGCCGCGGTCCAACGTGATCGAATTACCGCCGGTAATTTCGATTCTGCCCGTGTCGCCGCCGACTCCTTTAGTGGCATCGGTCGCCGCGAGCGCCAAGCTGTCTGCGGAAACCGATCCGCCATTTGTGATGTTGACGTCCTGAGCAGCGTTCAGAACGACGTCGCCGCCCTTGCCGTCGCCGATCGTTGTCGAGGATATGCTGCCACCCGAGATAGTTATGCTGCCCTGCGCATCAACTCTCAGAGTCCCTGCGTTGCCCACTCCAGCCCCGAACACTTCCCCGGAGGCAGGATCGAAGAGCCCCGAACGAACGCGGATCTCCCCATCGTTCTCGACAACCAAGGAGCCCACTTTCCCGACCACCGCTCCCGCGTTGCCGTCCCACCCCGTCGAAGAGCTTACGGCGCCGCCGCTGATGGTCAATAAGGGCGTAGTCACTGAAATCGCCCCGCCGTCACCAGCTATCAACATAGGATCAGGAATGGCGAGAACACCGAAGTCGTCGCGCAGCGATCGCAGTACGTCGAAAATGGTTGGGTTTGGAATACCCGTTACGTCGCTAATGAAACTTTGAAGGGTGGCCCAATCGGGAAAGCCCAATCCGGCCATTTGATTGGATACGATGAAATCCAGCAACTCCTGATTTGGCGGCACCGTCGAGGCAAAAATGCCGGATGTACTGGATACCGTAGTCGATTGCCCCGCTTTGATTACAACGTTGCCCCCAGTACCATTTCCCGTCGTGGTGGAGCTAATCTGGGAGAAGTTCGTGAGGATGACTTGGCCGCTCGCGTTGATCTCTACGTTTCCTGCCGGACCACCCAGAGTACTCTCTGCGGTTATAGTTCCCCCGTTGTCCAAGGAGAGGTTTTGGGCATTGACAGTGACTCCACCACCGCTGCCAAAAGCAAAACTACTGGCACTGATAAAAGCCAAGTTGCGCAACGTCACATTATTGGTGGCGTTGACCGCGATGGTGCCTGCATCTGCAAAATAGACGATGGGGTCGATCGAAAATACTAGATAGCCCGGGTGGAAGAGCGCCTGCGCCGACAGTCCGGTGAACCCAGGGGAAAACCCTCCATCGATCACCAAGTCTCCCGTGTTTACAGTGATGTTTCCGCCTGGCCCTTGGAAAAAGTTAAGAGCCTCGATCGCCGCGCCGTTTTCGATGCGAACAGTATTGGCGTTGATGTTTATGTCGGCCGCCATACCCGGGCCGAATCTGGCTGTCTGGATATCCGCAGTTTCCCCGGAGAGCGTGAGCGCTTGGGCGTTCACGCGAATATTAGGGGCGTCTCCCGGAACTTCGGCGAATAGAAAACCCGCGAAGGTGAGAATCCCAGAAAGATCATTGATTACAGGGACCAGAGTATCACCACGAATGCTAACGTCCCCAGCAACGTTGACGTTGACCAGCCCCCCGTCAGGCGCAGGTAGAGGAGCGGCAAGGCCGCCCACCGTCAGAGCGCCCAGATTTTCGTACAGCCAGAAGCCGCCGGGGTACACCGCTGCGGTATCGATTACAAGTTTCCCGCCAGCGATGGACACCTCTTTGGCATCGACGACGCTACCTTGAGTGATGTTGATGTTCCCGAGCTGCGCGAAACCGGACACATTAATGTCACGCGTGCTGGGGTTTCCTGCGACCGGACCGGCGGCAGAACCGTTTATGTTTGTAGGGTCGAACGTCGCCACACCGCTAGATGCGACGCTTACCAGGTTCACGTGGCCGCCCGGTGCCAGGATATAGCCTGGCCCGCTGACATCAGGCGTTCCGTCGTTATTAAGGTCGACTTGGCCGCCGATGTTGACGTTCCCTCCAACCAGAGAGAGCGTCTTACCTTCCCCGTTTTCACCTTGAACCTTGAGATAGCTCGTGATCGTCACCGGGTTGGTCGTGTCGTCGACCGTGCCGGATAGCACGTCAATCCTGCCCGTCGGCGTACCCAGGAAACCGAAGGCGCTCGGATCCGCCACCGACAGCACCGGGTTCGCGGCGTTCACATGGAACTCGTCGCCATTGGAGAACTTCAGATAATCTGCAGTGGAAGCATGAAAGCTTCCTCCTACATCGAGCGTTGCGTTAGGACCAAAGACAAACCCTTTAGGGTTGATCAGCCAGAGATTCGCCGCGCCGAACTCGGTCGTTCGAACCGTCCCGAAGATGTCCGATCGCGCGTCCGTTACTCGGCCAATAATATTTGCTGTAGCCAGCCCGTCGGCTTTGAAATTGGCCGTATCCCCGGTTCCTACGTTGAACACCCCGAAGCTATGGAATAGGTTGGGTCCGGTGTTCCCGTTTCCCCTCGATCCCCCCGTGATCTCAACGCCGCTCGCGGTATTCGCTACCGTGGTATTGAGCCCGTTGCCGGTGACCTGAGTGGTCTGGGCATGGGCAAGCGAAGCCGCAAGCCCCGCCGCACAAACGAGGCTCGCCCCCGCGACCATCCCGGTACAGCGCCGAAACCGCTCGTGAAGGTCTGACTGACTATTTGACATGAAACTTCCCCAGTTGTGAGACCAGGGCCCCGTCGACCTTCTCAGACGTAATCGCAACCCCATCCACAACTGCGAGCACGTCACCTACCGCGTGAGCAGGTGACGTGCGCGCAAGTAAAAAGTACTGCCCGGAGAGTTATCACTAAGGATGAACAGGAACCACGAGATTGCACTGTGTAGGATCAGTGCTGTGGCAAATCTCGGTGCACGCTCCGTTGCCGGTGGTCTCGTCGCCATAGTTGTAACTCTTGACCCCCAAAGCAGCCGCGGGGTTAAAGAAATACGGGTCCTGTATGCGGCAAGAAGTTCGCAACGTATCGGTGATGGTGCAACCAGAAACGTCAGTGAAGTTAGTCAGATCGCACGTGCCTGCCGTTGTCGGGTCAGGATCCTCTAGCTGCTGACCCATTATCTGCATTTTCGTGACAACGATTACCTTAATCCAGTTCGAATTCTGACAATCAGGAACATTGACGCCAGCGGCTATCAATGCTTGGATTATTTGTGGATCATGAAACACGATCTCTGATAGGGCTCTTCCGTTTTTAGTAACTTGAGCCTGTTCGATCGTGTCTGCACCCACGAGGGGTTCCACCTCTACATCTATAAAAGGCGTACCGTTAGCGGTGGAGGAGTTACCGGACGGGTTTTTGCAGAAAACTTGCCCGCTGATTCTGGACATTGTGGCCGTAAAAGCGGTTGGGTTTTTGCTTACGTTCCCCAACCCTTTCAAAATCCCGTCGACAAAGACACTGCATTGACCCAAGCTTTTCTTATACAAGCTACATCCAGAAACAGTAGTGCTGCTGACAAGAGCGCTGGCTGTCGAACTCATGGCGCCCAGCACAAAGACCAAGCTCACGCCTAGAATGCCTTTGATTGCAAATCTACCGGTCATGATTTCCTCTCTTTTTCGCATAGCAACGCCAGGAGAATTCAGCAAAGAGCGCGACCAAAACTTGACCTGCTTCATCCCCCCGCGCGACCTGCAAGTCTCCCCTAAGGTCCCCAAAATCTGAGTAGTTGTGCACGCTATTCCTATTGTCCGATCAGGTCAATACGCGCGTTACCATTTCGTCTCGTGAGACAAGGGCAAGGTTGCGGCGAGCGAAGTTTTGGAACCGAGTGACGCGGAGTTCGAGACGCCAAGTAGTATGCAAGCTAGTATTCCCTGATGAATCAGAGACTTGAAATGTTCGACGGAATAAAGCGATCACTCGCGTGTAATCGATCCTGGTTAAGGCCAGATTAACTAGCCCAATGGAGCTAAGACGGCTCGACTGGCTGCCCAAACCGACCGCTGTCAGCCTCGTGCTTGGCCTCGCGGCGAGTCTGTTGGTGATCGGGCTGCGCAGCGCGGGGGCTCTCCAATTCGTCGAGCTCGCCACCTACGACGCTTATCTGCGCGTGAAGGAAAGCGAGACCGCGCGCGAGCCGCGCGTGGTGCTGGTGCAGACGGTCGAGGAGGACATCCAGAAGCTGAAGGAGTGGCCGCTCTCCGATCGCCGCATGACGGAGGCGCTGAGGAAGATTCTCGCGGGCAATCCGCGCGCGGTCGGGGTGGATCTTTATCGCGATATCCCGGTGCCGCCCGGCACGGACGACCTGAACATTCTCTTGCTGCGGGAGAAGCGCGTCGTCGTCATCGAGAAGTTCGGCAAGGACGCGACCAAGCAGGTCGCCGGACCGCCGGCGCTGCGCGGAACCGAGCAGATCGGCTTTTCGGACGTCACCCCGGATGACGACGGCGTGGTGCGGCGCGGGCTGCTGTTTCTCGACGACGGCAAGACGTCGCACGTGTCGCTCGCGTTGCGCCTGGCGCTGCTCTATCTCGCCGACGAAGGGATCGCGCCGCAGCCGGACCCGGCCGAGCCGAGCCACATTCGCCTGGGCAAGGTGACGCTGCGGCCGTTCGAGGCGAACGATGGCGCCTATGTCCGGGCGGATGCGAACGGATACCAATATCTGCTCGACTATCGCGGCGGAGCGGATCGTTTTCGGACCTATTCGCTGAGCGACGTGCTGGAGGGCCGCGTCGATCCGGGCGCGATGCGGGACCGCGTGGTGATCTTCGGGGTGAACGCCGAGAGCGTGAAGGACGAGTTCCTGACGCCGTTCGACCGCTTCACGCGCCGCGGCCATGCGACCGCCGGGATCGCGGTGCACGGCTACGAGGTGAGCCAGCTCGTTCGAGCGGCGCTGGGCGGCGACGAGCCGGTGCGCTTCCTGAGCGACCTCTGGGAAAGCCTGTGGATCCTGCTGTGGGGTCTGGCAGCCGCGCTCGTGGGAAGGGTGGTGCGTACGACCACGCCTTTCACGCTGTCCATTGCGGCCGGGCTGCTGGTTCTCGTCGGCGCCACGCTCCTCGCGTTCCTCGGGCATTGGTGGCTGCCCGTCGCCCCGGTGGCGATCGCGTGGGTGGGCTCGGCCGGGCTGGTGACCGCGTTCCTCTCCGGCCACGAGCGGCAGGAAAAGCGCTTCCTGATGGACCTCTTTTCGCGGAGCGTCTCGCCCGCGATCGCCGAGGAGATGTGGAAGCAGCGCGCGAGCTTCCTCAAGGGCGGGCGCCTCGCGCCGCAGACGATGACGGTGACGGTGCTCTTTTCGGATCTCATGAATTTCACGCCAATGGCGGAGCGCCTGACTCCCGACCAGCTCATGGATTGGCTCAACAGCTACATGGAGACCATGGCGGGACTGGTCATCGCGCACGGCGGCGTGGTGGACGATTACTACGGCGACGCGATCAAGTCGAACTTCGGGGTGCCCTTGCCTCGCACGAGCGCAAAGGAAATCCGCCAGGACGCCGTCAATGCCTTGCGCTGCGCCCTCGCCATGCGGAAGAAGATGGAGGAGCTCGTCGCATCCTGGCACCTCGAGGGCGGACCGCAAGTGAAGGTGCGCGTGGGCATTGCCACCGGACAGGTCGTCGCGGGCTGTCTCGGCAGCGCGCAGCGCATGAAGTACACGACGATCGGCGACGTGGTGAATACCGCGGCGCGGCTCGAGACCTACGGCAAGGAGATCCCCGAGCGGCTGCTCGACCCTTACTGCCAGATCATGGTCGCGGCCTCGACCGTCGCGCAGCTCGACGGCGAGTTCCAGCTCGAGCCGGTCGGCACCCTGCAGCTCAAAGGCAAGTCGCAGGGCGTGGAGGTGTTCGCGCTGATGGGGACCAGCGAGGCGCGGGCGGAAGGCCGGCCCGCGGCGCCGCTCGGCGCCCGCAGCGCCGCCGGCTAGGAATCGGGGACTGGCTTCGCGTCGAGGGCGCTTCGTCCGCCGTCTAAACCGATCGCGATGCGTTCCTGTGCGGTGAAACACGATTCGACTGCGCGTGACGCGGTAGACCAGCAGCCAATCTGTATCGATATGGCACTCGGAGAATCCGGCGTATTCGTCTTCAAGGGCGTGTTCCCTGAAGGCTTCGGGCAGCGACTTTCCCCGCTGAGCAGCTCGAAGACGTATTCCAGTGTTTCGTAATCGAGAACGTGGGGAGAGAGTCGTCTTTTGAGGCGGCGGAAGTCACGTTCGAAGCGCCGCGTAAAGACGATCTCCTTCACAAGCGCTTGAGATGCGCGACGGCGTCCCTCGCAGTGGTGAAGCGATGCACCTTTCCTTCCCGCTCTTCGCGCCGCGACTGTTCCAGTGCGCGCCGCGCCACTGCCCTTAGCTCATAGGCGCGCGTGACGATCTCGAGCGCGCGGCGCACCGCGGACGCAGCGTCGCGTTGCCCGGTAGTCGCCTGGGCCCGCTTGAGCAACGATTCGGGGATCCGGACAGTTACCGTGGCCACTGCACTCTCCTTTTTGAACGTGCGTGCGCATTGTAGCTTGGCAGAACCGCCTCGCCGTTGAAATGTGGCGGAGAGAGAGGGATTCGAACCCCCGGTACGGCAAGCCGTACAACAGATTTCGAGTCTGCCCCGTTCGACCACTCCGGCATCTCTCCGCGGCGCGAACGAAAAGCGCGAGCCGCGGATTTTATCAGGCGGGCGCGATG
>DASPGR010000212.1:0-3589 GCA_035620515.1 Burkholderiales bacterium | reverse complement strand
GAGGTGACCGAATCGCGCATGCGCGGCTATACGCCGAGCCGTTTCTCGTTCAATACGCCCGGGGGACGCTGTGAAGCGTGTGAAGGCCAGGGGCTGAAGCGCATCGAGATGAGTTTTCTGCCGGACGTCAAGGTGACCTGCGATGCGTGCCGCGGTGCGCGTTTCAATCCCGAGACCCTTGCAGTACGCTTCAAGGAGCGGACGATCGGCGAAGTGCTGGCGATGAGTGTCGATGAGGCGGCAGAGTTCTTCGCCGCGCATCCCTCGACCCATCATGCACTGACGCTGCTGCAGGACGTGGGGCTCGGCTACCTCACTCTCGGCCAGCAAAGCCCGACGCTCTCCGGCGGCGAAGCGCAGCGCATCAAGCTCGTCACCGAGCTCGCCAAAGTACGCAACGGTCCGGCTACGACCTCCCCTCCTGCCGGAGGAGGGGTGGCGCGCAGCGCCGGGGTGGTGGGAGGCGAATCACGACTCACGCTCTATGTTCTGGACGAGCCAACGGTCGGCCTGCACATGGCCGATGTCGAGAAGCTCGTGCGCGTGCTGCATCGCCTTGTGGATGCCGGCAACACCGTGCTCGTGATCGAGCACAATCTCGATGTGATCGCCGAGGCCGACTGGGTCATCGATCTCGGTCCGGAAGGCGGCGATGCCGGGGGACGCATCGTTGCGCAGGGTGCGCCCGAAGCGCTGGCGCGGCAGGCGACGCGCTCGCACACGGCGGCGATCCTGGGTGAGTTTCTGCGCGAGCGCAGCATGCCACCCGCGAAAGTGGCCATGGGCGCAGAATGACGGGAAGGAACATCGCTGCCCATGGCGCCTGACATCCTGCAGCCCCACACCAAGGATCTTGGCGGATTCGAAGTGCGGCGACTGCTGCCCGCGTATCCGCGCAAGATGATCGGGTCTTTCATCTTCTTCGACCATATGGGCCCGGCGCGCTTTCCGCCGGGACAAGGCGTGGACGTGCGCCCGCATCCGCACATCGGGCTCGCCACGGTCACGTACCTGTTCGAGGGTTCGATCCTGCATCGGGACAGCCTGGGAACCGTGCAGCGCATCGATCCTGGCGATGTGAACTGGATGACGTCGGGCAGCGGCATCGTCCATTCGGAGCGCACCCCGAAGGAAGATCGCCGCGCCGCATCCCCGTTGCACGGAATACAGACGTGGGTCGCGCTTCCGCTCAAAGACGAGCAGACGCAACCGTCTTTCATGCATATTCCAAAGACCCGGCTGCCGACCGTTTCCGAAAAGGGCGTCGAGATCCGCGTGATCGCCGGAACAGCGTTCGGGCAGCGCGCGCCGACGCCTGTGTTCTCCGATACGCTCTATGCAGCGGTCGAGCTCGCTACAGGCGCCAGACTGAAATTGCCGCCAGAGCATGAGGAGCGCGCGGTCTACGTCGTCTCCGGTGAGGTCGTGGTCGACGGCAACCCGGTCGCGCCGTTCCACGTCGCGGCGTTTCCCGCGGGCGGAACCGCGGAGATCAAGGCCACTTCGCCCGCGCGATTCATGCTCTTCGGCGGTGCCAGGGTGGACGGTGACCGCCACATCTGGTGGAACTTCGTCGCCAGCTCGCGCGACCTCATGGAAGAGGCCAAGCAGCGCTGGCGCGAGCGGCGATTCCCGCCAGTCCCCGACGAGACCGAATTCATCCCGCTTCCTGAAGACGAGATGAAGTGACGATTCACGATAAATCGGACGCAGGTCCGGAATTCATGTATAGTGCGCCCCGAGGTTTCTGGTTCGCGTCACCCGGTTAGCGTCTCAGTCGTTTCACGGTCCATCCCGGACCGTCGGATCACCCAGCCTTAAATTGCATCTGCCTGAACCGGTTTGGAAGGCTTGCGCCTTCCCGGGCCGATCAGGAGATCACCATTAGTACTGCTTTTAGCAACCTCGGCCTTTCGGCCGAGCTGCTCCGTGCTGTCACGGAGCAGGGTTACACCACCCCCACCCCGATCCAGGCGCAGGCCATCCCGGTTGTGCTCTCGGGACGCGACCTGCTCGGCGCCGCCCAGACCGGCACCGGCAAGACCGCGGGCTTCACGCTGCCGCTCTTGCAGCGGCTCGCGGCGCAGGCCAACGCCAGTCATTCCCCCGCGCGCCACCCCGTGCGCGCGCTCATCGTCGTGCCTACCCGCGAGCTCGCGGCGCAGGTGCACGAAAGCGTGCGCGCCTACGGCCGGCATCTCAAATTGCGCTCGACGGTCATTTTCGGCGGTGTGGGCATCAATCCCCAGATCACCGAGCTACGGCGCGGCACGGACATCGTCGTCGCGACACCCGGACGCCTGCTCGACCACGTCCAGCAACGCACGATCGACCTGCGCCAGGTTGAGATCCTGGTGCTCGACGAGGCCGACCGCATGCTCGACATGGGATTCATTCCCGACATCCGCCGCATCCTGGCGCTGCTCCCGGCGGCGCGCCAGAACCTGCTGTTCTCGGCGACGTTTCCCGAGGAGATCCGCAAGCTGGCGGGCTCCTTCATGCGCAATCCGGCGACGGTCGAAGTCGCGCCGCGGAACCGCCCGATCGAGCTCGTATCGCAGGTCGTGCATCCGGTGGAGAAGGACCGCAAGCGCCCGCTCCTCGCGCATCTCGTCAAGACCGGCAACTGGCAGCAGGTGCTGGTCTTCACCAAGACCAAGCACGGGGCGAATCGCCTGGCGCAGCAGCTCGAGCGCGACGGCATCGAATCGGACGCCATCCACGGCAACAAGAGCCAGGGCGCACGCACGCGGGCGCTGAAGCGCTTCAAGGACAACGAGCTGCAGGTGCTGGTCGCCACCGACATCGCATCGCGGGGGCTGGACATTGAAGAGCTGCCGCATGTGGTGAACTACGACCTGCCGCACGTTCCGGAGGATTACGTGCACCGCATCGGCCGCACCGGCCGCGCGGGTTTATCGGGCCAGGCGGTGTCGCTGGTATGTGGCGAGGACCAACCGCTCCTCGCTGCGATCGAGCGCCTCATCGGCCGGCGAATCGAGCAACAGGTCGTGGCCGGCTTCGAGCCGGGACGATCGCACGATGCCCCCGCCACGCGCAATGCCACACCGCATCAACGGCAACACCAGCCACGCCGGCAACACGGTGATGAGGCCGGCGGGCGTGACGTCCGGAGACACCACGATCAGCAACAGCCAGCGCTGCAAGGGAGCGCTCCGTCCGGGCACGACCCGAAAAAGCGCCGCCGGCGGCGGAGCCAGCGGCAGCATGGATCCTCGCCTGACCAGGGCAGAACGGCAGCGGCCGGCGTTCAAGCGCCAGCCCACACCGCCTCCCAACCGGCGCCGCGCCCCAGCGCGGCCCGTCAGCTGTTGGCACTTTTCGGAGCCCTCGGCCGCAAGGCCGGCTGATACCGTAGCGCTGCCTGCCGCGCACCACCCAAGGCGCGCGGCGGGACATTGGCTAGTTCAGGATCGGCGCCAGCGCATTGCCGATGCGCTCGCCCTGCTGCGGCGTGATCATGTCGGTGAGAATCCCCGCGAACCGCTCGTCCCGCACGCCGGAGACGATGTACTGCCAGCGATAGGCCTTCAGAATCCCGGCCTGCACGCGTTCCGCCTCTTGCGGT
>DASPGR010000211.1:0-3584 GCA_035620515.1 Burkholderiales bacterium | reverse complement strand
CGGTAGAGCATCGACTGCCGGTGCTGCCGCAGGAACCCGGAGGTGCACACGTTTGCTGCCAGCATGCATTCTTCGATCAGGCGGTGGGCATCGTTTCGCACCACCGGCACGATGCGAGCAATCTTGCCGCGCTCGTCGAAGATCATCTCGGTTTCGATCGTCTCGAAATCGATGGCGCCGCGCCGGGCGCGCGCCCGGGCGAGCTGTCGATAGAGCCGGTAGAGCGCTCGAAGGTGCGGCAGCAGGGCCGCATGGTTGCGCGCGGCTTCGCCGCGCTCGTTCTCGAGCATTGCCGCGACCTCGGTGTACGTGAGCCGCGCGTGGGAGCGGATCACGGCCGGGAAGAACCGATAGGATTCAATCTCTCCGCTGCCGTCGATCTGCATGTCGCAGGCCATCGCAAGGCGCGGCACGTCGGGGTTGAGGGAGCACAGGCCGTTCGAGAGCTTCTCCGGCAGCATCGGGATGACGCGCCTGGGAAAGTAGACCGAATTGCCCCGCAGCCGCGCCTCCTCATCCAGGGCATCGGCGTGCTTTACATAATGGCTGACGTCCGCGATCGCGACCACCAGCCGAAAGCCCGAGTCATCGCCCGTGCCCGACGGCTCGCAATAAACCGCGTCGTCAAAATCCTTCGCGCTCTCGCCGTCAATCGTAACGAGGGCAAGGTGCGTGAGATCGTCTCGTCCTTTGCAGTCCTCGTCCGTCACCGCATTCGGCAGCGCGGCGCACAGGCGCTCGGCCTGGCGCGGGAAAAGGTATGGCAGCGCGTGCTTTCGCAGCGCAACCTCGATTTCCATTCCGGGGTCCTCGTAGTCCCCGAGCACTTCGACGATCTTTGCGACGGGCTGGGCGTGCTTGGATGGCTGCGCCAGGATCTCGGCGGTGACGATCTGCCCCGCCTTCGCGCC
This sequence comes from Burkholderiales bacterium, assembly GCA_035620515.1. Taxonomy (GTDB): domain Bacteria; phylum Pseudomonadota; class Gammaproteobacteria; order Burkholderiales; family SG8-41; genus SG8-41. Next base: position 2,673 of record DASPGR010000211.1, on the reverse strand, counting down.
GTGCGCTTCATTCGGGGCAATGAGAAACTCGTGCGCGATGCGCTTGTCCTCGGGCGAGACGAACAGGATTCCGTGCTCCCGGTGCAGGCGGCCGACCACCCGCTGCTGGCTGCGCTCCAGTACTTCTACGATCTTGCCCTCGGGACGGCCACGCCGGTCGATGCCCGCGATGCGGCAAACGACGCGGTCGCCGTGAAGGACCTGATGCATCTCCTTCGGGCCCAGGAAAAGATCCGGGCCCCCGTCGTCCCTCACGAGAAAGCCGAAACCGTCGGCATGGCCCTGGACCCGGCCGCGCACGAGGTCGAGCTTCGCCACGACGCAAATCGCGCCGCGGCGATTGCGCATGATCTCGCCCTCGCGTTCCATCGCCGCGATGCGGCGCAAAAATCCTTCGCGCTCGTGCCGTCCGATCTTCAGCAGCTGCTCGAGCTGCGCCTCCTCAACCGGCACTCCGAGCTCGGTCAGTGTCGCCAGGATCGATTCACGGCCCGGCACTTCGTACGCGTGGCGCGGCGCGCGCTCACGGCGCCCGCGCGCGCGCAACGATCTGCGCGTTTTCCTTTGATTCATTTGATAAACGGGGCGCCTTCGGCTAAAATCGCGCGCTCACGCCCAGGTGGCGGAATTGGTAGACGCACCAGGTTCAGGTCCTGGCGCCAGCAATGGTGTGGGGGTTCGAATCCCTTCCTGGGCACCACCCGCCTCTTTGCAGTGTCATTCGAAAGGGTGGTGCATGACAATCGTCTGCTCGCGGTCGGCTCCGGTCGAGATGAGATCGATCGGCACGTCGCACACCGACTCGATGCGCTTCAAGTAGGCTTGCGCGGCGGCCGGCAACCCGGCAAACCGCGTGACACCGACGGTGCTCTCCTTCCACCCCGGCAGCTCCTCGTAGATCGGCTCACAACCGGCGAGCTCCTCCGCTCCCACGGGAAGAATGTCGCTCAGCCGTCCATCTAGGCGATAGCCCGTTGCAAGCTGCACCGTGTCCATGCCGTCCAGGACGTCGAGCTTGGTCACGCCCAGTCCCGTGATGCCGTTGATTTGTATCGAGCGCTTCAGCGCCGCAGCATCGAACCAGCCACAGCGCCGCGGACGCCCCGTGGTGGCGCCAAACTCGTTGCCGCGGCTCGCGAGCTGGCGCCCGATCTCGTCATCGAGCTCCGTTGGAAACGGCCCCGACCCCACGCGGGTCGTGTAGGCCTTGGTGATGCCCAGCACGTAGTGCAGGTGCTGCGGCCCGATCCCCGCGCCCGCGGCGGCGGCTCCCGCCACGCAGTTGCTCGAGGTCACGAACGGATAGGTGCCGTGATCGATGTCGAGGAGCGTCCCCTGCGCGCCCTCGAACAGGAGATTGTGCCCGGCGCGCTGCGCATCGTAGAGCAGTCGCGGGACATCCGCGATCATCGGTTCGATCCGCGCGGCGAGCACCAGCGTCGAGTCCAGCACGCTGCGGTAGTCCACCGGCGCCGCGTGGAAGTAGCTCTGCAGCACGAAGTTGTGAAACTCGAGCACCTCGTTCAACTTGGCGGCGAACCGGTCGGGACGAAAAAGATCCTGGAGCCGCAATCCGCGCCGCGCGGCCTTGTCTTCGTATGCCGGGCCGATGCCGCGCCCGGTGGTCCCGATCCTGCCCGCGCCCTTGGCGGCTTCGCGCGCCTGGTCCAGCGCGACGTGGTAGGGCAGGATCAACGGGCAGGCCTCGCTGATCTTAAGCCGCGGGCGCACGTCCACACCGGCCTGCGCCAGGGTGTCGATCTCTTCCACGAGCGCATGCGGGGAGAGCACGACCCCGTTGCCGATGTAGCAGGCGACGCCCTCGCGCAGGATGCCGGACGGGATGAGGTGGAGGATGGTCTTCTTGCCGCCGATCACCAGGGTATGGCCGGCGTTGTGCCCGCCCTGGAAACGGACGACGCCGCGGGCGTGATCGGTCAGCCAGTCGACGATCTTGCCCTTGCCTTCATCGCCCCACTGGGCGCCGATGACGACGACGTTTCTGGACATGTCAGTGGCGCACGATCAGCAGCAGAAGCAGGCCCACGAGCATCGAGCTCAATCCCAGGAAGCGGATCTGCCCGTCGGACATGGATATCAGCTTGCGAAAGGTCTCGCGCCACAACGTGGGCATCAGAAAGGGCAGGACCCCCTCGATGATCAGCATGAGCGCGATAGCCGTCAGCAGAATACTGCCCATCGAGATCTCCGCAACAACGGCGTGGCTCCCGGCCCCGAATGCCCGGCAACCCGCTATTTCTTGCTGTTGCCGCCTGATTTGAAGTACTTGAAGAACTCCGAATTGGGGTCGAGTACCAGGAGATCCCTCTTGTCCCTGAAGCTTGATCGGTAGGCCTCGAGGCTGCGGTAGAACGAGTAGAACTCGGGGTTGGGCTCGTAGGCGCGCGCGTAGATGCCCGTCGCCTTGGCGTCCCCTTCGCCCTTGATGCGCTGGGCATCGCGGTACGCTTCCGCCAGGATTACTTCGCGCTGCCGGTCGGCGTCGGCCCGGATCTTCTCGGACTCCGCGGCGCCGGTCGAACGCAGCTCGTTGGCGACGCGCTTGCGCTCTGCTTCCATCCGGCGATACACCGATTCGCTCACCTCCTGCGGCAGGTCGACACGCTTCAACCTGACGTCGTAGACCTCCACGCCGATCTTGACTGCATCCTC
>DASPGR010000210.1:0-6035 GCA_035620515.1 Burkholderiales bacterium | reverse complement strand
CCTGGACGTCGCAGTCGCCAACGTCGCCGGCGCGAAAAGCGCGCTCGATATCGCCGCGCGGGAGCTCGAGCGGACCACGACGCTGCGGAAGCGCGGCATTGCGTCGGAGTCACAGTACGACAGCGCCCTCGCCAACCAGGCCGAGAAGAAATCGCAGCTCGAGGTGGCTAAGGCGCTGGTGAACCGGGCGGAGTCGGCGCTGAGGACCGCCAATATCCAGCTCGGCTACACCAAGGTCACAGCCGGCTGGACCGGCGGCAGCGACCGGCGCATCGTCGCCGAGCGCTACGTTGATGAAGGCCAGACGGTAGCCGCCAATGCCAATCTGCTGCGCATCGTCGAAATCGATCCCATCAATGCCGTCGTCTTCGTCACGGAACGCGATTATTCCCGGCTCACCGCGGGCCAGCCCGCGATTCTCACGACAGACGCCTATCCCGGCCAGCGCTTCGACGGGCGCATAGAACGCATCGCCCCGGTTTTCCGCGAGGCCACGCGGCAGGCCCGTGTCGAGCTCACGGTGACCAACAATGATCTGCTGCTCAAGCCGGGCATGTTCATTCGCGCGACGGCGGTGCTGGCGCAGATCGCGGATGCCGTAACCGTTCCCGAACCGGCCATCACCACGCGCGATGGGGAAAGCGGCGTCTTTGTCGTCAATGCAGACGGCAAATCCGTCGCCTGGAGGAAAGTGGAGACAGGCATCCGCGACAACGGCCGGGTACAGATAAGCGGAAAGGACATTTCCGGCCAGGTCGTGGTCCTGGGCCAGCACCTGCTGAAGGACGGATCGGCGATCACGATCACCTCGGAAGCGTCCGCGGCAACCCTCTCCAACGCAACGGGCGGAACGCGATGAGCCTTACCGAAGCGAGCGTCAAGCGTCCCGTGTTCACGGTGATGGTGGCGCTCATCGTCATCATCTTCGGGCTCGCCTCGCTCACCCGTCTTCAGATCGATCTTCTGCCCAGCATCGAGCTGCCGACGCTCACCGTTCGCACCCAATACGAAGGGGCAAGCCCCGTGGTGATGGAGCGCCTCGTCACCCAGATCATCGAGGAGATCGTGGCGACCGTGCCCGGTGTCAGGGAGATCGTCTCGGAATCCTCGGAGGGCAACAGCAGCGTGCGCGTCAGCTTCGAGTGGGGCACCGACATCGATACCGCCGCGGTCGAGGTCCAGGCAACGCTGCAGAATGAACTGAGCGAGCTGCCGGACAACATCACCGGACCGCGCGTCGCCAGGTTCGACGTGGACAGCTTTCCGGTGGTGCTCATGGGGATCTCAAGCAGTCTCGATCCCGTGGAGCTGACCGAGATCGTCGAGGACCAGATCCGCTATCGCTTCGCCCGAATTCCGGGCGTGGCCCAGGTCGACCCATGGGGCGGCTTCGACCGCGAGGTGCGCGTAGAGCTCGACCCGGATCGCTTGCGGGCGCTGGGACTTCCGCTCGACCAGGTGCTGCAGGCACTTCGCAACGCCAACCTCGATCTTCCGGCCGGCAAGATCGAGCAGGGCCAGTACCAGGTCACGTTGCGCGCTCCGTCCGAATTCACGAGCCTCGATCAGATCCGCAATACGGTTGTCGCGCAGAAGCAGGGCGCCGCGGTCACGATCAGCCAGATCGCCCGAGTGAAAGACACCTACGAGAAACTGACGCGGATCATCCGCGTCAACGGCGAGCGGGGGCTGCGCGTGGCGATTCGCAAGCAATCCGGTGCCAATACCGTCGAGGTTGCGAGGCGCGTGCTGGCGGAGATCGAGGAGGTCAACCGCGCTTTTCCTCAGTTGAAGATCATCCCGGTCATCAACCAGGGCAATTTCATCGAGCGCTCAATCGCGAATGTCGCGCAGTCCGTGCTCTACGGCGGGAGCCTTGCCGTGCTGGTGCTGCTCTTCTTCCTGCGTGATCTTCGCAGCACCATCGTCATCTCCCTGGCGATCCCGATCTCTGTCATCGCCACCTTCGCCCTGCTCTTTTTCGGGGGCTTCACGCTCAACCTCATGACGCTCGGAGGCCTCGCGTTGGGCGTGGGCATGATGGTGGATAGCTCCGTCGTGGTGGTCGAGAACATCTTCCGAAGACGGCAGGAAAACGGCGAGTCGATCGGTGTTGCCTCCGTGCAAGGCACGCGCGAGGTTGCGGGAGCGATCGTCGCGAGCACGCTTACCACAGTCGTTATCTTTCTTCCGCTCATCTTCCTGCGCGATGTTTCCGGCGTGCTCTTCAAGGAGCTTGCCTATGTGATCATGTTTTCGCTCTTCTGCTCGCTGCTGGTGTCGCTCACTCTGGTGCCGATGGCGGCCGCGCGGATACTCGAGCAGCCGGAAGAGCGCGCCGCCCGCCCCTCAGGCTGGATAACACGGTTATCCGAGCGCGTGGGCGAGTGGATACATCGCCTGGAGACGGGATATCGCGATGTCCTTCAGCAGGCGTTGCGCCACCGCATGACCACGGTCCTCGGGGCAAGCGCTCTCTTCGCGAGCAGCCTCCTGCTGCTCCCGCTCATTGGCACCGAGTTTCTCCCGCCAAGCGACGAAGGTGAAGTGCGCGTGATGGGCGACATGGAGCCCGGCACGCGGCTCGAGCTCGTCGACCAGCAAACGCGCAAGATGGAGAAGATCGTCTACGCGGCGGTGCCGGAGACCGTGTCCTCGGTTGTCACGGTCGTAACGTCGAGCCGCCGCGCAGGGGGCGCATCCCAGGGCGAGATTCGCCTGTCGCTCGTGCCCGCCGCACAGCGCAAGCGCTCCAATTCCAGGATTGCGAGCGACTTGCGCCGGCTTCTCGACGGCAAGATTGCCGGAATGACAATCCGCACGCGCGCGCCCCAGGGCCAGTTCCTGCTCGAGCGCCTGCTTGCCAGCGAGGAAGGCATCGTCGTCGAGGTGCGTGGATTCGACCTCGCGACTCTCGATGCGCTCGCGCGCCAGGTCCGGCAAGCGGTCGCCGACGTGCCAGGGATCACTGATATCGACGTCAGCCGGAAGGCGGGCATTCCCGAGCTGGACATCCGCGTCGACCGGCAAAAAGTCGCCAACCTGGGACTGAGCGTGCGAGATGTGACCGAGGCGATCGAGACGGCGATGGCGGGCTCGCAGGCAGGCGAATACCGGGTTCACGGCAACTCCTACCGGATCCTCGTGCAGCTCGAGGACGCGGAGCGGCGCTCGGTAGATGAAGTCCTCGATCTCACGCTCAATACGCCATCCGGTGAGCAGGTTTCGCTGCGCAACCTGGTGGAGGCGTCGTATAGCCGGGGCCCCATCTTGATCGACCGCAAGGACCAGCAGCGCCTCGTGACGATCAGGGCCAATGTAGCCGGGCGCGATCTGGGTTCAGTGGCGCAGGAGGTCCAGGGCAAGCTTGACCAGATCGCGCGGCCGACCGGCTACGACCTTCGCGTCGGGGGGAATTTCGAAGAGCAGCAGAAGGCCTTCCGGGAACTGCTGATTGCGCTCGGCCTCGCACTGATCCTTGTCTACATGGTGCTCGCCTCGCAGTATGAGTCGCTGCGCGATCCGGTCGTCGTGATGGGATCGGTTCCGCTTGCGGCCGTGGGCGTGCTGCTCATCCTGTTTCTGACGCGCACGACCCTCAACCTGCAATCGTTCATCGGCTGCATCATGCTGGGCGGCATCGTGGTCAACAACGCCATCCTGCTGGTCGATCAGGCGGGGCAGTTAAGACGTGCGGGAATGAATGTCATCGAAGCGGCGGCCGAAGCCGGGCGGCGGCGCCTGCGGCCCATCCTGATGACCACGCTGACGACGATCCTGGCGCTGATGCCCCTTGCGCTCGGCATCGGAGAGGGCGCGGACGCCCAGGCGCCGCTCGCGCGGGCGGTCATCGGCGGGCTGACCGCCTCTACTCTCGTCACACTGGTGCTGATTCCAGTGGTCTACACACTGTTCTACGGCTCGCGCGAGACGGGAACTGTGGCAGCCGCGACGGAACCCTCTCGATAGGGGCGCCGGGGTGGTGGGAGTCTTCCCCGAGGGTGAGCCAATCAGGGCGCAGTAGCGACCTTGGATACTTCGTTCGCGTAGGGACTCTCGCTACCCCCGACGTAAGTCGTGACCGTGAAGTAGTACCGTGTCCCGCTTTTCAGTCCCTGCACCGTGTAGCTCGTGACATTACCCGCATTCACCCCCTGCCCACGGGGCTGGAGATACGCTCCCGGACCCTCGCCGAAATAGACGCGGTAACCCGCGACCGGAATCTTGGAAATCGGGGGTTTCGTTACCGCATCCCAATAAAGAGTCGCCTGGGCGGTCCCGCCAGCGGTCTGGGCCGCGGTACTGTTGCCCGGGGCGCTCCCCGAGACAGGGGTGCTCGGCGATGACGACGCTATGGCGCTGCTGGTAGTGGTCACCGGCGCGGTCGAGATCGGCACGGCTTGGCTTGGGGCAGGCGCGGTCGAAACCGGCACGGCCCTGTCCGGAGCTGGCGCGGTTGAAATCGGAATCGCCTTATCCGGGGCAGGCGCGGTCGAGATGGGCACCGCCTGAGCAGGCGCCGGCGCGGTCGAGATGGGCAAAGGTACGCTCGGCGCACTCGAGGCCGTGGTCGTGGGGCTTGACGCCGGGCCGGCGGCCGCTGGGACGGGCCGGTCTCCACCCTCTACACCTGGACCACCAGCTGAAGAAGCGGCGCCACCCCCAGATCCACCAGCCACAACACCACTTCCGCCGTAAGTCCCCCCCGACGATATCTCGCGACCAGCGTCCGAACGCAACCGATCCCGTGAACGACCGGATGCGATCGATCCAACTCTCGCGCTTCCCTCCGGTGACTGGGTCACCAGGGGCGCCGAATCGGTGCCCTCTGTTGCAGTATTGGTGCGAACGCGCAGCTTCCGGACGTTCCCGACTGCCCCGCCGACCGGCGGGGAATCGGAGTAGTTCATGACGCCATCGGCATCGCGCCAAACGTATACGTGCTGTGCGGTGCTCGGGAAAGAAACCAGAAGCACGCCCAACGCAAGTAACCAGACTTTCAGCATTGCACAACCCCCCGGTTGTTGCGGCGCTGGTGTCACGCTGCGGTTAATTATCGCCAACCTGAAGGGAGTGTCAAATCTGGTGCATGCCCAGCCGACCAGCCGCCAGACAGAACGGTGAACAATGAGTGAAGTGGTGGGTGGTACAGGGTTCGAACCTGTGACCCCTGCCGTGTGAAGACAGTGCTCTACCGCTGAGCTAACCACCCACGGGGAGCGCGCATTCTAGCACCGGAGCGAGGGACCCTCCAATCCCTGCGGGCGGGGAAAGGGAGATTAAGCCGTCACCTTGCGGAGAAGAGAGCCTCGCCGTTTCGATACGCGATCTTCTCCGCCACGTCGAGCGGGAGGGTCGCGAGCCACTCGCGCGCACTACGCGCATGCTCGACGACATAGGGCCAGCGGCCAGCCATGTACGTATCCGTCCCCACCATGAAGCGGTCGGGGAATTCGAGAAAGAGCGCCCGCCAGCGCAGCTCGATCACGTCACCGGAAGCGTAATCGGTGCGAAACGAAAGCTCGCACCAGAGGTTCGCGTGCCGGCGCAGCATCTCCCCTACCTTCTCCGGCGGCTCGAAGCCCGCGTGCGCCCACAGGATGCGCGCGGTCGGGTCATGCCGGAACAGGCGCCCGATGGCATCAGCGCCTGAATGGACATGCAGAAAAAGACCTCGCTTGCGTGCGAGCTCAACGATCCGGCGCACAACTGGACGGTCTGCCTCGGCGCCGCGGAGATGAAACTCTCCGATTGCAACATAGCGATAGCGCTTGAGCCGCTCCTCCACATAGGTAATCACCCCGTCGTCGGCCGTCCACGTCGCCTGGTCCTCGACCGTGCGATACGGACGAAGCTCGGGGATCACAAGATCGGGCGCTTCCGCAAAGAGCTTTTGCGTTCCGTCGTCATCGGAGCTTGAGACGAGCGCACGGCGCACACCGGCCTTTCGTAGCAACGCGATCGCGTCCCGTGGCGGCACTTCGTCCCAAGTGGTGCGGCTGTAGTGGATATGCGCATCGAAGATCGGCAGCTCA
>DASPGR010000209.1:0-17335 GCA_035620515.1 Burkholderiales bacterium | reverse complement strand
ATGCGGTCCATCGTGGAGGTGACGGTCGGATACCCAAGCTCCGTCATCGACGGCACCTGACCGAAATCCGGGTCACCCTGGATGCGCGTCTCGCCGACCACGGCGAGCGGGATCAGCTTGCCGGCTTTGAAATGAGGCCGTGACTGGGTTGCAAACACTCCCCCGACGTCATCCTGACTCGCCAAGAGTGCGCGCAGCACGGGTCCACCACCCTTGTGGGGAATGAAGTTGACTCTGATGTTTGCTGCCTGCACGAACTGGAGCATCGGCGTATGCATCACGCTCCACACGCCGCTATGCCCGAAAGTCGTTTTCCCCGGATTCGCCTTGGCATATGCGACAACGCCCTTCAAGTCCTTGAATGGAGCGCCCGGGTGCGTCATGAACATGGGCTGCGAATAATTGATTCGCGCCAGCGTGTGGAAGCTCTTCAACACGTCGAACGGCACCTTCTGCGTCTGCGGCACCATCTGGTCGAAGTAGTTGTGAGTGAAAAGGATCGTATAGCCGTCAGGCTTGGCCTCGGCGGCAAAGCCCGTGCCTTTCATTCCCGCTCCACCCGGCAGAAACTTCACGATGACGGGCTGGCCCAGTATCCTGCCGAGCTCCGGCGTGATTCCCCGCGCGTGCAGGTCGTGGCTGCCGCCGGGGCTCAGCGGAATGACGAGCGTAATGGGACGGTCGGGGTATGACGCGGCAATGAGCGATCCGGATGCTGCAAAGAGCAGAGCCAATCCTGCCGCGGCGATCTTCGACAAACGTGTGGTCATGATCTCCTCCTCAAGAAATTAGACCGTCGTCCTGCGTACCACTCAAATCCGCAAGAGTGCCGTCAATAATAGAACATATTGATGCCGCTGCCCACTTCGAGTCGCCGTCTGACGGCCCGCAGGGGAGCGCACCTGTCCGGACCAAGCCGTCCCGGCGCGCTAATGCCGCGACAGATGGCGGCGAATCGATGCACGCGCGGTCAACCAGGCGATCCATATCAGGGCCGAGACCAGGAAGAACGAGGCGATTGGACGGTCCGCGAAAAGATAGTGAAAGGGCGAGCCATGCGCGTAGAGGAGCGACTGGCTCAGGGTGTACTCGATGGGCTCGGCGAGCACGAAAGCGATCACGAGCGGCGCGAGGTCGAAACCGGCTTTGCGCATGACGTAGGAGCACAGGCCGATCACCACCATGATGCCAATGTCGGAAGTGTCGCCGGTCGAAAGCGCCCCCACGAATGCGAGCGCCAGGATCAGCGGCAACAAGTAGGCCTTCTTCATCTGCATGGCCTGCGCAAACGGCTTGATGAGAAACAGCCCGAGCAAGAGGAAAATGACGTTCGCAATGATGAAGCTCAGGAGCAGGGCGTACATCAGCGGTCCCTGCTCCTGAAAGATCTGGGGCCCCGGGCGCATTCCGTGCGCAACGAATGCCCCCAGCAGGATGGCCGTAATGTTGTCGCCCGGGATGCCAAGCGTGAGCAGCGGCACGAGCGTGGGACCGTTCACGGCGTTGTTGGCTGCTTCGGGCCCGGCGATGCCGTCGAGTTCTCCCTTGCCAAACGTCTCAGGATGCTTGGACGCGCGCTTGGCCGCGCTGTACCCGACGAATGCTGCAACGACTTGTCCCACGCCGGGCACGACGCCGATTCCCGTGCCAATCAGGGTGGAACGAAGAATGGTGCGGATCGAGCGGCGCAGCTCGTGCCACCGCAACCGCTCGCCGGCCTTGCTGAGGTCGACGTGCTCGTCGATGAAGCGCGCCGCGCGCGACTCCACTGCCGCAAGAATCTCGGGAATTGCGAAAACGCCGATGATGAGCGGGATCAATGGAATACCGCCGGTGAGGGCCTCGAGGCCGAAGGTCAGCCTCGTTGCCCCGGTTGTTGCATCAGTGCCGATGAATCCGAGGCCAAGGCCGAGGAAGGCGGCGATGCCACCCTTGATGCCCGATTCGCTCGAGACGCTCGAGATCAGCACCAGCGAGAAGATGATGATGGCGAACACCTCGGGCGGGCCGATGAGCAGCGTCAGCAGTGCAATCGGTCCGATGAGCATCAGCGTGATGACGTCGGAGATCAGATCGCCCGTCACAGAGGAGTAAAGAGCCATTTCGAGCGCCTTGCGGCCCTTGCCCTGCCGCGTGAGTGCCGGCCCGTCAAATGTCGTCGCAATCGATGCCCCCGTGCCCGGGATGCCCACCAGGATCGCCGAGATGCTGCCGCCGAAAATCCCTCCCTTGGTAATGCCGATGAGGAAGGGTATCCCCACCATGGGCTCCAGCTTGAACGATATCGGCAGCAGCACCGCCACCGCGAGAGTCGTGGTGAGGCCCGGCATCGCGCCGACGAACATACCGATCGTCAGGCCGAGCGCTATGTACACGTACGTATCGATTCTCAGGAGGAGCGAGAATCCCTGGAGGAAGGCCTCGAACATGAGCTGCGTCGGCTAACCGGGGATCAGGGTGGTCGCGAGGAACCGCATGAGCGCCTGCTCGACCTCCGCGATCGGCTCGTAGCGACAAAGCGGAAGCGAGATCGCGAGAAGCCGCTCGAAGATGAAACGGGTTGCGACCGGAGTGACGACACTGAAAGCGAGCAGCGGCAACAGCGAGCGCATCCCCAGGAAGTATGTTGTGGCAGCCACCGCCACCATGGTCGCGAGACTGTAACCGAGAACAGGCAGAAGCCCTGCGTAACCGAGAATGAGCGCACTCATGAGAAGAACGTTCGCGTAGTCCCTTGCACGGAAGGAGAATTGCAATACGTGAGCCCCGGGTGCGGCCCTGAGCATTCTGAACACAAGGATCCAGCTGATGACGCTCGTCAGGCCGAAGGAGAGCCGCGGGAAGAAGACGGGGGTCAGGCGGATGAAATCCTGAGCTTCCTGAATGCCGCCTTCGTGCACGAAGGCCGGCATTGCGACCGCGAGATATCCGGTGCCGATTGCGACCACGACAGCGATTCCCAGCTCGAGAACTGCCGCGCCGTGGCGCCGGTGCCAGAGGGGGGACTCTTCCATCGTCGCGTTCTCGTGGAGTTCGGAAGTGGCGTGCCGCAAGGACCCACCGCGCACGGCATTTTTTTACGCTCGGAGTGTGCTTGACGATTCGGATTAAGGCAAGCCGAGCGGCAGAACGTCTGGACGCATTGATCCGGCCGTTCTAGCATCGGATCTTGTGTCATTTGCTGGAGCGATTCGCGCATGGATCAGGCGATCAAGGCAACCTGGTATGACTTGCCGGCGGGGGAGAGCGAGGACTATCTTCGCTGGTTCCACGAGAGTTACCTGCCGGCGATCGTCCAGTTGCCGGGCCGGCTGTGGGCGGCGCACTACCGGATTACCGGCGGAGGCGCCCGCCTCTACAACGACGCACCGGACCGCTTCGCGCGCGCTGATGAATCCGAAGTAGGGGGTGGCAAGGACTACCTTATGCTCACCGGGGCGGGGTCGCCCCATGCCTTCTTCACTCCGACGCGCGCAGAGAGCGAGATCGAGGACGATGCCCAGACACTCAGGATGAAGACCCGCTGGACAGGCGCACGGACTTGCGTCTTTGTGGAAGAAGCGCGAATCAACGGGCCCGAATACGATCAGAAGGTACCGTCGGGGACACCGGGGCCCGCAATCCAGATGGGAAGCTTTCGAACCAAGACAGTGGCTGACGAGTTTGATCTCGCTGCGTGGTACGCGCAGTATCGGCTGCCCGCAATGGCGCGCATGCCGGGCTGCATCGCGACCCGCAAGCTGTTATCGGTTGCGGGGTGGGCGAAGCATTCGGTGCTCTACGAATTTGTCTCGCTCGAGGCGCGGAAAAAATACTTCCACCCTCACGAGTCGCTCGGTCTCGACAAGGCTGTCTGGACCAGCAAGATCATCAACTACACGATTCATGCGCCGGGCTCGCCCAGCATCGGCCAGCGCATCTGGCCAGCTGTGTGACCGCGGTATGCAATCTGATCGCAATGAGCGCTGCGTGCGCGTTCTCTTCGTCTGCATGGGCAACATCTGTCGTTCGCCGATGGCCGAGGGTGCATTTACACGCCACGTGGATGATGCGGGACTCACGGGCCGGATCGTGGCGGACTCTGCCGGCACGCACGGCTATCATGTCGGCGAGCCGCCGGACACGCGGGCGCAGCGCACGGCCGCGCGGCGCGGGTACGAGATTGGCGATCAGAGGGGACGGCAGGTGATGGCTGCAGACTTTGAAGCGTACGACTATGTCCTGGCAATGGATGAGGCAAACCTGCACGCACTGAAGCGGCTGTGCCCTCGGCAGCATGCGGCGAAGCTGCGGCTCTTCATGGAATTTCATGCGGACCCGGCCGTTCGCGAGGTGCCGGATCCCTACTACGGCGGGAGCGACGGATTCGAGCGCGTGCTCGACATGGTCGAGCACGCGTCCCTGGGATTGCTACTTCATTTGCGCGAGCGATTCGGGTTCTAGCCTGGCCGCGTAGTCGTAGGCGTGCCGGCGCCGGCCGCGCCCGCCTGGTCGGTTTCGACCTGCACCAGCGGCTCGTCACTGACAGGTTTAGGGACCGGGCGTACGCGCTTCGCGCGAGGCTCGTCATCCGTGGCTTCGTACTGCTCCGCCGTGCGTACTTTCTCCGGATCCGATTCGATCTGTTCAAGATCCGTCGGCAATTCGAATTGCAGCGGCGCTCGCGATGCCTCACGCTCGGTTGCGCTTCCACGAGCTGTGGCGGGGGACGGCGCGACCCATTGCGCCTCGGCAGGCGGCACGGGTATCTCTGGTGCAGGAGCTTCATCGTGCGGAGCCAGCCTCAGCGCCTCGGAATCGAGCCCATGGGACTCTGGAAGTGAGGCTTCCCGGTCGGCTGTTTCCAGGGCGCTCACCTCAGCCGGCACGGCCGAATCGGGCTCCGACTGCGGCACCGCCGTGGAAGCGGCGATGGCCACTGCTGTGATCTCTTCTATACGGGTTGCCGGTTGCGGCGCGAGAGCGGCTGCGTCCTGCTCTTCCCGCGGGCGTTGCGCGCCTGCTGTACCGGACTGCTCGCGTTGCTCGTGACGACCGCGACCCCGGCGGCGCCGGCGGCCTCGTCCTTCACGCTGTTCCCCGGGTTCGCGGGGCGCCTGCTGCAACGACTGGGGCGCGGGGCCGAGATTCGCAGCTTCGCCGCCGGCCTGCTCCCGCTGGGGCGGTTGCGGCCGTTGGTGCTGGCCCCCGTCACGCCGGCGTGCGTCCTGTTGCTGATTGCGCTGGTCCTGACGGCCGCGCCCGCCTTCGCGTTGGCCCTGATGCTGCTGCGCCTGCGGGCGCTGTTGGCGCTGACCCCCGGCATGTTCTCCGCGCCCCTGATCGCGACGTCCGCCCTCGCGTTCACCCCGCTCATGGCGCCCACGGCGAGGGCCGCGATCACTTGCGGCGACCTGCGGTGGCGTCGCGGCAGGCGGGCGCTCAGCAGGACCCACCTCGGAGGGTGTGCGTCTGAAAAAGCCGAAGATCTTGCTGATGATTGATCCGTCCTGCGGTGTTCCAGCCGCTGCTTCGACCGGGTGAGGTGTCTCCGGTCGAACCACGGGAGCCGGCGCAGGCTGCAGTGGCGTGATGCCTTTAACGGCGGCTTGCGGGCGTGGCGCTGCAGGTTCGCTGACACCAACCATGGGCTTTTCCTGTTCGGCTGGTATTTCCACCAGGTTGTAGCTTGCGGCCAGAGGCTCGCCCCGGTTGAGTTCATCGTGCTTCAGCCGGACCACGGTGTAGTTGGGGGTCTCCAGGTGCACGTTCGGAATGAGCACGACCTGTACGCGGTGACGCGCCTCGATCAGCTGAAGGTCCACGCGCTTCTCGTTGAGCAGGAACGTCGCGACGTCCACCGGCACCTGCGCATGCACCGAGGCGGTGTTATCTTTCATCGCTTCTTCCTGCATGATCCGCAGGATGTGCAGCGCCGTCGACTCGGTGCCGCGGATATGGCCCGTCCCATGGCAGCGCGGGCAGGGATTGTGCGCGGTTTCGCCGAGCGACGGGCGCAGCCGCTGGCGCGAAAGCTCCATCAGCCCGAAGCGGGAAATCTTGCCCATCTGCACCCGCGCCCGGTCGTAGCGCAAGGCGTCGCGCAGTCTGACCTCGACCTCACGCTGATTGCGGCCGCTCTCCATATCGATGAAGTCGATGACGATGAGACCGCCCAGGTCGCGCAGGCGCAGCTGTCGGGCGATCTCGTCCGCCGCTTCGACATTGGTGCGGAACGCGGTCTCCTCGATGTCGGATCCGCGTGTCGCGCGCGCCGAGTTGACGTCAATCGAAACCAGCGCTTCGGTATGGTCGAAGACCACTGCGCCTCCGGACGGCAGCGTTACCGAGCGCGAATAGGCGGATTCGATCTGATGCTCGATCTGGAAGCGGGAGAAGAGCGGCACGTCATCCCGATAGACCTTGATCCGGTTCACGTTCTGCGGCATCACATGCCCCATGAACTGCCGTGCCTGCTCGAAAACGCTCTCGGTGTCGATCAGGATCTCGCCGATGTCCTGGTGAAAGTAGTCCCGTATGGCGCGGATGACGAGGCTCGATTCCTGGTAGATGAGGAATGCGCCGCTTTGCTGCTTCGCGGCGTCCTCTATCGCGCGCCAGAGCTGCATCAGGTAATCGAGGTCCCAGCCGAGTTCCTCGGCGCTGCGGCCGATCGCTGCCGTGCGCCCGATGATGCTCATGCCCGACGGCACCTGCAGCTGATCGATCACGTCCCGGAGCTCATTGCGGTCCTCGCCCTCGACCCGCCGTGATACTCCGCCACCGCGCGGATTGTTGGGCATCAGGACGATGTAGCGCCCCGCCAGACTGATGAACGTGGTCAGCGCCGCGCCCTTGTTCCCGCGCTCGTCCTTGTCGACCTGGACGATGAGCTCCTGGCCTTCCTTGAGCGCGTCCTGGATCCTGGCACGGCCGACGTCGACGCCGCTGCGAAAGTAGGCGCGAGCGACCTCCTTGAAGGGGAGAAACCCGTGGCGCTCCGCACCGTAGTCCACGAAGGCGGCCTCCAGACTGGGCTCGATGCGGGTGATGACGCCCTTGTATATGTTGCTTTTGCGCTGCTCTTTGGCCGGGGTTTCGATGTCGAGATCGATGAGCCTCTGCCCATCGACGATTGCGACGCGCAGCTCTTCGGCCTGCGTCGCATTGAACAACATGCGTTTCATTATTATCGTCTCCCGCGCTCAGAAACACGGGATGGGCAAACTTCGCCGCCTGCTGACAGGCGGCGCCGATTGAATCAACGGCTTTGCATGACCATGAGGACTATGCGTTATCCGGATATGCGGTGCAGTTTGCCGAACTTTGGACCCGGCGCGGACGCCGGATCCGAAAACCTTTAACGGTGCTTTGAGCGCGCATTTCGTCTACTATCGCTGCTTCGTCTGGTGAGCGACATTAACCATTCCATTTCGGGCGGTCGCCACGGCGCGTCGGTTTCTATCGTTTTGCGCGCCCGCTGGTGGCTCGACCGAATTCCTGCAAGCCGGCCCGACACGCGTTCCCGAGCGCATCCCGCGCATCGGCGCTTTCGACCCGGTGCCGCGCGTGCCCGGAATCTGTCCGGGCTGTTCAAACTGCATCGCGCCACAGAGCTTGCAGTGAATAGTATAAGCAAATGAAAGAGTTAAGTAAAGCAAGCGCGACTTGGCTTCAGGTGGAAGCCGACTCCGCCGGGCAACGAGTGGACAACTACCTGACAAAAAGGCTCAAAGGTGTGCCCAAGAGCCACATCTACCGCATCGTGCGCAGCGGGGAGGTTCGCGTCAACAGCCGGCGCGTCGGTCCGGACCACCGGCTCGTCGAGGGCGATCGCGTGCGGGTGCCGCCGATTCGCACTTCGCGTCCTCCTGCACCGGTGTCGCGGCCGACCGGCAGGCGTCTTGACGCCCGAATCATCCACGAGGATGAGAGCCTACTCGTGATCGACAAGCCGGCTGGCGCGGCGGTTCACGGTGGCAGCGGCGTGAGCTACGGGATCGTCGAGCAGTTGCGGCTCGAGCGTCCGGAAGCGCCGTTTCTCGAGCTCGTGCACCGGCTCGACCGTGACACCTCGGGAGTGCTCGTGCTTGCAAAAAGACGGCCCGCGCTGACCGCTTTGCATCGGGAGCTCCGCGAGGGCCGCGTGCGGAAGTTCTATAGCGTGCTCGTCAGGGGCCGATGGACTGAGGCGAGCCGGAGTGTCAGGTTGCCGCTCGATAAGCGCGTGTCGCCATCAGGTGAGAGACGTGTCGGCGTCAGCGCGGGAGGCGTACCGTCTCACACAGTGTTTCGACTGCAGCGTCGCGTGTCCGGGTACAGCCTTCTCGAGGCGGAGCTGAAGACGGGGCGCACGCATCAGATCCGTGTTCACCTCGCGCACTTGGGGTTCCCGATCGCAGGCGACGACAAGTACGGGGATTTCGCCCTCAACAAGACGCTGGCACAGGAGGGTCTGCGCAGAATGTTTCTGCATGCCCACCGGCTGATCGTGCGTCACCCTTCCACCGGAGCGCCGCTCGCCCTGGAGGCTCCGTTGCCGGCAGAGCTGGAAGCCTTTCTCGCGAGGCTCGAAGCGCCCGACAGGAGCCATGCCACAGCGCTTTGAGCTATTGGTCTTCGACTGGGACGGCACGCTGATGGACTCTGCGGCGGCCATCGTTGGTGCGCTGCAGTCCGCATGCGCCGATCTCGGACTTCCGGTACCGAGCGATGAGCGGGCGCGCTACGTCATCGGCCTGGGCCTCAACGATGCGATGCGCCACGTATTGCCTGGGGTTGATCCCGGCCAATACGCGAGCGTCGTGGAGCGATATCGCGTGCATTACCTGCAGCGCGACGCGAACACGGCTCTTTTTCCCGGGGCCCCCGAACTCGTGTCGGCATTGCGCGATGCAGGGTTCTTGCTGGCCATCGCGACCGGCAAGGGACGGCGCGGACTGGAAAGGGTGCTCGAAAGCACGGGCCTCAAAGGCCTCTTCCACGCTTCCCGGTGCGCCGACGAAGGACACTCCAAACCGGATCCGCGGATGCTCGGGGCGTTGCTCGACGAGCTGGAGGTCGACCATCAGCACGCGCTCATGATCGGGGATACCACCCACGACATGGAGATGGCACGCGCGGCGGATGTTGCGCGAGTCGCCGTAACGTACGGCGCGCATCCAAGGGAAGCGCTGCTGGGTTATGACCCGGTGGCGTGCGTTGATGACTTCCCGGGGCTCGCGCGCTGGCTCATGGAGCACGCGTGAGTCGGGACCGCCAATTTGTACGTGTCGGCATGAACGGTTTGCGTCGGGCACGTTATACTGAACCATTCGCATTCGAATGAAGGTGGCCCATATGGCCGACGTGGAACAAGAGGAATCCGGAGGGAACTGGGAACGCCGTACTCTGGAGAAGGTCGCGTTGGCAGCGATCACGGAGCAGCGACGCGCGCGTTACTGGGGCGTATTTTTCAAGGCGCTCGGCTTCATCTATCTCTTTGCGCTTCTTTTCATCGGCATGGGCTGGCTTGGCAAGAAGGAGTCCCGGCCCGACCAGCACACCGCGATGGTCGAGTTGAACGGAGTCATTGCATCCGATTCCCCGGCAAGCGCGGAAAACATCGTGAGCGGCCTTCAGGAGGCTTTCAAGGACAAGCGAACGCAGGGCGTCATCCTTCGTATCAACAGCCCCGGGGGCAGCCCGGTGCAGGCGGGCCACATCAACGACGAAATTCGCCGGCTGCGCGAAAAGTATCCCAAGATCCCGGTCTATGCGGTCGTCGAGGACATCTGCGCATCGGGTGGTTATTACGTTGCGGTTGCGGCCGATCGCATCTACGTCGACAAAGCGAGCATCATCGGTTCAATCGGCGTGCTGATGGACGGATTCGGTTTCACCGGCGCGATGGAGAAACTGGGTGTCGAGCGACGCTTGCTTGCCGCCGGAGAGAACAAGGGATTCCTCGACCCGTTCTCGCCGCTTCCCGAATCGCAGCGGGCCCATGCGGAGCAAATGCTCGAGCAGATCCATCAGCAGTTCATCAGCATCGTCAAGACGGGGCGTGGAGACCGACTCAAGGAAACGCCGGAGTTGTTCTCCGGGCTGCTCTGGGTCGGCCAGAAGAGCATCGAGCTCGGCCTGGCAGACGAGCTTGGCAGCATCGATTACGTTGCGCGGGAGGTGGTAAAGGCCGAGGAGATTGTGGACTTCACTCCGCGCGAGAACCTGGCCGAGCGGCTGGCACGGCGATTCGGCACCGGAATGGGTGAGGCGCTCGCGCGCCTCGGGCTCGTCGGCAACCTGACGCTGCGCTAGACGCGCCCGCGATAGACGAGGAATACGGCGGGTCGCCGCTCGAGGCGGGGCACGGCACCTTTCCATTCTGCGACGCTGCGCGTCTGCACGAATTCGCTCTGCAGCGTGAGGTCGGCTGCGACGCACACGCGCGTGTCGTGCCGGCACTGCTCCAGGAGCGCCTGGAACAGCGCCGCGCTCCGGTACGGCGTTTCGATGAAGATCTGCGTGGCGTTTTCCGCCTGGGCCTCGAGCCACTCGATTGCCCGCGCCCGCTGCCTCCTTTCTACCGGCAGGTAACCGTGAAAGGCGAAGCGCTGTCCGCTCATGCCTGAGGCCATGAGCGCCAGCAGGATGGAACTCGGGCCGACAAGAGGTGCGACCCGTATTCCGGCAGCCATCGCCCGGCGCACCAGCGCTTCGCCCGGATCCGCAATGCAGGGGCAGCCCGCTTCCGGCATCAAGCCGTGATCCTCGCCGGAGAACAGGAGCGACAACAGCGCATCGAGCTCACGCTCGCGCGTGTGCTCGTTCAACAGATGGAACCTTGCTTCCTGCAGAGGGTAGGGATAACCGGCGGCTTTCAGGAAACGGCGGGCGGACCTGGCATCTTCCACGATGAACGAGTGAAGTCGCCGCACCACTTCAAGCGTGGCAGCGGGCAGCACCTCGGACGCCGCGCCTTCGCCGAGCGCGACGGGAATCAAATAAAGGGTGCCGCTACCCGGTTTCATCGGCGCCCGGTCAGAGAATCCTGACGCCTTCGTGTCGCAGCATGGTTACGAGCTGCATGAGCGGAAGCCCGATGAGGGCGCTCGGATCGTCGCTCACAATCCGCTCCACGAGGGCGACGCCGAGGCCCTCGATCCTGGCGCTTCCGGTGCAATCATAAGGACGCTCCAGGGCGAGATAATGCTCGATCTCGTCATCGCTACAATTTCGGAAGTAAACCTGGGTCGGAACCTCCGCGAGCTGCATCGCCTCATTCGTCGTGTTGAGCAAGGCCACTGCCGTATGAAAGGTGACGCATCTTCCGCGCAGCGTTTTGAGCTGCAGGACGGCCATCTCGTGGCTGCCAGGTTTGCCGATGGCCTTGCCATCGAGGACAGCGACCTGATCGGATCCGATGACGAGCGCGCCCTCACACGATGCAGCGGCCGCCTTCGCCTTCCACTGGGAAAGGCGTACGGCAGTATCGCGCGGCGCTTCGCCCGGCAGTGCGACTTCGTCGATGCCAGGCGCTCGTATCTCGAACGGCACGCGCAGGCGCGCAAGCAACTCGCGGCGATAAGGCGAAGTCGAGGCGAGAACGAGCGGGTGGGGAGCCACGGATTGAATGCTCTAAGTCTCTGCCAAATCTGAGATTTTCACGTTATCTTCTTTGACAGAGCAGCGCAAAAATACTATCATGCGCCGCTTATGTTCGCACAGGCTGTCATCGATAGTCTGGAGTTTGCGCGGACGGAACAGACGCTCCACGGAAACCTGCCGGTATCGGGTCTCGCGCGGCTGCAGGACTGCCTGCACGATGCGCTGGGGCAGGTGGAAATCGTGGTGAGGGGTGGCAGGGACGCACAGCTCAGGCCGGTTCTCAGGGTGGTCATAGACGGGGCGTTGCACCTGCGGTGCCAGCGGTGTCTTGGGCGGCTCGATTATCCGCTGCAGGTCGACAATACCCTGCTGCTGGTAACCCAGGCCGAAGCAGACTCGGGCGAGCTCGACGAGGCGGAAGCCGACTGGATCGTAGCGAGCCGGGAGCTCGATGTCGCGAGTTTGGTGGAAGATGAACTCATTTTGAGCCTTCCCTATGCGCCGCGGCATGCGGAAGGGCAGTGCACGCACGGCGGGACGATGGAGGCGCGTCACGGCAAGCCGTCGCCCTTCGCGAAGCTGGCCGAGATGAAAAAAATCAATCTTGATTGAAGCACAAGGAGTCATGTCATGGCAGTTCAGCAGAACAAGAAGTCGCCGTCCAAGCGAGGCATGCGTCGCGGGCACGACGCGCTCTCGAACCCGCCTCTCGCAGTCGAGCCGACCACCGGCGAAGTGCATCTGCGGCATCACATCAGCCCGACCGGTTATTACCGGGGCAAGAAGGTTCTCAAGACCAAGAGCGATTGAGGCTGGCCACCTGGCTCGGTCACTGGAACCCGGACCGCGAGATCGCGCCGTGAAAACGACGGCTGCGGCGGTGCAGAGGCATCGATGCAAGTCGCGGTAGCCATCGATTGCATGGGGGGAGATCACGGGACGCGGGTCACGGTGCCGGCTGCGCTCAATGTCATGCGGCGCGACTCTGCGCTGTCCGTGATTCTGGTCGGCCAGCGTGAGGCCCTCGATCAAGAACTGGCCCGCGCCGGAAATCCCTCCGACGAACGCCTGAGGATCGTACATGCGGGCGAGATCGTGGCGATGGATGAGGCGCCTGCCTCCGCGCTGCGAAACAAGCGGGATTCGTCGATGCGTGTTGCGGTGAATCTCGTCGAGCAGGGCGTCGCAGCTGCCTGTGTCAGTGCCGGCAACACCGGCGCATTGATGGCGATATCGCGTTTTGTGCTGAAGATGCTGCCGGGCATCGACCGGCCGGCGATCGCGACAATACTCCCGACGCTCAAGGGGCACACCTACATACTCGATCTCGGGGCAAACGTGGATTGCGCGCCGGAGCATCTGCTGCAGTTCGGAATCATGTGCTCGGAACTCGTGAGCTCGGTCGAGGACAAGAAGCGTCCGACCGTCGGGCTGCTCAATATCGGCGCGGAAGATATCAAGGGCAACGATCTGGTCAAGGGTGCTTCAGAGCTGATGCGTGCGAGCGGGCTCAATTTTCACGGCTACGTGGAAGGCGATGACATCTACAAGGGTACGACCGATGTTGTCGTATGCGACGGGTTTGTCGGCAATGTGGCACTGAAAACCTCTGAAGGGCTGGCCCAGATGCTGGCGACCTATCTGAGAGAGGAGTTTGACCGCAACCTGCTCAGCCGGCTGTCGGGCATCTTTGCATGGCCTGTGATCAGCGCATTCAAGCGCCGCGTCGACCACCGGCGCTACAACGGTGCGAGCCTGCTCGGGCTGCGCGGAATCGTCGTCAAGAGCCACGGCTCCGCGGACATATTTGCTTTCGAGCACGCGATCGTGCGCGCGGTGGCCGAAGCGCGGAGCGGGGTCCTCGGCCACATTTCCGAGCGCATGGCCGCAATACACAAGAGCGCGGCATGAGCGCGCAGTACTCGCGGATCGTCGGCACCGGCGCCTACCTCCCCGCCAGGATTCTCACCAACAAGGACCTCGAAAAGACAGTCGACACTTCCGACGAGTGGATTCACGCGCGGACCGGAATCCGGCAGCGCCACATTGCCGCAGACGACGAGCAGACGAGCGATCTTGCGTTGGCGGCCTCACGGAAGGCGCTGGCGGCGGCGGGCATCGATGCCGCAGGGCTCGATCTCATCGTGGTGGCCACGACAACGCCGGACATGGTGTTCCCGAGCACCGCTTGCATCCTTCAGGCAAAGCTCGGTGCGCGGAACTGTCCCGCGTTCGACATGCAGGCGGTATGCAGCGGCTTTGTTTTCGGGCTGGCGACGGCCGACCAGTTCATCCGCTCCGGAAGCTGCCGCAACGCGCTCGTCGTGGGAGCGGAGATATACTCCCGCATACTCGACTGGACTGACCGCGCGACGTGCGTCCTTTTTGGGGACGGCGCGGGCGCCGTAGTGCTGCAAAAGTCCGCCTCGCCGGGCGTGGTATCGAGCCACCTTCACGCTGACGGCACCCACGTCGATATGCTGTCAGTGCCCGGAACCGTATCAGGCGGGAAGGTCGTGGGACGCCCGTTCGTGCAAATGGACGGACAGTCCGTGTTCAAGTTTGCCGTCAAGGTACTGGAAGAGGTGGCCAAGGAGGCCCTGGAGGCAAATCGGCTCACGATGGCAGACATCGACTGGCTGATTCCGCACC
This sequence comes from Burkholderiales bacterium, assembly GCA_035620515.1. GTDB lineage: Bacteria > Pseudomonadota > Gammaproteobacteria > Burkholderiales > SG8-41 > SG8-41. Next base: position 3,115 of record DASPGR010000209.1, on the reverse strand, counting down.
AGGCAAACATTCGTATTATCCAGGCGACGGCGCGCAAGCTGGGCATTAGCATGGAGAAGGTCGTGGTCACTGTGGAGCGACATGCCAATACATCGGCCGCCTCCATTCCGCTTGCGCTCGACGAAGCGGTGCGCGACGGGCGTATCCGTCAAGGCCAGCACGTCATGCTCGAAGGCGTGGGGGGCGGCTTTACCTGGGGCTCCGTTCTGGTGCGATGGTAGGCGCATGACATTTGCGCTCGTTTTTCCGGGGCAGGGATCCCAATCCGTCGGTATGATGCAGCCATTCGCCGATACGAAGGCGGTACGCGACGTGTTTGCCCGGGCGTCCGAAGTGCTCAAGCAGGATTTATGGACGCTGGCGGCGCAGGGCCCGGAAGCCGAGCTCAACGCCACCGTGAACACGCAACCGCTGATGTTGACGGCGGGTTACGCCGTCTACCGCGCGTGGTGCGAGGCCGGAGGGGGCGAACCGGCCGTTCTCGCCGGGCACAGCCTTGGCGAGTACACGGCCCTGGTGGCGGCCGGTGCCATTGCATTTGACGATGCGTTGCCGCTGGTTCGTTTTCGTGCGAACGCCATGCAGGAGGCTGTACCGTCGGGCGCAGGTGCGATGGCAGCAATCCTGGGGCTCGACGACGATGCGGTGCGGGCCGCGTGCGAGGAGGCTGCGCAGGGTCAAATCGTTGAGCCCGTCAATTTCAATGCGCCGAGCCAGGTCGTGATCGCGGGGAACAAGGCCGCGGTAGAGCGCGGCGCAGCGGCCGCCAAGGCGAGAGGCGCCAAACGGGCTGTCATGTTGCCGGTCAGCGCGCCATTTCACTCGTCCTTGCTGCAGCCAGCCGCTGCCCGCCTTGCGAGCTATCTGGAACGGGTGAAGCTCAATTCGCCCCGGATCACGGTCGTCAACAACGTCGATGTGGCAACTGAGCACGAGCCCCAGCGCATCAAGGACGCGCTTGCACGCCAGGCCTGCAGCCCCGTCCGCTGGGTCGAAGTGATCCGTCATATGGCGTCCGCCGGGGTTGATCGGGTGGCGGAATGCGGGCCCGGAAAGGTGCTGGGTGCCCTGACGCGCCGCATCGACGATGCTTTGCAATCCCACTCGATCAGCGATCCGGCCTCGCTGCGACAGACCATTGAGGCGGTACGGTGAACGTGCTTGACAACAGGGTCGCACTCATCACGGGAGCATCCCGCGGTATCGGGAAGGCTATTGCGCTCGAGCTCGGCACCCACGGCGCTGCCGTCATCGGTACGTCCACCTCCGCCTCGGGTGCGGAGGGTATAGCCGCCGAGCTTAAGGCTAAAGGGATCAAGGGCGCCGGCGTGGTGATGAACGTCAACGACGAAACCAGCGTTGATTCGGTGATCGAGGACGCGCAACGGCGATTCGGCGATGTCGCCATCCTGGTGAACAACGCCGGGATAACGCGTGACAACCTTCTGCTGCGCATGAAGGACGAGGAATGGGACGAGATCATGGCGACCGATCTCAAGTCCGTTTATCGATTGTCTAAATCGGTTTTGCGGGCCATGATCAAGGCTCGCTATGGCCGCATCATCAACATTACCTCCGTGATCGGCCTCACGGGTAATCCTGGCCAGACGAACTACGCGGCGGCGAAGGCAGGGATCATCGGATTCTCGAAGTCGCTCGCGCGCGAAGTAGGCAGCCGCAACATCACGGTCAATTGCATCGCGCCGGGATTCATCGACACGGACATGACGCGGGCGCTGCCGGCCGAAGTAGGCGAGGCCCTCGTCAAGCAGATCCCGCTCGGACGCCTGGGCGAGCCCCGGGATGTGGCGGCAGCCGCGCTTTTTCTGGCATCGCCGGGCGCTGCGTACATCACGGGGTGCACGCTGCACGTCAACGGCGGCCTGTACATGGACTAGACCATGCGGTCGCAGGGGAGGGCGGAAAAACCGGCAAAAAGTCTCCAACCCCTGAACTTAATACGCTTTTTGACACGGCCTATTCTGGTAAAATAACGCCCCGAAATTCCCACACCGGAACCGCGCGCGTTTCAGGCGGATCCGGGCGCAAACCGAGAACACAACACACCCTAGGAAGGGGGATTTGAATGGAAAATATCGAGCAACGAGTCAAGAAGATTGTTGCAGAGCAACTCGGCGTCAATGAAGCGGATGTGAAGAACGAGTCGTCCTTCGTGAACGATCTCGGCGCCGACTCCCTCGACACCGTGGAGCTCGTGATGGCGCTCGAGGAGGAGTTCGAGACGGAGATTCCGGACGAGGAAGCAGAGAAGATCGCAACCGTTCAGCAGGCGGTCGACTACATCAAGGCCCATTCCAAGGGCTAGGCGCGCTTCGTTCCGGAGCCAAATTGTCCAGACGCAGGGTCGTCGTTACCGGCCTCGGCATCGTATCACCGGTTGGGACCGGAGTTGCCGAGGCCTGGTCCAGCATCGTTGCCGGGAAATCAGGAATCACGCGCATTACGCGATTCGACGCCTCCGCCTATCCTTCGACCATCGCAGGAGAAGTGAAGGGATTCGATCCGGCGCGATACGTGTCGCCGAAGGAGGTCAGGCGGTTTGACACGTTCATCCATTACGGGCTTGCTGCCGCCATCGAGGCGCTGAAGGATTCAGGGCTCGACCTCGACCGGGAAAATCGTGAATCCATCGGCGTGTGCATCGGATCGGGCATCGGCGGCCTGCCGATGATCGAGGATACCCACAACGCGCTGCTCGCCGGCGGACCCAGGAAGATCTCGCCATTCTTCGTGCCGGGATCAATCATCAACCTCATCTCGGGACAGCTCTCGATCATGTACGGCCTGAAGGGCCCGAACCTCGCCCTCGTCACGGCCTGCACCACCGCCAACCATTCGATCGGGGAAGCCGCGCGTCATATCGAGTACGACGAGGCAGACGTCATGGTCGCGGGAGGATCCGAGGCCTGCATATGCGCGCTGGGGGTCGGAGGGTTCTGTGCGGCGCGGGCGCTCTCCACCCGCAATGATGACCCGGCGGGTGCGAGCCGGCCCTGGGACAAGGACCGCGACGGTTTCGTGCTCGGGGAAGGCGCCGGCGTCCTGCTGCTGGAGGAGTATGGGCACGCGAAAGCGCGCGGCGCGCGGATCTACT
>DASPGR010000208.1:0-7028 GCA_035620515.1 Burkholderiales bacterium | reverse complement strand
GCCCGACCGCGACGACGTGAAGGACGGGATCATCGCTTACAAAATCGCCGCGCACGCAGCAGACCTCGCCAAGGGGCACCCGGGCGCGCAGATCCGCGACAATGCGCTGTCCAAGGCACGCTTTGAGTTTCGCTGGGCGGACCAGTTCAATCTCGGCCTCGATCCGGAAAAGGCGCGCCAGTTCCACGATGAGACGCTGCCCCAGGAGGGCGCCAAGCTCGCGCATTTCTGCTCCATGTGCGGGCCCCATTTCTGCTCGATGAAGATCACGCAGGACGTGCGCGAGTACGCGGAGAAGCAGGGCGTGTCGGAGCGCGAGGCGATCGACCGGGGGTTGAAGGACAAGGCGAAGGAGTTCATCGAAAGCGGCTCGGAACTCTATCTGAAGCAGTAGACCCCGAGGACAACATGACCAAGTCGTCGCGTACCTTGATACAGGTTCGAGCCGCGATCGTTGCGGGACTCGCGGCGCTTGCCGTCGCGTTGCCGGTCCAGGCGGCGGATGAGCGCACCCAATCCGACCTGGACTCAGCGCTCGAGCAGATGCTGACTCCCGAGGCCTGGCTCGGCGGCCGGATCACCGAGGCCGACGTGGAGCGGCTTTTTGCGTACCTGAGAGCATCCCTTCTCGCCTCGACCTACGGCCACGAAGTGCCGGTGCCCGAGGAGCTGAAACGCCGGGCCGAGTCCCTTGGCCGCGAGCTCCGGGCGCACGGCATACTCGCCGGGTTGCTTCTGCTTCAGGCGCTCGAGGCCCGCGCCAAGCAGGCGCTGCCCCCTCCCCGTTCCGACGTCCCCCCCTCCGGCCGAATCTGACCCCGGCGGCTGCCGGTTTCTGCCCCCCCAGCCCAGGGCGGGGGGCAATGATTTGTTACATCTGAACACGGTGTTTTACGCCTGCCGGGGGGCACCTCGGATACAATCCACGACTCTAAAAACCGTGATCAGTGATGAGTGGCGGGTGATCATTGAAATGTGACTTATGACTGGTGAATAAGTCGGGTCCGGACATGATCAAGCTTTCGCGAAGGAACGTGCTCATCGCCGCCGCCGGCATTGGCGTCGTGGCGGTGGCGGCCGGCCTGTACGCCTGGTGGGGGGCGGGGGCAAGCGTGCCGGGGTATCGGCTCGCCAAGGTTGAGCGCGGCGCCATCAGCTCCATCGTTTCGGCAACGGGGACGTTGAACCCGGTCGTGTCGGTGCAGGTGGGCTCCCAGATCTCCGGGCAGATCAAGGAAATCTACGTCGACTTCAATTCCGCGGTGAAAAAAGGCCAGGTGATCGCCCGCATCGATCCCGATACCTTCGCACTGCGCGTGAACCAGGCAATGGCCGACGTCGAGTCGGCGCGTGCGACGGTGATGACCCAGCGCGCGAACGTCATGGCCCTGCAGGCGGAAGTCTCTCGCGCCAAGGTGACGCTGGCCGACGCCGAACGGGAGCTGCAGCGCAATCAGCTCCTGCACGAGAAGAACTTCGTGTCGGCCGCGGTGCTCGACAAGGCGCGTTTTGTCCGCGACGCCGCGCGCGAGCAGGTGAACACCGCCCAGGCGCAGCTCAAGGTGGGCGAAGCGCAGGTGAGCAACGTCGTGGCGCTCGTCAAGCAGCGCGAGGCCCAGCACTCGCAGGCCAAGGTGGATCTCGACCGTACGGCGATTCGCGCCCCCGTCGACGGCGTCGTCATCTCGCGCAACGTTGATGCCGGCCAGACCGTTGCCGCGAGCCTCCAGGCGCCGACGCTTTTCGTCATTGCACAGAATCTCACCGACATGCAGGTCGAGACCTCGATCGACGAGGCCGAGATCGGCCGCCTGCGCGCCGGACAGGAGGCGACTTTTACCGTCGATTCGTTTCCAGGCCGCACCTTTAATGGCAAGGTGAGCCAGGTGCGGAAAGCGGCTACGGTGGTCCAGAACGTCGTGACCTATATCGCGGTGATCGCGACCTCCAACCCCGAGCTCATGCTCGTGCCGGGAATGACCGCAAATGTGCGGATCGTGACCGAGGGCCGCGAGAACGTCCTGAAAGTGCCCAACGGGGCCCTCCGATTTCGCCCCGAGCGGACAGCGGGCGCCGAACCCGGTGCAAAGGCCCCCGCCAAGGCGGCGCGGGGCCAGGCGGGAAAAGCTGCCCGGGAGCGTCTTGCGCGAGAGCTCAAGCTCGACGAGCAGCAGCAGCAGGCGCTCGAGACCATCTACCGCGACACGGCGCAGAAGGTCCGGGCGGTAACGGCCGAGACGCCCGAGGACAGGCAGCGGCAGATTGCGAAGTTGCGCTCAGAACGAGAGGCGCGCATCGCCGCCATGCTTGACGAGGAACGACGCGTGCGTTTCGTGGAGATGATGGCCGAGAGCCGGACGGTGGCCCGCGGACGGGTGTGGACGCTCGACGAGGGAGGCAAGCCCAAGGCCATCAATGTGCGCCTTGGCCTGACGGACGGCACGTATACCGAGCTCGTCGGCGGCGGGCTCAAGGAAGGCATGCAGCTCATCGTCGGCACGGCGGGCGCAGACTCCACGCGAAGCACGCGCGGGGGAAGCAGCCCGCGCCTGTTCTGAGGTCACGCCGTTGAGCAGAATGGCCGAGCCGCTGATCGTCACCCGGGACCTCACCAAGAACTATCACTTGGAAGGATTTCCCGTGCACGCTTTGCGCGGGATATCGGCCGAGATCGGCGCGGGCGAGTTCGTCGCCATCATGGGCCCCTCGGGTTCGGGCAAGTCCACGTTCATGAATCTGCTGGGCTGCCTCGACAGCCCCAGCAGCGGCGAATACCTGCTTGCCGGCGAGCGGGTGTCCGCGCTCTCCGGCAACGCGCTCGCCGCCATCCGCAACCGCCGGATCGGATTCGTGTTCCAGAATTTCAATCTCCTGCCGCGCACCTCCGCCCTCGAAAACGTCGAGCTGCCGCTTCTCTACTGCGGTATTCCGCCAGCCGAGCGCCATCGGCGCGCAGTAGCCAGGCTCGAAGCCGTGGGGCTCGGGGACCGGATGCACCACCATCCGTCGCAACTCTCCGGCGGCCAGCAGCAGCGGGTAGCGATCGCGCGTGCGCTCGTCAACGACCCCGTTCTGATCCTTGCCGACGAGCCGACCGGCGCGCTCGACACGCGCACGAGCTGCGAGATCATGGCGCTGCTCCAGCAGTTGAATCGCAACGGCATGACGGTCGTGCTGGTGACGCACGAGCGTGAGATCGCAGGATTCGCCAACCGGAACATCAGTTTCCGCGACGGGCGCGTGGTCGAGGACCTCCGCGTGGAGCGGCCCAGCGACGCGGCTGCGATGGTGGAAGAGGCGCCGGAGGAGGCGGAAGCGTGAACCTCCTCGCCAGCATGCGCATCGCGCTGCGCGCATTGCGCGTGAACAAGCTTCGCAGCTCGCTCACCATGCTCGGGATCATCATCGGCGTCGGTGCGGTCATCACCATGATCGCGGTCGGAGCCGGAGCCCAGGCGCGCGTGGAAGAGCAGATCCGCTCGCTCGGCTCGAATCTCATCATCATCCTCTCCGGCTCCGTGAGCTCGAGCGGTGCAAGGCTGGGATACGGCTCCCAGCGGACGATCACGGAGGACGACGCTTACGCGATTCACCGCGAAGTGCCGGCGGTGCAGGCGGCGGCGCCGGCGCTCCGGGGCTCCGGACAGGTTTCGGGGGGCAGCAACAACTGGTCCACCGCCTTCTGGGGCGTTTCGCCCGAGTACTTCGAGGCCCGGCAGTGGAACATCGTGGCGGGCAGGGGATTCGGGCAGTCCGAAATGCAGGGCTCGGCGAAGGTGGCCGTGATTGGCGAGACGGTCGCGAAGGCGCTCTATGGCGACTCCGACCCCGTCGGGCAGATCATACGCATCAACAAGGTGCCGCTTACGGTGATCGGCCTGCTGGAACGGAAGGGCCAGACTTTCGGCGGCCGCGATCAGGACGACGCGGTGCTCATGCCGATCACGACCGCCCGCAATCGCATCCTGGGCGCCGCGCAGTCAAAGCGCCGAACGGTCAACAACATCTCGGTCAAGCTGCGCGACGACATCAACGTAGCCGAGGCGGAGGCGGACATCCGTGCGCTGCTGCGGCAGCGCCATCGACTGCAGGCGGGGCAGACCGACGACTTTTTTCTGCGCAACCTGTCGGAGGTCCTGAGCGCTCGCGAGGAATCCAGCCGCATCATGGCGCTGCTCCTCGCCGCCGTGGCATCGGTGTCGCTCCTCGTCGGCGGCATCGGCATCATGAACATCATGCTGGTATCGGTGACGGAGCGCACCCGCGAGATCGGGCTCAGAATGGCCGTCGGCGCGCGGGCCCGCGACATCCTCACCCAGTTTCTCGTGGAGGCGATCACGCTCGCGCTGATCGGCGGCCTGCTGGGCGTGCTGCTGGGGGTCATCGGCTCCTACGCGATCGGAGAGTTCGCGGGATGGCGCGTGGCGCTGCGTGCAGAATCGATCGCGCTCGCGGTCGGGTTCGCCGGCATCATCGGCGTCTTCTTCGGCTTCTACCCGGCGCGGAAGGCATCGCGACTGCTGCCGATCGAGGCATTGCGCTACGAGTAGCTCTGAGGGCGGTCGCGTACAATAGCGCCCTCGATGGAACTTGCTCTCTACCTCAAGGCGCTTTTTCTCGGAATCGTCGAGGGTCTCACCGAATTCCTTCCCATATCGAGCACGGGCCATCTCATCATTGCCGGACAGCTGATCGGCTTCAACGGCGAGAAAGCGAAGGTATTCGACATCGTCATCCAGCTGGCCGCGATTCTGGCCGTGTGCTGGGAGTTCCGGGAGCGCCTGCGGGCGGCCGTCGCCGGGATCACGACAGAAGCGGTGCAGCAGCGCTTTGTGGCCAACCTGGCAATCGCCTTCGCGCCGGCGGCCGTGCTGGGGCTCCTCTTTCACGGCGGAATCAAGCAATACCTCTTTCACCCGCTGCCCGTGGCGACGGCCTTCATCGTGGGCGGGCTCCTCATTCTCTGGGCCGAGCGCAGGACCCACCGCGTGACCGTGGAGCGCGTGGACGATATGCGTTGGCAGGATGCGTTGAAGATTGGATTCGCCCAGACCCTCGCGCTGATTCCCGGCACCTCGCGCTCCGGGGCGACGATCATCGGCGGGCTCTTCTTCGGGCTCTCGCGCCGCGCGGCGACCGAGTTCTCGTTTTTTCTGGCGATCCCGACGATGTTTGCAGCTGTCGGTTACGACGTTTACCGCAATCGCGCCATCCTTCAGGCTGACGACCTGGGCATGTTTGCGGTCGGTTTCATTGCTTCGTTTGCGAGCGCGTTTCTCGCGGTGCGCGGCCTGCTGCGCTACATCAGCCGCCACGACTTTACCGCTTTTGCCTACTACCGCATCGCGTTCGGCGCTGTGGTGCTGCTGACCGCCTACACGGGCCTCGTCGACTGGTCCCCGTGAGTTGATCTCCCTGCAGCGCTACACCGAGCTCTTCCGCGTCCCCGGCCTGCGCTCCGCGCTCGCCGCCTCGGTCGTCGGGAGAATTCCCATCGGCGTGGCGACCCTCGCGATCCTGCTCTTTCTGCAGGCGCGCACCGGCTCCTTCGCGATGGCCGGCCTGGCGGCGGCTCTCTATGTGCTGGGGCTCGCGATCGTCGCCCCGTTTCTCGGGCGCGCGATCGACCGGATCGGGCCGCGTCCGGTCCTCGCAGCGGGCGCCGTGATCTACCCGGCCATGCTGCTCTCGCTCGTGCTCCTGACGCTCTACAGCGAGGGTCACACCTGGGTTGCACTGGCCGCCTTCCTCGCGGGCGCTTCGTTCCCGCCCATCACGATCTGCATGCGCACGCTGTATCCGCGCCTGCTGCCGGAAGCGGGTCTGCTGCAATCGGCGTACTCGGTGGACTCGGCGCTTGTGGAGTTCATTTTCATCGTGGGGCCTGCGCTCGTTGCGGCGTTCGTCGCGGCGGGGATTCCGGTCGGCGCGATCGTATTCTCGGCCGTGTGCGCGGCGGCGGGAAACATCCTGTTCCTGCGCGCGCCCGCGGTGCGCGAATGGCAGGTGCATCCTGCGAGCGGACGGCGCAGCCTGCTGGGTCCGCTGCGCAATCGTCCGTTGCGCGCGCTCTTTGCCGCGACCGTCCTTTATTCCGTTGCGTTCGGACTCTACGAGATGGCCGTTATCGCGCTGGCGGCAAACCGGGGGGAGCCCGCAGCCGCAGGCGTGATTCTCGCGCTGGCAAGCGTCGGCAGCACGGCCGGTGCGCTGGCTTATGGAGCGCGGGAGTGGGCGATGCCCGTGCAGCGGCAGTTTCTGCTCGCAGTCGCCCTCATGTGCGCCGGGCTCATCGTTCTGGCGCCCATATCAAACCTGCATCTCTTTGCATTTGCCACGGTGATTGCATGCGCGCCGATGGCGCCAGTCATCGCCGCGCAGTCGGTGCTGGTGTCACGGCTCTCGCCCCGCGACACGCTTGCGGAAAGCTTTACCTGGGGCGCGACCTGCCTGCTCGGAGGAATCAGCGGAGGGATCGCGGTGGGCGGCCTGCTCGCGGAACATCTTGCCGCCGGGTGGATATTGCTCGCCGCTGCGGCCTCCACCTTATTGTCGGGTGCGATCGTCCGGCGCTCGCTTTACGACGATCAGCCCTGAACCCACGGCAGCCCGGCCACGCGCCAGCCGCCCACGGTGTTGCGATGTCCCTGCGGGTCCTTGTCGCCCTCGAATCCCTCGAGAACGTTGTAGCAGGTATCGTAGCCCTCGGCCGTCGCAAGGACGGCAGCGTTGTGGGAGCGCCCGCCGCTGCGGCAGATGAACATGACGAGAGACTCCTTGTCGACCTGCTGCTGCAGCTCCTGCAGGAAGGTCGCACTGGGCCGATTGCCCGGATAGGTCAGGAGCTCGATCTCTGTCGCGCCCGGTATGCGCCCCACGTAGTCCCATTCGGCCCGGGTGCGCACATCGACCAGCTTGGCGCCGGGCGCAGACTGCCAGATCTCATGGGCCTCGCGCGGCGTCAGCGCGCCGGCATAGGGGAGGCCCAGGCGCTGCGCTCGCTCGCGCGCCTTTCCGAGAATGTCGTG
>DASPGR010000207.1:0-2194 GCA_035620515.1 Burkholderiales bacterium | reverse complement strand
AGTATCCCTGCTCCGGCGAGCAGAAGCACCGGCACGGCAGAATAATTCATGACCTGCCAGCCCTGGAAGCTGAAGAGCGCGCCCGATGCGAGCGAACTCACCACGAGCGTAATGAAGATCGCGGCATCGTTGACGCCCTGCACCTTCGCCCGCTCGGCCGGCGTGTGCGTTTCAGTCAGTAGCGTCGTCGCGCCCACGAACAGAAAATTCCAGCCGACGCCAAGCAGCAGCATGGAAAGCCAGAAGTGCATCACCTCGACCCCGGACACGGCGATGGCAACGCAAACGAGATTGAGCGCGACACCGGCCAGCATCACCCGCGTGAGCCCGAAGCGGTGGATGAGCGACCCTGTGAAGAACGACGGCGCAAACATGCCGACGACGTGCCACTGGATCACGAAGGCGGCGTCGCTGAAGGGATGCTGGCACGCCATCATGGCGAGAGGCGTCGCCGCCATGAGGAGATTCATGACACCGTAGCTCACGGTCGCGCAGACCAGGGCGACGATGAACGCAGGCTGCCGCGCGATGACGGCAAGCGGCCGCCCCGCGGCCTTGCGCTCCATTTCCGAGAGCCGCGGAATGTGCAGCCAGCGCAGCACCACTACTGCCAGCACAGCGTAAACCACCAGCGAGAGGTACGGCCCGACATAGCGCATACCCGCGACGAGATCTATCGTAAGCTTGCTCGTCTCCGGCCCGATAAAACCGCCCAGGATGCCGCCGGCGAGAACGAGGGAGATCGCCTTGCTCTTGAAATCCGCATCCGCTGCATCGGCCGCGGCGAAACGGTAGTACTGGCCGGCTGCAAAATAAATACCGAGCACCAGGACACCGCCGCAGAGCAGCCAGAAATCGTTCGTGTATATAGCGGCGGCGCAGATGAGGGAGCCGAGGACGGCGCACAGCGCCCCCACAGTGAAGCCCGCCCGCCGTCCGAACTGCTTCATGAGAAAAGACATCGGGATCGTGCTGATCGCCGAGCCCACGAAATACATCGTGACAGGCAGAGTAGCCAACGCCTTGTCGGGCGCGAGCGCAAAACCCGCCAGCGCGTTGACCGTGATGAGGATGGAGTTGTTGATGAGCAGCAGGCCCTGGCAACCCGACAGGACCGCGACATTCCGTTTCGAGACTTCCATGTGCGCGGGAAGTGTACAGCAACTTCGCATGCGCGATCGACCCGCATGAGGCAGGGGCGTACAAAACGCCCACGGCCCCCCCGCTGCCCGCGCGCTTCCGGCCGAATTCCGTTTTCTGCTACCGTTACGCCCTGAGGATTAGTGCGGCTACTCCCATACAAGAGGCTGTCATGAGCGAGGCGCAGGAGAAAATCGAGATTTATCGCGGGCTGAAGGGCGTCTACTTCGACCGCTCGAAGGTGTGCTATATCGACGGGCGCGTGGGCGAGCTGCGCTATCGCGGCTACTCCATACACGATCTCGCGCAGCATTCCACGTTCGAGGAGACGATCCATCTGCTGCTCAAGGGCGAACTGCCCACGCGAGCGCAGCTCGATCAATTCACGGCGGAGCTCAAGTCAGCGCGCAAGCTGCCCGAGGCGATCTACGAGCTGATCCGGACGGTCAAGAATGCTCATCCGATGGACGTGCTCCGGACCGGGGTGTCCGCGCTGTCGGCGTTCGATCCCGAGACCGCGGACAAGTCGCCGGAGGCGACGCTGCGCAAGGGGATCCGGCTCACGGCCCAGGTGCCGATGATCGTCGCGGCTCACGAGCATATCCGAAACAACCGCGAGCCGGTTGCGCCCAATCCGCGGCTTGCTCACGCCGCCAATTTTCTTTACATGCTGAAGGGCAAGGAGCCGAGCACGGACGCGGCGCGGCTGATGGACATGGACATGGTGCTGCACGCCGAGCACGGCTCAAACGCCTCGTCGTTTGCCGCGCGCGTGGTAGCCGGCACGGATGCCGACCTGCATGGGGCAATCACCGCTGCCGTTGCGGCACTCTCAGGACCGGCGCATGGAGGCGCCGCCGAAAACGTGATGCGCATGGCGCAGGAAATCGGTGATGCGTCCCGAGCGACCGACTATGTCAGGAGAAAACGCGCCAACAAGGAGCCGGTCATGGGGTTCGGGCACCGGGTCTACCGTGCCGAGGATCCGCGCGCCCGTCACATGCGGGCCGGCGTCGAAAAACTGTCGCGCGAGATGGGCCAGCCGCAGTGGTAC
>DASPGR010000206.1:0-4263 GCA_035620515.1 Burkholderiales bacterium | reverse complement strand
CGCGTTTCGGCACGACGAGCGCGGTGATGGCCCTGGCGCCGAGCCGTTGCATCGCGGCGAGCCGGTGACGCCCGTTGGGAGTCCAGAAACCGCTCTCAGGAGCGGTGATTGCGATCAGCGGATCAAGAAAAAGGCCCGTCCGGTCGATCACGCCCGCAAGCTTCTTGTGATGCGCCTCGGAAAGATCGCGCTGAAATGGCGTCGGCTCGACCTTGCCGATGGGGAGCGAGGCGAGCACCATCGGGTTGCCGCCGAGCGGATCACGGTACGCCCCCAGCACCACTCCGCCCTCGTCCTCGATGCGGCGTCGCACTGCCGCCACGTCACCGGACGCGGCATCGAGCAGGCATTCCTCCGGTTTGATCCCTCGGGATGCGGCAGCAGCCTTGCGCGGAGTTCGCTTTCGTTTTGTCGTGGCCTTTGTTTTTGCGCTGCGTGCCATCTTCGGAAGTGTACACCGGGAACGATGACAAATGAGCGGGTTCCGATTATCCTCCACGCTTTGTACAAATCGTGGTAGCCATGAAAACGCAGGAGCTTCGCGCGGAAGCGCGTATGGAGGTCAGGCAGCGGGGAACTCTGAGTGCCGGGGAAGAATGGTTTCCCTGCCTGATTCAGGACATGAGCAGCATCGGTTTCCTCCTCATGTGCAGCAGGGACCTCAAGCTCGGACAGGTTCTTGAATTCAAGTGCCAGCTCTTTCCGGACAAGCTTCTCACCTGCAAGCTCGAGATTGTCCACGTGACTGAAGGGAACGTGGGCACGAAGATCATCGACATCGAGCCGCGCGGTGCCAACCTGTGCCAGCTCTTTCTCCAGGAGCAGTACTCGGACCGTCTGAACAAGTCGGGGTAGGTCCGGAGTCGGCCGGCGTGGACCCGGCTCAGCCCGGCGTTTTCATCCGAATTGCCGCCAGCGCATCTTCGAGACTCGTCGCGCCCGCGCGTCTGAGCACCGCCTGCTCGTAGGCCGCCATCAGCGGCGTCGCGATGCCCTGGCGCTTGAGTGAGATGAGGTAGCTGATTCCGTCCAGGCCCTTGCGCCCGGCCTCGGTCCCGACACTCCTGATCGCAAGCTCGGCGAGCTCCTCCGGTGTCGGATTGGAAAGCGTCGGTCCGAATCGCGCGTAGAGGACCACATCCATCCCGGCGAAATCCGGGAGCTCCACCGCAAGCATCTGGTTGGGATCCGTGCCGACCGGTTCCCGATAGCGCTGTGCGGTGCCTTCACGCCGGGTCTCCCGGCGCCACAGCAGATCGCGTGCGTCCTCGATCGATACGCTCTTGTCGAGTACGAGCACGGTGCCACGAACGGCTGCGCCGGCATTCTCCACTGGCACCACGGTCGGAGCGCCGCCGCGCATCGGACTCGCGCGAAAGAATTCGATCCTGAAAGGTGTCTGCGTGCCCCGAATTCTCTCGACGATGCGCGGCGCGAGCTCCCCGCCCGGTTCCTCCAGAAGCGACCCGTAGGCAAGGATGCCAACGCGGCGCACGCGCTCCTTCAAGCTACCGCACGCGCCGCGCGCTTGCGCTCATGCTCCGCGAGCAGGCGCTTGCGGATCCGGATCGACTTCGGCGTGATCTCCACCAGCTCGTCATCTGCGATGAATTCCACCGCCGACTCGAGGGTGTGCCGGATGGGCGGGGTGAGCAGGATTGCCTCGTCCTTTCCCGCCGCACGGATGTTGGTGAGGTGCTTGGTCTTGACCGGGTTCACGACGAGGTCGTTCTCGCGGCTGTGCAGGCCGATGATCATGCCTTCGTAGAGCGGCTCGCCGGGACCCACGAACATGCGTCCGCGCTCCTGTAGCTTCCATAACGCGTAGGCCACGGCTTCGCCGTTTTCAGCCGAAACCAGCACGCCGTTGCGGCGATCCGCGATGTCCGGTTTCATGGGCGCGTAATCGTCGAAGACATGGCTCATGATGCCGGTGCCACGCGTCATCGTCAGGAAATCGCCCTGAAAGCCGATCAGCCCCCGCGCCGGGATGCGGTAATCGAGGCGCACGCGGCCTTTGCCATCGGGCTGCATGTCCTGCAGCTCGCCGCGGCGCGCGCCGAGCGCTTCCATGATGGCTCCCTGATGCGTTTCCTCGACGTCCACGGTCAGCATTTCGAAGGGCTCGTGCTTTTCCCCGTTGATTTCCTTCAGCAGCACGCGCGGGCGCGAGACGGCCATCTCGTAGCCTTCGCGGCGCATGTTCTCGAGCAGGATCGTGAGGTGCAGCTCGCCGCGTCCGGAAACGCGGAATACATCCGGGTCCGCCGTTTCCTCGACGCGCAGCGCGACGTTGCCCATGGTCTCGCGTATCAGGCGCTCACGCAGCTGCCGGCTCGTGACGAAGCGGCCGTCGCGCCCGGCGAAGGGCGAGGTGTTGACCTGGAAGTTCATGACGAGCGTCGGCTCGTCCACCTTGAGGAGCGGCAGCGCCTCGGGGCGCTCGACATCGGCGATCGTGACGCCGATGCCCACCTCCTCGACGCCGTTCACCGCCACGATGTCGCCCGCCAGCGCTTCTTCAGTGACAACACGCTCAAGTCCCTTGAACACCAGCACCTGGTTTACCTTGGCGATCACGGGCGTGCTGTCAGGCCCGCGCAGCACCGCGACTTGCTGGCCAGAGCGGATGCGGCCGCGGTTTACCCGCCCGATGCCGATGCGGCCGACGTAGCTCGAGTAGTCGAGTGAGCAGATCTGGAGCTGCAGCGGGCCGTCCGGATCATCGTTGCGCACGGGTACCTGCGCAAGAATCGCCTCGAAAAGGGGCTGCATCGTGCCCCCCGTGGCCGCCGGATCGACGGACGCCCATCCCTGCAGCGCCGAAGCATAGATCACCGGGAAATCGAGCTGCTCTTCGGCGGCGCCGAGCTTGTCGAACAGATCGAAGGTGCGATTGACGACCCACTCCGGACGCGCCCCCGGCCGGTCGACCTTGTTGACGACCACGATGGGCTTCAATCCCTGCGCCAGCGCCTTGCGCGTGACGAAGCGTGTCTGAGGCATGGGGCCTTCGACTGCGTCCACCAGCAGCAGCACGCCGTCGACCATCGACAGGACGCGCTCGACCTCGCCGCCAAAGTCCCGGTGGCCCGGTGTGTCGACGATGTTGATATGCGTGCCCTGATACGTGACGGCGCAGTTCTTGGCGAGAATGGTGATGCCGCGCTCGCGCTCGAGCTCGTTCGAGTCCATCACGCGCTCGACCAGGTGCTCATGCGCCGCAAAGGTTCCCGATTGGCGCAAGAGCTGGTCGACCAGCGTCGTCTTGCCGTGATCGACGTGGGCGATGATCGCAATGTTGCGGATGGCACGACCCGGACTCGGCGCGCGAAGCGGGGGGCGGGAAGGGTCGTCGGGGAGCGACGCGGGAACGCGAGTTTTCATGTTACGGGTTCCGAGCGAGCTCGGCACGCAGGCCTTCTTTTGAAAAAGGCGGCGAGTATAGCACAACGCAACTTAGCACCTTGAATTTTCAGGCGTAGTGGCTGCCCAGCCGCGGGTTGAGAAGATCGCGCAGCTCGTCGCCCACGAGGTTGATGGCGATAATGGTCACGAGCAGTGCAATTCCCGGGAAGAAGCTGATCCAGTACTTGCCCGACAGCAGGTGCACAAACCCGTTCGCGATCAGGAGACCGAGCGAGGGTGATGTGATCGGCATGCCGAGCCCCAGGAACGAGAGCGTCGCCTCGAGCGCGATCGCGTGCGCGACCTGGACGGTGGCGAGCACGATAAGCGGGGGAAGGCAATTGGGCAGGATGTGCCGGAACACGATGCGGGCGTTTCCGAACGCCATGCAGCGCGCCGCATCGACGTACTCCCTCTGTTTCTCGACAAGCGCGACGGCGCGGACCGTTCGCGCGTAGTACGCCCACTGCACCGCGACGAGGGCGAAAACGATCTTGTCGACGCCCGGACCGGTAATGGCGAGCAGCACCAGAGCGATCAGGATGACAGGGAAAGAGAGTTGAAGATCGACGAGCCGCATGATGAGCGTCTCGATCCAGCCACCCCTGTAGCCGGCGATGAGCCCGACCACGGTGCCGAGGGCAAGCGCCGCCGCCGTTGCGAGCACCCCGACCGTGAGGCTGATCCGGAGTCCGTAGAGTATCGCCGAGAGCATGTCGCGTCCCTGCTCGTCGGTGCCGAGCCAGTAGCGCGTTCCATCCGCGCTCCTGGCGCCGGGCGGCAGCTTGGAGTCGAGGATGTCGAGCTGTGCGAGGTCGTAGGGATCCTGCGGCGCGACGAGCGGGGCCAGAGCGG
>DASPGR010000205.1:0-4995 GCA_035620515.1 Burkholderiales bacterium | reverse complement strand
CGCCGAGTGGTCCCACTTGGCGCCGCCGTTGGCGACGCAGGCGTTGAAAAGCTCCTGCGCGGTAGCGGTATTGGGAAGCGAGACGCCCATGGCGCGCGCGCCCTGCAGGGCGAGGTTGAGATCCTTCTGGTGCAGCTCGATTCTGAACCCGGGATCAAATGTGCGCTTGATCATGCGCTCGCCGTGGACTTCCAGTATGCGCGAGGCGGCGAATCCGCCCATCAGCGCCTGGCGCACCTTGGCAGGGTCGGCCCCGGCTTTGGCCGCAAAGAGCAGGGCCTCGCCCACGGCCTCGATGTTGAGCGCGACGATGATCTGATTCGCGACCTTGCAGGTCTGGCCGTCGCCGTTGCCGCCAACGAGCGTGATGTTCTTGCCCATCAGCTCGAATACGGGCTTCACCTTGCTGAACGTCGCATCGCTCGCTCCCACCATGATCGTGAGGGCGGCGTTCTTCGCGCCCACCTCCCCGCCCGATACCGGCGCGTCCACGTACTCGCAACCAAGCCCGTTGATGCGTTTTGCGAAGGCCTTGGTCTCGATCGGCGAGATCGAGCTCATGTCGACGACGATCTTGCCCTTTGAGAGGCCCTCGGCGACGCCATTGGCCCCGAACAGCACCTTTTCCACATCCGGAGTGTCGGGCACCATCGTGATGATGATGTCCGCTTTCTGCGCGACTTCCTTCGCGCTGGCGCAGGCCTTGCCGCCCGCGGCGGTCAGCTCCTGCGGCACGCTGCTCCTCGAGGAGAGGAACAGCGTGTGCCCGCCCTTGATGAGATTCGCGGCCATGGGCTTGCCCATGATGCCGAGACCGATGAATCCGATGTTGCTCATGAGAACCCCCTGGAGATTGAACCGCCGCGATGCCGAGACACCGAGGATATCAAATTGCCGGACAGTGCTCTCCGCGCCCCGCGGCGAAACTACTTCGTGGCCGGACGGGGCGACTCGGATGCCCGGCGCCCGCGCAGGAATTGGCTCGCCAGGACGGAAACGAGCAGCGCAGCGCCCGCGAGGTCGGTAACCAGGCCGGGCTTGATGAGGAGCACCGCCGCGCCCACCAGGAACACGCGCTCCCAGATTCGCGCGGCCCCCATGAGATAGCCGAAGAGACCTGCGGCGAGACACACCGTGCCAATGGCAGCGGTCGTGAACGACTGCAGGATGGCCGGCCACTCTCCGATCATCAGAAGCGAGGGCTCGAAAATGAACATGAAAGGCACGATGAAACCGGCCGCGCCGACGCGGACCGCCGTCAAGCCGGACTCCCAGAGATTGGCCTTGGCGAGACCGGCGGCCGCATACACCGCCAAGGCGACCGGCGGCGTAATGGCAGAGAGAATGGCGAAGTAGAACGCGAACATATGCGCCGCGGGCGGAATGGCGCCAAGCTTGATGATTGCGGGCACGAGGAGCGAGACCATCACGATGTAGGCCGGCGTGGTGGGCATGCCCATCCCCAAGATGATGCCCGCCAGCATGGTCAGGATCAGGGCAAGGACCAGCAGCTCCTGCGACAGATTGACGACCAGTGCGGTGAAGTTGATCGCGGCGCCGGTGAGCGTGATGACCCCGATCACGATGCCGGCGCAGGCGCAGGCGAGCGCCACGGCGATGGCGTTTTTCGCGCCTTCCTCCATGGCGCTCCACACAGTTCTCCAGCCGATTCCCTTGCGTGTGGTCTTGCGCAGGAGCGCCACCGGGATGCAGGTCAACGTGCCGGCAAGTGCGCAGAGCGGCGCGCTGTAGCCCGCCATCAGACCGAGGAGAATCGTGAGGAGTGGAATGAAGAGATGGCCCCGTTCGCGCATGACGGTGCCGAGCCGCGGGATCTCCGAGCGCGGGAGCCCGAGCAGCCCAATGCGCTTCGACTCGAAATGCACCGCGCAGAAGACGGCGAGGTAGTAGAGCACCGCGGGAATGAAGGCCCAGACCGCCACCTGGAAGTAGCTGACGGCGAGAAACTCGGCCATCACGAACGCTGCCGCGCCCATGATCGGCGGCATGATCTGCCCGCCGGTCGAGGCGACCGACTCGACCGCAGCGGCAAACGCCGGCTTGAAGCCCGTGCGCTTCATGAGCGGAATCGTGATCGGGCCGTCGACGAGGACATTGGCGACGGCGCTCCCCGACACCGTGCCGAAGAGGCTCGAGCTCACGACTGCGACCTTGCCGGGCCCACCCGCGGTGTGACCGGTCAGCGAAAGCGCGAAATCCATGAAGAGCTGGCCGATGCCCGTGCGCTCCATGAAAGCTCCGAACAGCACGAACATGATGACGTAGGCTGCGGATACGCCCAGCGTCGGGCCGAAGATGCCCTCCGTGGTGAGGTACATGATCTCGATGATCTGCTCCGGGCGCGACTTGGCGATGAAGAGCGCGTAGAAAAGGAAGATGACGGCGGTTACGGGGAGCGGCCAGCCGATGATGCGGCGCGTGGCTTCCAGCACGATGAGCGTAAAGGTAAACCCGAGCACGAGCTCGAGCTGCGTCGGATCATCGACGAAGACGAAGCGCGTGAGAAGGTGCTCGTGATTGACCCAGACATAGAGGGTGGTTCCGACGGCAAGGGCGATCCAAATCAGCTCCGGCCACGAAGCGCGCGCGCCTTCACGCCTGCGGAATCCGGGGAAGAGCAGGAAAACCAGCGTCAAGGCGAAAAGCAGGTGCGTGCTGCGGAAGAAAAGCGCTTGCGGGGCGCCGATAAACGCGACCGTCAGGTGATACGCCGACATCCCGACCGCGACGATCGAGATAATGCCCTTCAGAAAACGCTCGGCGTGGGTCGCCATGAGTGTGAGCAGCGGGCAAAAAAACGGGCGGCGCGATGACTCGCGCCGCCGCCGATCGTTCGCCGTGCGTTAGAGCGCGCCGGTTTCCTTGTAAAACTTGAGCGCGCCGGGGTGGTAGGGCACGCCGACATCGGTCGCCATGTCCTTGGGCGTGAGGCCCTTGACCGCCTTCACCACGTTGCCGAGGTGCTCGGTGTTCTGAGCCAGCGCCTTGGTGATGTCGTAGACCAGCTTCTCGGGCAGCTTGCAGCTCGCGATGAGATGGGTCCAGGTGCCGATCGTCTGGATGTCCTTGTCCTGCTTCGGGTAGCTTCCCGCCTTGATGGTGCGTTTGTCGTAGCCCCGGTTGATCTTCTGCAGCGCCGCGAGCTTGTCATTGGGCACCTCGAGCACCCGAACGTCGCGGGCGGCGGCGAGGTCCATGACCGCAGACGCCGGAACCGTCGTGATCATGGAAAAGATCTGTGCATGCCCGTCTTTCATCTGCGCGACGGAATCGGTGTACGAGCCGTGATTGACCTTGGACATCTTGTCGTAGCCGAGGCCGTAGACCTCCAGCACGTTGCGCGTCATCTGCTCGCCCGTGTTGCCTTTCTGCTGGGTCGTAAGTGTCTTGCCCTTGGCATCGCCCACGGTCTTCACGCCCGAATCGGCCAGCGCAACCATGTGGAAGTACTGAAAGTAGAGGGTTGCGACCTGGCACACGTTGCCGGTCTTGCTGTCGAATGGCGCACGGCCGTTCACGCCGTCGACCGATGATACGGCATTGCCGAAGCCGAGATCGGCCTTGCCGGCCTGAACGCCCTTGACGTTGGAAATGCCGGCGCCGGGCAGCACGCGCATCGATACCCCATTGACGTTCTTCTCGATAATGCCCTGGATCGCGCCGCCGAGCGGATACCATGAACCGCCCTGCGGGCCGGTCATCATCTTCAATTGCTGCGCCGATGCCGAGACGGAAAACGCTGCGGCCAGTGCGATGCCCAGAACCTGGGCCAGGTGCTTCGGTTTCATGGCTCCTCCCTTGAACAAAACGAGTTGAAAGTACCGGGACAGCTTATTCTTGGAGCAAGGATTGTGTGGCGGTCGATGGTGGCCGTCAAGGATGGTGTCGCTTTCGGACAGCCGGTCTACAGGAACGGCCTGACCCAGGCCAGCCCGGCGTCGGTTGTTGTCCTGGGCTTGTACTCACACCCGATCCAGCCCCGGTAGCCGATGCGGTCTATGTGCTCGAAGAGAAAGCCGTAGTTGATTTCGCCAGTGCCGGGCTCGTTGCGCCCCGGGTTGTCGGCGAGCTGCATGTGGGGAATCAGCTTGAGATTCGCTTCGATCGTTCGGGCAAGATCGCCTTCCATGATTTGCATGTGGTAGATGTCGTACTGCAGAAAGAGATTGTCGGATCCCACCTCCCGCATGATGTCGAGGGCCTGCCGGGTTGTCGTGAGATAGAAGCCGGGGATGTCCTTCGTGTTGATGGGCTCGGTGAGGAGCTTGATGCCGGCGGCCTTCAGTCTTCCGGCAGCGAACTTGAGGTTGGAGACGAAGGTTTCGCGCAGCGTCGCGGCAGCAACGCCGGCCGGGGCGATGCCGGCGAGGCAGTTCAACTGCTTGCAGCCGAGCGCCGTTGCATATTCGATTGCCTTCCCGACGCCATCCTGGAACTCTCCGACGCGGTCCGGATGGCAGCCGATGCCGCGCTCGCCGTTGCCCCAATCGCCGGCCGGAAGGTTGTGCAGTACCTGCGTGAGCTTGTGCTTGTGCAGCTCTTCGGTCAGACGGTTCATGTCGTAGGCGTAGGGGAACAGGTACTCGACCCCGGTGAAGCCGGCGCGCGCCGCTGCGCCAAATCGGTCCATGAAATCGACCTCGTTCCAGAGCATCGTAAGATTGGCGCAGAACTTCGGCATGGGCGGCTTCCCTGGTTGATCGGAGTGAAGCCGGATTATAGATGGCGACCACCGGTGCCTGTGCGCGCGGCGGCTCGCAGGCGGCCGTCACGGTACGACGGGCCGCTATAATCAGGCTCATCCATGGCCGCGCGCTCCCCATCGAACACCGTCGGCATTCTCCTGGCTGCCGGAAGCGGCTCGCGCTTCGGCGGCGAGAAGCTGCTCCAGCCGCTCGCGGACGGCATCGCCATCGCGGCCCATGCCGCCCGCAATCTCCTTGCCGCCGTGCCAAGCGTGGTCGCCGTCGTGCG
>DASPGR010000204.1:0-5906 GCA_035620515.1 Burkholderiales bacterium | reverse complement strand
CTCGATCGGCTCGGCCTCGGCATCGAGCGCCCATTCGCGGAGCGCTCCATACACCGGCTCGACATCGGCGCCGCCCGAGGATTCCACCTTGCCGAATGCGGGAGCAAGCGCGCCCGCGGCCGGCACAAACAGGTCCGGAGCACGATCGCGCACCTGGCCGAATACCGACGCGACCCGCGCCAGGGTCTTCACGTCGGCGCCGAACTCCTCCGCCAGGCGTGCAACAAGCGCACCCAGACCGGTGTCCGGTTGCTCCTCCAGCCCGGCGGCGGCCAGGTCCGGCGCGCCCGCGCCGCCGTCAGAGGAAGAACTCGGCGGCATCGATTGCAACGCTGCCCTTCTCAAGGGTACGCTTGATGCGGTACGGCAGGTCCGGACCCGCTTTCGGCTCCTTCACCAGGTCGAGAATCTTCTGCGGCCGGATCGGGTTCCCCTTCCGATCGAGCACCAGCATTACGCGCGGCTGGAGCCTCCGCACCAGGTTCTGCGCGATCACGATCCCGACCTCGCCCGTGTTCATCTCCACGGTTGCGCCCACCGGGTAGATGCCGATGCACTGGATCATCTGCTGGACGAGGGAGCCGTCGAACTGCGTGTCGCGCCAGTCATAGATCTTGGAGAGCGCGTTCGAGGGCGAGAGCGCCTCGGCGTAGGGGCGCGGGCGCGTAAGCGCGTCGAAGCAGTCGACGAGCCCGGCGATGGAGCCGAACAAGCCGATCTCGGGGCCGCGCAGCCCCGCCGGATAGCCGCTGCCGTCGTAGCGCTCGTGATGCAGTGACGCCAGCACCGGCAACTCGGCAGGCAGTCCCGCCGTCTCCTTCAGGATCGCGACCGATTGCTCGACATGGGACCGGCAGAGCCCCTGCTCCTCCTCGGTCAATGGGTCCTTCTTCTCCAGCAATCCAGCGGGCAGGCGCACCTTTCCGACGTCCTGCAGCAGCCCCAGCATGCCGAGGAGATCGAGCTGGTCGCGCGGCAACTGCAGGTAGCGGCCGAACGTGATCATATAGATGGAGACCCCGAGCGCGCGGTCGAGCGTGAGGTCGCTCTTCTCCTTCAGCTTGGAGAGCAGCAACATGGCGTCGGGATTGCGCACGACGCTGTCGGTCATGCTCGTGACGGCCTCGCGCACGCGCGGCGCGTCGATCACCTTGCCGACCCTGATCGAGCTGAACACGTCCTTCAGCACGACCTCGGTCCTGGCCTGCGCCGTCCGTGCGGCCGGCAGCTCTACGTCGACACTGACTTTTTCCTCGTAGGTGACCCTGCGCGTGATGGTCGCGAGAACGCTGTCGGGCTTGAGCTTGGTGCCGGGCGGAATCGTCTTGGGCGGAAAGCGATCCGCCGGTTCCGGGGCCTTGTCCTGATCGACGTAGACCTTCCTGCAGTACTTCTTCAGCGTCTCGAGCTGCTCCTCATCCTCGAGCACGAACCCCTGGAACTTGAACGGCGTGTCCGTCCACGGGCGGTCGAGCTCGAAGATGTACATGCCGAACTGAAGCTGTTCAACGGGGACTTCTTTTTTCATGGCGGCGGAGCCCGTTCCTCCTGGAGCTCATCCCGAAACCGAAAACAGATGGAATTCTCCGTCCTGCGGGCCCGGTGCGCAAGCGGCGCTGGCGCGGCGCAAAACGGCGTCAGAACTCGAACACGTGGTTGTTCTGCAGCGGGCGCGGCCGGTGATTTCCGGGAAGCTCCTCGATCTCCTGCATCGTCAGCTCGATTTCGCTCGGCTTTAAATGCGTGATGTAGATCTCGGCCGGGCGCTTCAGCTTCGCCAGCTCGTCGGCGAGCATGGATGGGCACAGATGGAGGGCGAGCTTCGCCAGCTCGCGGTCCTTGTCCGAATACGCTGTCTCGATGATGAGGTACCGGAGATTCGCGATCCGGTTCACCACCTCCCACAGCGCATCATTCGGACCGGTGTCGCCGGTGAATACCAGGCTGCCCTTCCCGCTGTCGAGCTGGTAGCCGACCGCGGGAACGGTATGAATCGCCGGCAGCACGGTGATTTTCCGGCCAGCGAGCGCGATCACCTTCCCGACCGAGACCTCCTGATAGCGCAGGAACGGCTGCTCGGGCGTCGGGATCACGGTGAAATCCGGCCAGATGTCCCAGTTGAAAAGGTTCTTCTTCAGGATGGCGATCGTGGCAGCCGTCGCGTACACCGTCACCGGTTTCGGCCGCAGCGCGCCCACCGAGTCGAGGAAGAACGCGATCGAGTTGACATGGTCGAGATGGGAGTGGGTGACGAAGATGTGGTCGATCAGCGTGAGCTCGGCGAGCGAGAGATCGCCGACACCGGTCCCGGCGTCGATCAGGATGTCGTGATCGACCAGGAACGACGTCGTCCGGTTCTGCTGCCCGCCGATGCTGCCCGAGCAGCCAAGCACACGCAGGCGCATCGGCTAGCCCTTCAACCGCCAGCGCCCGGCCGCGACATCATCGGACGCGCGGGCCTCGACCCAGCGCGCGCCGCCACCGGTTTCTTCCTTCTTCCAGAACGGTGCCCGGGTCTTCAGATAATCCATGATGAATTCGCAGGCGGCGAAGGCGTCGCCGCGATGCGCGCTGGCCACCGCCACGAGGACGATCTGGTCCGCGGGGTTGAGCCTTCCGACGCGATGGATCACCAACGTGTCGAGGACGCTCCAGCGCGCCTGCGCCTGCGACACGATCTCTTCGATCGCCTTCTCCGTCATTCCGGGATAGTGCTCGAGCGTCATTCCGGCGACCGCGCTGCCCTCGTTGACGTCGCGCACCACGCCGACGAAGCTCGCCACTGCTCCGATCGCGGGCCTGCCACGTCGCAACGCGGCAATCTCGGCGCTCACGTCGAAGTCAGCGGTCTGGATTCGAACCGTCATGCGCAACTCTTGAGCCTATCCGCCGGTTACGGGCGGGAAGAAGGCGACCTCGTCGCCATCCGCGACCGGCGTGTCGCCCGCGGCCACCGCCTGGTTGACCGCGGCGCGCACCGGGCTGCCCGGTGCAAGCACCTTCTTCCACTCACCGCCCCGCGCAATCAATAGCGCGCGTACTCCCTCCACGTCGTGCACTGTGGCGGGCAGCGCAATACGCTCCGAGCCGGTGCCCAGAGTCTCGCGCAGCCGGGCGAAATAAAGCACTGTAATCACGGGAATATTTTACCTCATGCCGACGTGCCGCAACACGAAATCCGCGATGGCGGGCGCATCATCGAGATCGAACTGCGGCAGCTTCGTATCCACCCGGCGGTCGGCCGCGATCGCGACGATGTCGCGATCCTGCGAATGGAGCAGCGGTTCGCCGGTCGCGGCGCGGTAGACCTCGAGCTTCGGCACGCGCTCGCGCTTGAAGCCCTCGATCAGCACGAGGTCGCATGGGGAAAGACGTTCGATCAGCTCGGCGAAGCCCGGTTCGGGTGCCCCGCGCAGCTCGTGAACCAGCGCCCATCGCCGCGAGGAGCTGACCAGCACCTCGCCGCAGCCGGCATGGCGGTGGCGATACGAGTCCTTGCCCGGCTGGTCCACGTCGAAGGCGTGATGGGCGTGCTTGATGAGCGAGACCCTGAGCCCGCGCGCGACGAAAAGCGGGATCAGCTTCTCGATCAGCGTAGTCTTGCCGCTGCCCGACCAGCCGGCGAATCCGAATATCTTCATGACACCAATCCGCAGGTCCTTGCGCCGGCTCGATCCTGAGCAATCATAACGGACATCTCCATCGATATCGACCTGATATCGCGCCCCTGCGCTGAATCGTGCCCGGGCTGCCTGCGTTATTCCCCATTGAGCATAACGGGGCGGGCCATGTTATTGTAACCGCATGGAACCCTACCAGGTCGCGATCCTCTGCGCGTCGTTCTTCATCGTCGCCACGCTTTACACAACCGTCGGCCATGCCGGCGCGTCAGGCTATCTCGCCATGATGGCGCTGATCGGGCTCGCCCCGGATGTCATGCGCCCGACGGCGTTGACGCTCAACATCCTGGTGGCTAGCTTCACGGTGTATCGATTCCGCCAGGCGCGCTTCTTCAGCTGGTCCGGCCTGTGGCCGTTTCTCGTCGGGTCGGTGCCATTCGCCGCGGCCGGCGGCATTCAGAGCCTCTCGCGCGGCGCGTACTACTCCGCGATGGGCATCGTGCTGCTGATCGCGGCGCTCTACCTCGTCTTGCGCGCGATTGGCCTGCGCACCGCGATGCCAGAGGGCGTGGTGCGGGTGAAGAGATTGCCGGCGGTCTTCATGGGTTGCGTGATCGGCTTCATCTCGGGCTTGATCGGGGTGGGCGGCGGCATATTCCTCAGCCCCATTCTGCTCGTGCTCAACTGGGCCGGACCGAAGACGACTGCGGGCATCTCGGCGCCGTTCATCCTCATCAACTCGGCCGTGGCGCTCGCAGCGGGGTCGCTCACCGTGCAGACGCTGGCGCCCGAATTGCCACTGCTCGCCGCCGGCGCGTTCGCCGGCGCCTTTCTAGGCACCTGGCTCGGGCTCGAACGACTGAATCAAAAAGGCCTGCTCATGACGCTCGCGTTCGTCATGTCGCTCGCGGGCCTGAAGCTCGTCCTGACGGCTTGACCCGGCCGGAGCGACGTTCGGCGCGCCCGCTGGCAGCCTTCCTCAGGTGCCTGGAGAAGCCCCGCAGATCGCCGGCGATGGCCGATGACGCCTTGTTCTCCATGAGGCGATACAGTTTGACCAGGTGCCTGCCCAGCGCGGTGACGACCGCCCCGCCCCCGCGCCTGCCGCCCGTCGCGGTCAGCACGACCGGTTGGCGGAAGCTCTCGTTGAGTGCGTCGACGAGCTGCCAGGCGCGCCGGTAGGACATGCCCATCGACCGCGCTGCGGCCGAAATCGAGCCGGTTGCAGCGATGGCGGCGACCAGCCGGGCCTTGCCCGGTCCCATCGCCGGATGCTTGTCCGCCAGGATCCGCAGGGTCAGTCCCGGGTAGCGCGCCATGTAAGAGCCTATCTCAATGGTAGGCTCTACATTCTACCCACGCCGCGGCGCTGCCCCCTTGGAAAGCGCGCCGCCCGGGATGCAGACAGGGCGCTCCACCCCTTCACCCACGGGCACACGCACGACAGCGACTTCCACGCCGTAGATTTCCCTGAGGCTGTCCGCGGTGATGGTCGCCGCGGGGACGCCCAGCCGCGCAAGGCGTCCTTCGTGCAGCATGGCAACGCGATCCGCACAAATGAACGCGTGATCGGGGTCGTGGGTCGAGAGCAGAACCCCAATCCCGGACTGCGCCAGAGCCTGGATGTGCTGCAGCACGCGCAGCTGGTTCCCGAAATCGAGGTTTGCGGTGGGCTCATCCATGACTGCGACCCGGGCCTCCTGCGCGAGCGCGCGCGCGATCAGGGTAAGCTGGCGCTCCCCGCCCGAGATACGCGTATAGACGGAATGCGTGAGGTGCTCGATCCGCATGCGCGCGATCGCCGCGCGCGCGGCCTCGCGGTCGCGCCGCGACGGCGACGAAAACAGACCGAGGTGCGCCGTGCGCCCCATCAGCACGACTTCTTCAACGGTGAAAGGAAAGAACGCGGCGTGCGCCTGCGGGACGTAGCTCACCAGCCGCGCGACCTCGTCGCGCGCTTGCGCTTTCAGGTCCGAGCCGTCGACTTGCACCTCGCCGCCCTGCGCCGGCAGTAATCCCAGCAGCGTCTTGAAAAGCGTCGTCTTGCCGCTGCCGTTGGGGCCGAGCAGGCAGAGCACTTCCCCCGCCTTCACGGACAGGGAGACGTCGCGGCCCACGCGCCGGGCGCCATAGCCGAAATCCAGATGGCTCGCTTCGAGCTTCATTGCCAGCCCCGCCGCGCGGTCGCGAGCTGCCACAGGAAGAGCGGCGTGCCGACGAATGCCGTCAGCACCCCGAGCGGGATTTCGATGCGCGCGACCGTCCGTGCCAGCGTGTCCACACCGA
>DASPGR010000203.1:0-12072 GCA_035620515.1 Burkholderiales bacterium | reverse complement strand
GAACATGAGCAAGATCACGCCTTCGGTGCAGTACGTGTTCTACCAGGTGCAGACAATAAAGCCTTATGTCGGGGCCTTCTACCGGCGCACCAACATCGACGACCTGCCGAACCTGGATTCCGCGGGAGCGCGCGCGGGGGTCTATGTGGAGGCGGGGCGCAATCTTTACATCGGTATCGGCGCGGCCTACGAGTCCTACTTCGACTGCAAGAATTCGATCTATCGCAAGTGCGACAGCACCTACGCCGAGGTGAGCTTCACCTTCGCGTTCTAGCTTCGCGCGGCAATCGGGATCATGGGCATCCTATTTTCATCCGGTCTTGGGCGCCATTTCGCTGACTTGGATCAATTCGGGCAGCTATTTCTATAATATTGCGGTTGCAGCATCCGAACCGGTAGCGGGCAATTGGTCCTCAGCGGGCAAGATCTATGCGGGCGCGGAAAATTTCCCATGGGCGACAGGTTAAATAGGTCAATGTCGCGTCTCGTGCCGGCCGCCACGCTCCTGGCGGCGCCGAGTACACACGCCGCATTCCTGTCTGGCGAAGCGCTCGATACCGCGGCCGACTGGATTGCGATTTTCGTGCTGATCGTCGTCCCGATCGGGGCAATCGTGCTGTTCTGGCTGGTCCACATCCTGCCGGAGAAGATTGCCGAGAAGCGGCATCACCCGCAGCAGGAATCCATCAAGGTCCTGTGCCTGCTCTCTCTCGTGTTCGGGGGCATGCTCTGGCCGATCGCGTGGCTGTGGGCCTATACGCGCCCGGTGCTGTTCAAGGCAGCCTACGGCGTGGATAAGCACGAGACCTACTTCGAGGAGATGGGCGAGCGGGCCCGTGCCGGAAAGCTGATGCGCGAGGAGATCGTTCACCTGCGAACAGAGCTCGACGCGATGGCAGCGAAAGGCACGCTGCCGGCGCCCCTCGCAGGCCTGCGCGCTGAGCTCGACGCGCTGCACGCGCGCGCGGCCGCTTCCAGGGAAGGAAGCACGTAATGGAAGCACTGCTGCTCGGGATCTACTCGTTCTTCGTCTGGCTGATCTTCATCAAGTTCAAGTGGCTGCCGTGGAACACCCAGACCCAGGTCACCGTCGCGATCATCCCGATCGTCGGGATGGCCATACTAATCCTGCTGCTCAACATCTTTGCTCCGTCCTCGACGGACGTGCGGGTGTTCAAGTACACGGTACCGATCGTGTCGCAGGTCCGGGGTCGCGTGATCGAAGTGCCGGTCGAGGAGGGCAACCGCCTGGTGAAGAAAGGTGAAGTCCTGTTCAAGATCGACCCGGAGCCGTACCAGCTCGCGGTCAACCAGCTCGAAGCGCAGCTCGCCAACGCCTCGGCATCCCAGAAGGAACTAGAGGAATCGCTGAAGGGCGCGCGAGGCGCGGTCGACCAGTCGACCGCTCGCATGCGCGAGATCGGCGCACGGCTGGAACTTGCCAGGACGCGGGTAGCGCAGAACCGCGAGCTGGTCGCGACGGGAGCAGGCAGCAAGTTTGACCTCGAGCAGGCCGAAACGAATCTCAAGGAACTGGAAGGCCAGTTCGACGCTGCACGCGCGACGCAAGTGCAGGCGCAGGCGGGCGAGCGGCAGGTCCAGCAGAAGCTCGGCGCAAAGGTGAACGGGGAATTCGCTCAGGTCGCGCAGATCCGCGCCCAGCTCGAGAACGCGCGCTGGGAGCTCGAGCAGACCGTGACGGTCTCGCCGTGCGATTGCCACGTGATCAACCTCCAGCTGCGGCCCGGCGCATTCGTGGCCGGCGTGCCGTTCAACGCGGTCATGACGCTGGTGGATGCGCAGGGCCAGGTCGTCGCGCTGTTCAACCAGAACGAGCTGCACCAGGTAGCGCCGGGCAACGAGGCGGAGTTCACGCTCTATACTGATCCCGGACGTATCATCAAGGGCAAGGTGGACTCGGTGATCTGGGCGCAGGGGCAGGGCCAGCTTCCGCAAAGCGGAACGCTCCCCATGATCGGAGTGCTGACCCAGCCGCCCGGGCGCTTCGCGGTCAAGTTCGACATCGCGGAGCGGGACAAGGAGGTTTTCATGGCGGCCGGCGCGGCGGGGAGCGCGGCGATCTATACGGAGCACCTCGCGGCGATCCATATCATCCGCAAGGTGGTCCTGCGCGTCGGGGCGTACATCAATTATCTGATTCTCAAGCTGCACTGAGATGGCGCGCGTGCACCGGACCCTGCTCACTATCGTTCTGGCCGCAGCAATTGCGGGCTGCGCGCTCATTGCGCCGCCCAAGCCGGAGGAAGTGCGCGGACAGGCGCTGCCTAATCTCACCGTGCCACAGCAGTGGAGTGAACGAAGCGGCGTGCCCGAAGCCGTGGTGGACGGCTGGCTCGCCGCCTTCAAGGATCCCGGCCTCGAGGCCCTGGTCCGGGAGGCGCTTTCGTACAATCCCGATCTGCAGGTTGCGGCCGCGCGCATCGAGCAGGCGGCAGGCTACGCCAGGCTCGCGGGCGCGACGCTCTATCCGCAGGTCAACGTGCTCGCGCGCGGTGGCGGAGCGATGAGCGGCGACTCCAGCGGTCTCGAAGGTGTCGGCGCGTTCGCGACCTGGGAGCTCGATCTCTGGGGCCGCGTGCGCGCAGGGCGCGAGGCGGCGGAGCTTCAATACCTGTCTGCTGCGTTGGATGCCGACTACGCGCGGCAGTCGATCGCCGCGCTTGTCGCCAAGAGCTGGTTCCTCGCCACCGAGGCGCGGCTGCAGAAAGGTGCGGCGGAGGACATGGTGCGCTCGGCTGAGCGTCTGGTCGCATTGGCGCGCGACCGGCAGCGCGTCGGCAAGGGCGACGAGTACGAGGTGACGCTGGCGCAAGCGAGCCTGCATTCCTACCGGGATTCCGTGGAGCAGTTCGATCTGTCGTACCGCCAATCGCTGCGGGCAATCGAAACGCTCATCGGGCGCTATCCTGCCGCGGCGGTTGAGGTGCCACCGCGGCTCGCAGCGAAGCCGGGACCGATTCCCGTCGGAATGCCGGCGGAACTGCTCGAGCGCCGGCCTGACGTGGTGGCGGCCGAGCGTCGCGTCGCGTCCGCGTTCTACCGGACCGAGGAAGCGAAGGCGGCGCGCCTGCCGCGCATTTCGCTCACGGCGGCCGTGACCAGCGTGTCGAGCGAGCTCTTCGTGCTCAAGGATCGCGACAACCCGGTCTGGAGCGCGGGCGCGTCGCTGCTCGCGCCCATCTACCTCGGCGGGGCGCTCCAGTCGCAGATCGAAATCCGCACCGCGGAGCAGAAGCTGGCGGTGGCCGAGTACGGGCGCGTCGGGGCGCGGGCATTCGGCGAAGTGGAAAACGCGCTGTCCTCGGGATTCAGCCTCGAGCAGCGTGTGGCGATTCTCGCGCAGGCGGTGGCGGAAAACGAGCGCGCGCTCGAGTTCGCCAACGTGCGTTACCGCGTGGGCTCGGGCGACCTGCGCGCGGTCCAGCAGCAGCAGCTCGCGGTATACGGCGCGCGCACCGCGCTGCTCCGCGTCCAGAGCGAGCAGCTCGTGCAGCGCGTCAACCTCCACCTTGCCCTGGGCGGCGGCTGGTAGGGCCCGGCGCGCGCTGCCTGCGTGAAACCCTCGATCAACTGGCTTCTCGTCTTCATACCGGTCACGCTGGTGGCCGAGCACGCCGGCGCGCCGGCGCCGTGGGTGTTTTTCACGGCCGCGCTCGCCATCGTGCCGATCGCAAGCCTCATCGTGCGCGCGACGGAGCAGCTCGCGACCTACACCGGGGACGCGGTGGGAGGGCTTCTCAACGCGACTTTCGGTAATGCCCCGGAGCTGATCATCGCGATCGTCGCGCTCAAGGCCGGCCTGCTCGACATGGTGCGGGCGTCGCTGATTGGCGCGATTCTCGCGAACCTGCTGCTTGCGCTCGGTGTTGCCTTCCTTCTCGGCGGGATCCGGTATCGCGACCAGACCTACAACGCCGGCGCCGCGCGCGTCTATAGCTCCATGATGCTGATCGCGGCGATCAGCCTCGCGGTCCCGAGCGCGTTCAGTCGGTTCTTCGGCGCCCATGAAACGCTGCACGAGGAGGCGCTCCTCAATATCGGGCTCGCGGTCGTGCTGCTCGCGGCGTACGCGCTCTACCTCGTATTCATGCTGGGAACCCATCCCGACTTCTTCAAGGCCGAAAGCGGGGAGGAGGCGCACGAGGGGGCGCGATGGAGCCTGCCGCGGGCGGTTGCAAGCCTCGTCGTCGCTTCGGTGCTTGCGGCCTGGATGAGCGAGATCCTGGTCGGAGCCGCGGAGGGGACCGGCCAGGCGCTCGGCATGTCGCAGGTATTCATCGGCATCGTGTTCCTCGCCATCGTCGGCGGCGCCGCGGAAAGCGGATCGGCAATCGCGATGGCGCGCAGAAATAAGATGGACCTGGCGGTGGGCATCGCGCTGGGAAGCTGCATCCAGATCGCGCTCTTCGTCGCGCCGCTGCTGGTGCTCGCCAGCTACTTCGTGGCGCCGAGGCCGCTCGAGCTGTCTTTCAGCCGTCCGGAAATCGGATCGCTCTTCATGGCCGTGCTGATCGGAGCGCTGATTGCGGGCGACGGACGGTCTAACTGGTACAAGGGCGTCCAGTTGATCACGGTCTACCTGGTGATCGCGCTGATGTTCTACTTCCTCCCCGCGTTGCCGCCCGCGGGCTGAGGCAGTCAAACGATTGCAGCCTGAGGGGAGAAGCCGGTATGGATCGGTCCGCTACGACGCTGCTTCTGGCCTGCATTCTGGGAGGCGTCGTGCCGCCCGCCTTCGGGCAGCCGGATGTCATCCAGCCGGGCGAGGAGCGATTTGCCTTCGGGCTGGGAGTGAGCTGGAATTCATTCAGCTCGAAGCTGCGGGTCGACAATCAGTCCCAGGGCAGCGACGTGAACCTGAGAAATGATCTTGGCCTTGAAAATCAGCAGACTTCGTACTGGGTGAACGCCGAGTGGCGGTTTGCTCCCCGTCACCGGATCGGGCTCAACTACAACCAGTTCAAGTTGAGCGGGTCGGGGACCGCTCCGCGCGAGCTTCAGGTCGGGGATGAAATCTATCCGGCGGGCACCACGGTTGACACGGAACTCAGGGTGCGGTTCGTTCCGCTGACCTACTCCTATTCGTTCCTCAAGCGTGACTACGATGAGCTCGCCGCCACCGTGGGGATCTATTGGTCGAGCCTGAGGTTCACGGCGCACGGCTCGGCGTCTACAGGCGGCAAAGACATCGACAACGATGTGAGCGCCAGCGTGAACGTGCCGCTGCCGCTGATCGGCCTGCGCTACGAGCATAATTTTTCGTCGCTCTGGTCCGCGGGCCTGCAGGGCGGAGTCCTGAAGATCAGTTACGACAAGGACCCCCTCAACGTGAAGGGTGATCTCTACGCCGCGCGGACAAGCGCCGAGTATCGCTTCGCGAAGCACATGGGTCTCGGCCTGGCGGTTGAGGCCGTCCTGCTTGACATCAAGGTGACGAAAAATTCCCTGCAGGGCAGGCTCGAGTACTGGTACTGGGCGCCGCAGCTCTATCTCAGGGCGCGCTACTGACCGGGGCTGTTACTCTTCGAGGTGGCGCTTTGAAGCGCTTTCGAGTGCGCGCACGCCAATTGCGACGATGAGGCCCACCAGCAATACGCCGGTCAGTCCGATCCCGATGGCGAGAACGCGCGCAAGCGGTTGCGTTGGCGCGAAATCGCCGTAGCCAATGGTGAGCCCGGAAACGAAAGCAAAGTAGATGGAGTCCAGGATCGACCAGTCTTCGAGCAGGCCGATCACGATTCCCAGGGCCACCATGACACTGAGCAGCCCGGACAATATCGGCCAGACCACCTTCATTCCGCTCAGCAGCTCGGAGAAGAACAACCGCCTCAGCTCGCGTGCTTTCAAGCAATCCTCGACAGCTGACGATCCACCGGGGCATCCTAGCACTTTCACGGCCAGGGGATCGAAAAGGAACCTGCCAAAATCCGATTGAACCCTGGGGTGCGAACCTGACGGGCTGGCCCAATGGCGTTTGATGCAGATCAACCCGGTGCGCGCGCGACGCACGTGCGTGTGAGAAACTAATACTTTGCGCGTGCTCCACATGAATCGCATCCTCACGAAATCCTGGGCCCTTGCCGCATTCGTATTCGTGGCACTGTCCCTGCCGCTGCTGGCCCAGGAACCGCCGGCGTTTAAGAAGGAGGAGGTCGAGCAGCTCGTCGCGCCGATCGCGCTTTATCCCGACGCTTTAGTCGCGCAGGTCCTGATGGCCTCGACCTATCCGCTGGAGATTGTGCAGGCAGCGCGGTGGTCGAAAGCCAATCCCGAGCTCAAGGACAAGGCCCTGCAGGATGCGCTCGAAAAGCAGCCCTGGGATCCGAGCGTGAAGTCGCTGACCGCGTTCCCCGGCACGCTCGCGATGATGAGCGAAAGGCTTGACTGGACGCAAAAGCTGGGGGATGCATTCCTCGCGCAGCAGAAGGAGGTACTGGCCGCGGTCCAGCAACTGCGGTCGCGGGCGCAGGCAGCGGGGAATCTCACGTCCACCAAGGAGCAGAAGATCTCGACCGAGCAGCAGAACGGAACGACCGTGATCAAGATCGAGCCGACGGATCCACAGGTGGTCTACGTGCCGACCTACAACACGACGGTGGTGTACGGGCCGTGGCCGTATCCGGCCTACCCGCCCTATTACTGGCCGCCTCCGGTGTACTACCCGCCGGGCACCGTTTTCTTCGGGTTCACCATCGGCATCGCCATCGGCGCAGGGTGGGGCGGCTGCAACTGGCACGGCGGCAACGTCTACGTCGATCACCGTACCTACAACAATTTCAACAGGACCGACATCAAGACCGGCGACTGGCAGCACAGGCCGGAGCATCGCAAGGGCGTCGAATACCGCGATCAGGGGAGCCGGCAAAAGTACGGCAGCCAGCGGCCGGGCGTGGATACCCGGGAATCGTATCGTGGGCGCGCCGAGCAGGGGCGGCAGGATATCGCACGCGCGGGCCCGGAAGGCCTGGACCGCGACCGTGCCGGCGCCGACCGGGCCGGGAGCCGACAGCCGGACGCGTTCGATGGCGTTGGCAGCGGAAGCCAGACACGCGACTTCAGCAGCCGCGGCGCATCAAGCCGCGCGTCGGCCGCGAACATTAGTCGCGGTGGTGGCGGCGGCAGGCGCCGATAAGGTGGGCTGCTGAGGGATTCATGTCGATGAATACTGAAATGTGCGGGAAATTCGAGATGGCGGCGATCCGATCCAGCCGCTTCGCAACTCCCCGTCGCGCGCTCATTGCAGCGCTGCTGGCAGCCGGGATCGCCGCGGGCACGGCAGCACTCGCCGCGGAGACGAAGCACAAGACGTTTGCCACGCCCGAGGACGCTGCGGCCGCGTTCATTGCGGCGACGAAATCCGGGGATGCCCAGGCAATGCGGGACGTCCTGGGGCCGGGATCCGCGTCCATCGTCCAGTCCGGGGACGCGGTGTCGGACCGGAGGGGCCGCGAGCGCTTCGTGCAGGCTTACGGCGAGGCCAACAAGCTCGTCAGACAGGGCGACGCAAAGGCGACCCTCCTGGTGGGCAAGGACGAGTGGCCGCTCCCTATTCCCATCGTGAAAGACGCGGCCGGCTGGCGATTCGACACGAAGCAGGGCAGGGAGGAGATTCTCAACCGGCGCATCGGGAGGAACGAATTGTCGGCGATGCAGGCAGTGCTGGCGTACGTGGACGCGCAGCGCGAGTACTACCTGCGCAACCCGCAGGGCGACAAGCTTTTCCACTACGCCCAGAAATTCACCAGCGCGCGGCGCAATCGTGACGGGCTCTACTTTGCTACCAAAGCGGGCGAGAAGCCGAGTCCTCTGGGCCCTCTTTACGCCAGCGCGAAAGCGGAGGGCTACACCAAGGGCGATGATTCGTACCACGGCTATCACTACCGCATCCTGAGGGGGCAAGGACCGAGCGCATCCGGCGGCGCCTACGATTACGTGGCGCAGGGCAAGATGCTCGGCGGATTCGCGCTCGTTGCCTGGCCGGCGACCTACGGCAACTCGGGCGTCATGACCTTCATCGTGAACCACGATGGCGTCATCTACGAAAAGGATCTCGGGCCGGACACCGAGGCCGCCGCCAGGAAGATCACGAGATACAATCCCGACAAGAGCTGGAAGCGTCCGTAGATCTCCATCCGCGAGTCGGTTTCGATGCGCCTCAACGGCATGTTCTGCAAGGAACGCTTTCTCGTCGTCCAGACGTTCATACGCTGAAAGCCCGCCCATGAGGCTAAGCCATTCATTGACACTCGCGGCGGTCACGCTGATTGGCACGATGCTCGCTGGCTGCGCTATGGAAAAGCGGCCGGACCGGACCATGGAAGAACTGGTTGCGGCCCGTAACGCCGACGTCGCGGCGAGAACGGCCGAAGTGCACCAGGTACGGGAGAAGCTGCTGAAGCGCGCCGAGGAAAAGGTCAGCCGCGCCAAGGCCGCCGGGACAATGGAGCGACCGACCATAGATGTGCTGGTCATCTCCGGCGGCGGGGACTGGGGCGCGTTTGGCGCAGGAGTGCTCAAGGGGTGGGGTCGCGTCAAGGGTGCGCTGGCGCGCCCGCAGTTCGATGTGGTGACGGGGGTCAGCACCGGCGCGCTGATCGCGCCTTTCGCCTTCCTGGGCGATGATCAATCCATCGACCGCATCGTCCAGCTCTACCGCAATCCGCAGGAGGACGTGGCGGTATCGCGGGGGTTGTTGTTCTTCCTGCCGAACAATCCGTCGTTCTTCATCCTGCCCGGTCTGGAGCGCGACCTGCGCGCGGCGCTGGACCGCTCCATGATCGAGCGCATCGCGGCGGCGGAGCCCACCGGTCGCGGGCTGCTCGTCAACACCACGAACATCGACTTCGGCGACATGCACGCGTGGGACATCGTCGCCGAGGCCAGGAAGGCCCTGGCAAGCAACGATGAGGACCGTGTGCGCACGATCCTGCTGGCCAGCGCAGGCATCCCCGCAGTTTTCCCGGCGCGCGGAATCGGTGATTATCTCTACATCGACGGCGCAATCACCGGAAACATTCTCTACGGCGGGCGAACGCAGGAAGACGAAGGCCTGCCCGCGATGTGGAGCGCGAGGCACCCCGAGGTGGCGATGCCGCGACTGCGCTACTGGGTCATCTTCAACAACCAGTTCCGGTTTCCGCCCCAGGTGACGCAGGAGCGCTGGCCCGACATAATGAGTCGTGCCACGATCATGGCCACGCAGACCTCCACCGTGAATTCCATGCGCCATCTCTTTGCGATGGCGGAGATCGCAAAGCTTAAGCGCAATGTGGAAGTGGAGGTGCGCGTCATGGCCGTGCCCGATGAATGGGTGCCGCCCAAGCCAGGCTCGTTCGTGAAGGAGGTGATGAACGAGCTGGCCGATCTCGGCGAGAAAATGGGGGCCGATCCGGCGAGCTGGCGCACCGAGTCGCCGTAATGTCTTTGCGTCCGGGGGGGGGGTTGCCGGCTTGATCTAGATCAACCTGTTTCTTCTACGTGGACGGCGGCGTGAATATAATGGCTTGAGCGCGGGCAGTGCCGCGGCGCGCGCGGACGGACGTTTGCAAGGAGCAAGAAATGTCAAATAGACTGTGGATCGGCAACATCGCGCCAGGAACGCCCGACGGGGAGGTCCGCGAATTCGTCAGGAAGTACGCCCCGGAACTGCAGTGCATACAGATGCAGCGCGTCGAGGGGGACGGCTCGCGCCCGGCCGCGGTGCTTGAGTTCGCCGACCCGCCCCTGGGTGCGCTCGAGAAGGTCTCGATGCGGCTCAACGGAATGTTCTGGAAGCAGCGCTCCCTCGTCGTGCAGACGCTCGTGCGTTGAGCACGTTCCCGTCTGCAAGTGCAGTGACGGGGCGGTGCCTCGAAGACGTGCGGCGAGATTGGTCCATCCTGGCGCTGGCGATCGGCCTCTTCGCGGCGCCGTGCGCCACTGCGCAGACCGCGGGCTTGTCCGCCGAGCGCTGGGAGTTCTCGGTCGCGCCTTACTTGTGGCTGCCCAATGTCGACGGGACCTTGAAATTCAGTGTCCCTCCGGGCGCGGGAGGGAGTCCCTCCGTTGGGGTGGGTCCGAACGACTACCTGGAGAACCTCGACTTTGCCTTGTTTCTTGCAGGCGAGGCGCGCAGGGGCCGCTGGGCAATCATCACCGATCTCATCTACCTGGATTTCTCGAACGAAGAGGGTGCGGTGAAATCGGTCACCGGCCCGGGAGGCATCGTGCAAGTCCCGGTCAACGCCAATACCCGAACCGGCCTCAAGGGATTGGTCTGGCAGCTCGCCGCAAGCTACACCGTTTCCCGCACCAGCACGTCGACGTTCGAAGTGCTCGGTGGATTGCGCTACGCGGGCCTCGAGGGCGAGGTCGACTGGCAACTCGCGGGACCGATCGGCCTGCTTCCGCAATCGGGAAGCTTCTCGCAGAAGGTGGATCTGTGGGATGGCATAATCGGAGTACGCGGAAAAGTAAGGCCGGGCGATAGCAACTGGTTCGTCCCTTACTATCTCGACGCCGGCACCGGCTCCTCGCAACTGACCTGGCAGGGGATGACCGGAATCGGATACGGGTTCAAGTGGGGCGACGTGTTGCTCGCCTATCGCCATCTCTATTACGACCAGAAGGGCGACAAGCTCATCCAGGACATGCGCTTCAGCGGGCCAGCGCTGGCAGCGACCTTCCGGTTCTAGAAGTGTGCGTCCCCTTTAACAGGTATCATTCCACCACCCTATGAATCCTCCGCCACCCTCGCGCGACCTTGCGCGCATCACGCTCGCAGTGCTCGTGATCGGGCTGATGATCGTTGCGTGCCTGTGGATATTGCAACCGTTTCTTGGCGCGACGATCTGGGCCACCATGATCGTGGTCGCGACCTGGCCGATGATGCTGGGCGTGCAGGCGCGGCTGGGCGGGCGGCGCTGGGCCGCGGTCACCGTGATGACGGTCGTGATGCTGCTCGTGCTGGTGGTGCCCATCGTGGTCGCGGTTGCGACCATAGTGGACCACGCGGACGAACTGGTCGCCTGGGCCAAGGCCGTCGCTGCCTCTGGAATACCGACCCCGCCGCAATGGGTGCAGCAAGTGCCGCTCGTCGGGGAGAAGATTGCCAAAGAATGGCAGCTGCTGGCTGCGACCCCCGCCGCGGACCTCGTGGCGCGGGCGACGCCTTATGCGCGCCAGGCGGTCCAGTGGTTCGCGGCCCGGGCGGGCGGCTTCGGGCTCATGATGCTGCAATTCCTGCTTATCGTGATCATCACCGCCATCCTCTACTCGATGGGGGAGACCGCAGTGCGCGGCGTGCGCCGCTTCGCGCGGCGGCTCGCCGACGAACGCGGCGAGAGCTCCGTCGTGCTCGCCGGGCAGGCGATCCGCGCCGTCGCGCTTGGCGTCGTCGTCACCGCGGTCGTGCAGTCGACATTCGCCGGCATCGGCCTCGCGGTGGCTGGGATTCCGTACGCCACGGTGCTGACCGCGATCATATTCATACTGTGCATCGCGCAACTCGGTCCGATACTAATTCTGGCGCCAGCGGTGGGGTGGCTCTATTGGACGGGCGATCCGGTGTGGGGCACGGTGCTCCTGGTCTGGACCGTCATCGTGGGCTCGATGGACAATGTCCTGCGCCCCATCCTCATCAAGCGCGGTGCGGACCTGCCGCTGCTCCTGATCTTCGTGGGCGTGATCGGAGGGCTGATCAGCATGGGGATCATTGGCCTCTTCGTGGGGCCGACGGTCCTCGCCGTGACCTACCGGCTGCTGGAGTCGTGGATCTCCGACATAGACCAGCCGCGGGCAGAAAACGCGGGACAAGGGAAGAATTGACTCAAACTGACCGAAAGGAGAAGTGAGATGAAGCTTGCTCGACTGGTGTTGTTCGCAGTTGTTGCGTTGCTTGCGCTGCCTGCCGCCGCCCAGACCGCCTCCGACATGCAGATCCTCGCGGAGAAGATCAAGGCCGACAAGAAGCTCGTCGTCGCCGCCAACATGCAGCTGACCGAGGAGGAGGCGAAGGGCTTCTGGCCGGTGTACGAGGCCTACCAGAAGGACCTGGCGGGCATCAACAAGCGG
>DASPGR010000202.1:0-10057 GCA_035620515.1 Burkholderiales bacterium | reverse complement strand
CTCGGGCGTGCGCTTAGGTGCGGGCGCTGCTCCCGCCACATGGCAAGCGGCACGATGATGTCGCCCCCGCCGGGCGCCGGCGGGACGCTGCCGTCCGCATTCAGCTCAAGCCGCAACCAGGGATCGGTTACGACGTTCCTGCCTTTGATGATGAGTGCCATACACGTGTTTCCTGAAAGGCTCGATGCCGGTGCGCCAGACGACATCCACGAAGCGTTCTTCCTCGCTGTCGCGGAGCCAGAGATAGACCTCGATCAGCTTCTCGATCACGTCGGGGATCTGCTCGCGTGCGAACGAGGGGCCGATGACCTTGCCGAGCGCCGCGGGCGCGCCGGGGCGCGTCAGGCCCTGATTGCCGCCGATGGAGATCTGGTACCACTCCTCGCCATTCTTGTCGACGCCCAGTATCCCGATGTGGCCGACGTGGTGGTGGCCGCAGGAATTCATGCAGCCCGAAATGTTAAGGTCCAGCTCGCCGATGTCGTGAAGGTAATCGAGGCGGTCGAAGCGCTCCTGAATCGCCTGCGCGACCGGAATCGACTTCGCGTTGGCGAGCGAGCAGAAATCTCCGCCGGGGCAGGAAATGATGTTGCTGAGCAGGCCAATGTTGGGCGTCGCGAGCCCCAGCGCCTTCGCTTCGCTCCACAGGGCATGCAGATCGTACTGGCGCACATCGGCTAGGATCAGGTTCTGCTCGTGAGAGACGCGCAACTCGCCCTGGCTGTAGCGGTCCGCCAGGCCGGCGATCGCATCCATCTGGTCCGCGGTCGCATCGCCCGGCGGCACGCCGGTCTTTTTGAGCGACAGAGTCACTGCGGCATAGCCTGCAACCCGGTGGGGGTGGACATTGCGCTTCACCCACGCGGAGTACGCCGGCTCGGTGGCGAGACGGGCGAGATGGCCGGCATCGTCGCCGTTGAGGGACTCATGCTGCGGTCGCGAGAACCGGTCCTCGACGCGCCGCAATTCGTCACTGGTCAGCGTGGCCGGGCCGTCCTTCAAGTGCGCCCATTCCGCCTCGACTTCCTGGCGGAACTTCTCCGGGGTGCGCGCCTTGACGAGGATCTTGATGCGCGCCTTGTGGATGTTGTCGCGCCGGCCGTAGCGGTTGTAGACGCGAAGGATGGCCTCAACGTAGGTGAGCAGATGCGGCCACGGCAGAAACTCGCGGATCACGTGCCCGACAATCGGCGTGCGCCCCATGCCGCCGCCCACGGTCACGCGGAATCCGACCGCCCCGCCGTCGTCGCGCAGCGCCTGCAGGCCGATGTCGTGCAGGAATATTGCAGCGCGATCGGCTTCTGCGCCGTTCACCGCGATCTTGAACTTGCGCGGCAGGAACGAGAACTCCGGGTGGAACGTGGACCATTGCCGCAGCACC
This sequence comes from Burkholderiales bacterium, assembly GCA_035620515.1. Classification (GTDB taxonomy): domain Bacteria; phylum Pseudomonadota; class Gammaproteobacteria; order Burkholderiales; family SG8-41; genus SG8-41. Next base: position 8,676 of record DASPGR010000202.1, on the reverse strand, counting down.
TCGCACCAGACGAAAGAGTTCACGATCTCGTCCCGCGCGACGCCCGCGTAGTGATCGGTCGTGATGTTGCGGAAGGAGTTGCCGCTGGTCTGAATCGCGTGCATCTGCACCGTGGCGAGCTCGGCGAGGATGTCGGGCACGTCTTCCAGCCGCGGCCAGTTGAATTGCAGGTTCTGCCGCGTGCTGAAGTGCGCGTAGCCCCGATCCCAGGTGCGCGCGATGTAGGCAAGCTTGCGCAGCTGGCGTGAGCTGAGCAGTCCGTACGGGATCGCCACGCGCAGCATTGGCGCATAGCGCTGGATATAGAGCCCGTTTCTCAGGCGCAGCGGGCGGAAGTCGTCGTCGGAAAGCTGGCCAGCAAGGAACCGCCGCGTCTGATCACGGAACTGCGCGACCCGTTCCTCGACGAGCCGTTGGTCGATTTCATCGTAGCAATACACCTGTATCCGACTGCTATCCCGTAGAGGCGCAATGCTATTCCGGCTGCTTTATATATCAAAAGAATATTGTGTTAGACTCTTATAACGTATATGCATTTAACGTAATATCATGAAGTTACAGCAATTCAGGTATTTGAAGGAGATCGCCAAGCGAGATCTCAACCTATCGGAGGCGGCGGAAGCCCTGCATACCTCGCAACCGGGTATCAGCAAGCAGATCCGCCAGCTCGAAACCGAGCTCGGGGTCGATCTCCTGGTGCGCCATGGAAAGCGGATCATCGACATGACGGAACCGGGTCGGGCGATCCTCGCGATCGTCGAGCGGATCCTCCAGGACACCGAGAACCTGAAGCAGGTCGCACGCGAGTTCGGCGCGCAGGGCAGCGGCTCATTGGTAGTAGCGACCACTCACACACAGGCCCGCTACGCCCTGCCCCCTGTGGTGAGCCGATTCAGCCAGCGCTATCCCAAGGTTCGGCTCTCCCTGCGCCAGGGCAGCCCGGAGTACATCGCTGGCCTCGTCCGGTCCGGTGAAGCGGACATCGCCATCACCACCGAGGCCGCCGAGCTCTACGAAAGGCTCGTTCTGCTGCCTTGCCATCAATGGAACCGCTGCGTCATTACGCCGCTCCGGCACCCGTTACTGCGCGAGAAGCCGCTCACGCTGGAAGCCGTCGCGCGCTATCCCATCATCACCTACGACTTTGCGCTTGCGAGGGACTCGCCCATCAAGCGCGCATTCGACCAGAAGCGCCTTGTGCCCGACGTCGTGCTCACGGCGATCGATGCTGACGTCATCAAGACCTACGTGGAAATGGGCCTCGGTATCGGCATCCTGGCGAAGATGGCCTTCGACCCGGCCCGCGACATGGGGCTGCGGCTGATCGACGCGAGCCACCTTTTCGAGCCCAGCATGGCGCGCATCGGGCTGCGCCCGAATGCCTATCTCCGGGGCTACGTCTACGATTTCATCGAGATGTTCGCGCCCCACCTCAAGCGCGCGGTCGTCGATGCGACGCTCAAGGGCGAGGGATCAAGCTACGAGCTTTGAATGCGGCAGACGGATCATCGCCTGGCAGGCAGAAGCTCCGAGATTCGCTTTGCCACCTGCTCGTCGTTCCAGTCGATCTCGCCAACCACGCTATAACGGATCACACCGTCCGGCCCGACGACAAAGCTGGCCGGCAGGATGCGAGCATTCCACGCCTTCGCGGCCTGCCGCCCGGGGTCGAGCAGCACGGTGAGATCCAGGGATGTTTCCGACAAGAACTTGCGAATTCGCGTCTCGGGCTCGTCGAGGTTAATCACGAGCGCAACGAAGGGACGCCCTGCCAACCTTTGCGTCAGACGTTGAATTGAAGGCATCTCTTCGCGACACGGGGCGCACCATGTGGCCCAGAAATTGATGAGCACGACGCTGCCGCGCAGGCCGGCAAGCCGGTAGGGCCTGCCGTCCAACGCCGCCAGGTCGAACGCCGGGGCCGGGCCACCGCTCCATGTCTTGAGCTCGGCTGCCGCACCGGGGAACGGGACAAGCGCAAGTCCGCACAACAACGTGCCGCACAACAGCCACGAGACGCGGTGGCGGACGTAGTGTGTCAGCGCGCCGCGGGGCGCGCCGGCACAGCGGTTCATCATGCGAGCTTCAGCTCGCGCGCGCTGAGGGTGTACTTGAATGAGCCGGGGTCGAGCTGATCGAGGCGGCCGTTCTTCGTCTCCCCATTGGGATACATGAAGTAGGGCACTGCCGGCCCCGTCGATCCCGGAAAGCGCACGTCATGCGCATAGTTGTACGCGAGCCAGTTCATCTCCCAGCTCCCGAAGAGCCGCTTGCGCGCCGCAACAACCTTCTCATGGTTGAGTGCCAGCTTGCCGGGCGGCTCCTCGAGCACCACCTTGCGCACGTCCGCGGGATCCACCGGGACCCAGCCGATTCCCTGCGCATAGAACTCCGCGCGGCAATGCTGCGCCTTGCTGATCACCTCGGTACCGGCGCCGAGGCTCTTGTAGCCGAGCATCGACGGCGCGACCCGGACACCGTAGACGTCGCGCGCGGGCACGCCCGCCGCCCGGGCAAGACCCACGAACAATGCGTTCAAGTCGCCGCACTTGCCGCCAAAGTTGCGCGTCTCCAGCATGGTCTTGATGTCGCCCCATCCGCAGCCGCGCACTTTCGGGTCGCGGAAGGTGTTCTCGACGACCCATTCGTATATGGCACGCGCTTTTTGAACGTCGGACGTCGCCCCCCTGGTGATCTCGCGCGCGGTGTCGCGCACGATCCCGTCGGTCGGCAGGAGTTCTGTCGGCTGAAGATTGAGTTTTAGAACCGCCGGGGCTTCGGGTGCCGTACGGCCGCGGGCGGAGAGATCGACGGCACGGTCACGCGTCGCAAACCGGCTGACCAGCGCCAGTCGCGGCGTCTTGGCCGACGCGGGAAACTCAGCGCCGACAATGCCCAGGCTGTATTTCGTCTCCTGAGAAAAAGCAACGTCGCCGCCGTCCGCCCTCCAGCTGTTTCCCAGCCCCTTCTGATAGTCCGTGTCGGACGTGAGCGGCACCGGCAGCCAGACGCGCGTCACGCCCGCCGGCTGCAGGACCTCGACTTCCGCCGTCACTTCAAACACACGCCACTCGGACGGTGCGGCCCCCATCGCCAGACCGGGCAGCCCGTAGAGTGCCGCAGCCGCCGGGACCGCGGTCCCGGACTTCAGAAATTCGCGTCGATCCATTGTGCCTCCTCCAGAATCGCCCAGGAATTCGCGCGATCATAGCATGAGCGGCAAAACCCACATTCAGCCGATCACGTTGCGCTCTCGCGCGCAAAGTCCCGCAGTCGAAAGCCAAGCACCCAGAGCGCGCAGAAATACGCCAGCACCCCCAGTATGACGACCGAACTCAGCCGCAGTGCGCGCTCTGCCGCGCCCATCGCGAGCCACGCGGCATCGGGGCCCGATGCGTACCACACGACCGCGCACATGGCGAAGACCGCAATGCCGAGCTTGACGAGAAACACGGACCAGCCGGGAAGCGGCGAATAAATGCTGCGCCGCCTGAGGCCGCGCAGGAGCAAGGTCGCGTTCAAGCAGGCGCCCAGCGCGATCGCGAGCGCCAAGCCCGCGTGCTTGAGCCACCAGATGAATGTCAGGTTCATGAGCTGCGTCACGCCCAGCGTCACCAGAGCCATCCTGACCGGGGTGCGGATGTCCTGCTGCGCGTAGAAACCCGGCGCCAGCACCTTCACCAGGATGAGCCCGATAAGCCCCACGCTGTAGGCGACGACCGCGCGCCGCGTCGCGAAGACGTCCTCGGCAGTGAACGCGCCATAGTGGAAAAGCGTCGCGACGAGCGGCACTGCGAGCAACGCCAGGGCTGCGGCCGCGGGCGCGGCCAGAAGCAGCGTGAGCCGCAAACCCCAGTCGAGCAGGGCCGAATACTGCTGCGGCGACCGCTCCGCGTGGTGGCGCGACAGGCTCGGCAGCAGGATCGTGCCCAGCGCCACGCCCAGCAGTCCCGTCGGAAACTCCATGAGGCGGTCCGCGTAGTAGAGCCAGGACACGCTGCCCGTCACGAGGAACGAGGCGAAGATGACGTTGATGACGAGACTCACCTGGCCGATCGAGACGCCGAACACCGCAGGCCCCATCTGCCGCAGCACGCGCCGGACGCCTTCGTCCTTGAGGTCGAGCCGCAGGCGCGGCACCATGCCGATCCGCGCCAGGAACGGCAGCTGGAAGATGAGCTGCGCAATGCCGCCCGCGAACACGGCCCACGCGAGCGCCTTCACCGGCGGGTCGAAGTAGGGCGCGCCCCACAAGGCAAACCCGATGAACGATAGATTGAGCAGCACCGGAGTGAAGGCCGGCACCGAGAACCGGCTGTAGGTATTGAGGATCCCCCCCGCCAGGGCGACGAGCGAAATGAAGAGGATGTAAGGGAACGTGATGCGCAGCAGTTCCACCGTCAGGTTGAACTTTTCGGGCGTCGCAACGAAGCCCGGCGCCGTCACGTAGATGATCAGGGGCGCGAGAAGCACGCCGATCACGGACACGACGAAGAGCGTTGTGGCGAGAGTCGCTGCGACATGATCGACGAGGAGCCGGGTTGCCCCCTCGCCGCGACGATTCTTGTATTCGCCGAGGATCGGAACAAAAGCCTGCGAGAAAGCGCCCTCGGCAAAGAGCCGGCGCATCAGATTGGGGATCTTGAACGCGACGAAAAACGCGTCAGTCAGGAGGCCAGCGCCAAAAACACGCGCGATGACAAGATCGCGGACGAACCCGAGCACCCGCGAGACGAGGGTCATCCCGCTGACCGTGGCGAGCGCCCTGAGCAGGTTCATCGCGCGCCACCTCCCGCCTTGCGCAAGTCCCGGCAAATCCGTATCATACTGCCCTTTTTCCGATTCAAATTCCGGAGTTTACCGCACATGGCCAATATCGCATCGGCACGCAAACGCGCCCGCCAGGCCGAGAAGCGGCGGCAACACAATGCCGCGCTGCGCTCGGAGCTTCGCACCGCCGTCAGAAACGTGAGCAAGGCGATCTCCGCCGGCGACAAGAAGGCGGCGCGCGACGTGTTCCAGCGCTCCGCTTCGATCATCGACTCGATCGCCGACAAGAACATCATTCACAAGAACTCCGCTGCGCGCCACAAGAGCCGTCTCGCGGCACGCATCAAGGCAATGGCGTAGAGCAAGGCTGCCGATCTCGCGGCGGCGCGGGAGCGCCCGGTACCCGGGCGAAGTCTCGCGGTTTCTCTTGCGCCGCAGCACCTTATCAGACAGAATTGCCGGTAGAACAGCACGGCGGCGTGAGCCGCCGTGCTCGCTTTTGGGGTCATTCGTCATGTCGCATGTCATGAACACCTACGCCCGGCTTCCGGTCGCGTTCGTGCGCGGCGAAGGCTGCTGGTTATGGGATGCGCAGGGCAAGCGCTATCTGGACGGCGTAGCAGGGATCGCGGTCTGCGGCCTCGGGCACTCGCATCCCAAGTACGTGGCCGCGCTGCGCGAGCAGGTCGGCACGCTCGTGCACACATCGAACCTCTACGAAATCACGCTCCAGGAGCGCCTCGCCGATCGCCTGTCGGCAATCTCGGGCATGGAGAATGTCTTCTTCTGCAACTCGGGCTGCGAGGCCAACGAGGCGGCGATCAAGCTCGCGCGGCTCTTCGGCCACAAGAAGGGTGTCGAGTCGCCGTCCATCATCGTCATGGACAAGGCGTTCCACGGGCGCACCCTGGCAACCCTTTCCGCGACGGGGAGCCGCAAGGTCCAGGCCGGCTTCGAGCCGCTGGTGTCCGGTTTCGTGCGCGTGCCCTTCGACGACCTCGAAGCGGTGCGGCGCGTCGCGGAGAACAACCGCAGCGTGGTCGCGGTGCTGGTCGAGCTGCTTCAGGGCGAAGGCGGCGTCAACATCTGCCACGACGGGTATCTTGCCGGGCTGCGGGAGATCTGCGAGGCCAACGGCTGGCTCCTCATGCTCGATGAAGTGCAAAGCGGCATGGGCCGCACCGGGCGGTGGTTCGCGTTCCAGCATTCCGGCATCAAGCCGGACGTGATGCCGCTCGCCAAGGGACTCGGAAACGGCGTGCCGATCGGCGCCTGCCTTGCGGCCGGCCCTGCGGCACAGCTCTTCAAGCCGGGGAGCCACGGCTCGACTTTTGGCGGCAACCCGCTCTGCTGCGCCGCGGCGCTCGCCACGCTCTCCATCATCGAGGAGGAGCGGCTGATGGAGAACGCCGTGCGGATCGGCGATTTCATCCGCAGCGCGCTGGCCCAGCGCCTCGCCGGGCTGCGCGGCATCAGGGAAATCCGCGGCAAGGGCCTCATGATCGGAATCGAGCTCGAGCAGCCATGCAGCGAGCTCGTGCAGCAGGCGCTCGAGAAGGGCGTGCTCGTCAATGTGACCGTTGACAACGTCATCCGTCTGCTGCCGCCGCTCATCATGAAGCGGGAGGAGGCGGAGCTCCTCATCTCGGCGCTCGTTCCGTTGATCACCGCGCACCTCGAGAAGCACAGCGCCCCGCAAGCCGCCGCCCAGTCGGGCTGAGCGCGGGCGTGCGGGCTCGCCCCCATGGAAACCCGTCATTACCTGCAGTTCAAGGATTTCTCGCTCGAGGAATACGAGTATCTCTTTGCGCGCACGGGATGGATCAAGGGCATGTTCAAGCGCTACAGCCCCTACCAGCCGCTGCGCGACCGCACGCTGGCGATGGTCTTCGAGAAGCATTCGACGCGCACGCGTGTGTCCTTCGAGGCCGGCATGCACCAGCTCGGGGGCTCGGTCATCACGCTGATGACCCGCGACACGCAGATGGGGAGAGGCGAGCCGCTGGAGGATGTCGCCCGGGTCATCACGCGCATGGTCGACATCGTCATGATCCGCACGTTCGAGCAGGCCATCATCGAGCGCTTCGCGCAGTTCTCGCGCGTGCCGGTGATAAACGGGCTCACCAACGAGTACCATCCCTGCCAGATCCTCGGCGACCTCTATACTTATGTCGAGCATCGCGGCAGCATTCGCGGCAAGACCGTGGCGTGGATCGGGGACTCGAACAACGTGTGCAATACCTGGCTGCAGGCTGCCGAGCTCTTCGACTTCAATGTTCACGTCTCGACTCCCGCGGGCTACGAGGTTGAGCCCGAGCGCGCCGGGCTCTACGGCACCGACCACTACGAGGAATTCGAAGACCCCATGCAGGCGGCGAAGGGCGCTGACCTCATCACGACCGACGTATGGACCAGCATGGGCGACGAGGCCGAGGACGCGGAGCGCAAGCGCGACTTCGAGGCCTGGCGCGTGGATCGCGAAATGATGAAGGTCGCGAAGAAGGACGCGGTCTTCATGCACTGCCTGCCCGCGCACCGCGGCGAGGAAGTCTCCGCCGACGTGATCGACGGCCCCCAGAGCGTGGTGTGGGACGAGGCGGAAAACCGGCTGCATACACAGAAGGCGCTGATGGAGTACCTGCTGCTCGGGCGTATCAAGACGCAGGGCGATCTCTGGTCAACGTAACGCAATGAACACGATCCGGAAAGTAGTGCTCGCCTACTCCGGCGGGCTGGACACCTCGGTCATACTCAAGTGGCTGCAGGACACCTACGGCTGCGAAGTGGTCACGTTCACGGCGGACATCGGACAGGGCGGGGAGCTCGCGCCCGCCCGCGCCAAGGCCCGCAAGCTCGGGGTGCGGGAGATCTTCGTCGACGACCTGCGCGAGGAGTTCGTGCGCGATTTCGTGTTCCCGATGTTCCGCGCCAACGCCGTCTACGAAGGCGAATATCTCCTCGGCACGTCCATTGCCCGGCCGCTCATCGCCAAGCGCCAGATCGAGATCGCGCGCAAGGTGAAAGCCGACGCGGTGGCGCATGGCGCGACCGGAAAAGGAAACGACCAGGTGCGCTTCGAGCTTGGCTACTACGCGCTCGAGCCGGGCATCCGGGTGATCGCCCCGTGGCGCGAGTGGGACCTCACGTCGCGCGAGAAGCTCCTCCTCTACGCCGAGCAGCACGGCATCCCGGTCGAAGGAAAGACGAAAAAGGGCGTCGCGCCCTACTCCATGGACGCCAATCTCCTTCACATCTCCTATGAGGGTGGCATCCTCGAGGATCCCGACTTCGAGCCGGAGGAGTCGATGTGGCGCATCACGGCCTCTCCGCAGAAGGCGCCCGGCCGGCCGCAGTATGTCGAGCTCGAATACCGCAAGGGGGACATCGTCGCGGTGAACGGGCGCCGTCTCACCCCGGCGGGCGTTCTCACCGCGCTCAACCGGCTCGGGGGCCGCCACGGCGTGGGCCGGCTCGATATCGTGGAGAACCGCTACGTGGGAATGAAATCGCGCGGCTGCTACGAGACGCCGGGCGGCACGATCATGCTCAAGGCCCACCGCGCGATCGAGTCGATCACGCTGGACCGCGAGGTGCTCGCGCTGAAGGACGATCTCATGCCGCGCTACGCGCGCTTGATCTACAACGGCTACTGGTTCAGCCCCGAGCGGCGCGCGCTGCAGGCGCTGATCGACCACACCCAGAGAAGCGTGAACGGGATCGTCCGCGTAAAGCTCTACAAGGGAACGGTCATGGTGACCGGGCGCTCGTCTCGCCGCAATTCATTGTTCGATCCGGCCATCGCGACCTTCGAGGAGGACCGCGGCGCCTACGACCAGGCGGACGCGGAGGGGTTCATCCGTCTCAATGCATTGAGGATGCGCATCGCGGCGAAGCGCAAGCGAAAAT
>DASPGR010000201.1:0-18263 GCA_035620515.1 Burkholderiales bacterium | reverse complement strand
TCCGGCGTACAAGAGCTACGGGCAGCGCATGGTGGACAGGGACTTCGAGCCGACGTTTGCGCTCAAGCTCGGGTTGAAGGATGTCGAGCTTGCGCTCGACGCCGGCGCCGGAACCGGCGTGCCGCTGCCGACGGCCGGTCTTATCCGCGAGCGCCATCTCGCCGCCATATCTGCCGGCTACGGCGAGAAGGACTGGGCGGCGCTGGGCGAGTACATCGCCCGGGATGCCGGCCTTCGCTGAGAACACCGCGACCGGCAAGCAGTGATCCAGCAATAAGCGACGGTTGACGGCGTAAGGGGGGCGTAAGACGGCACGGGTAGGATTGACGCTACCAAGCCGTCAATCGGGTCGTTGAGCGCGGGAGGCGGCGGGCATTTGCTTACCCCTTGGGAAGGAGCCGCCATGACGCAGAAAACCGATAAGCAGAAAACCGATCAAACCGACGTCAATGCAGTAAAGCAGAAACCCTTCTCGCAGATGACGCGAAAAGAGAAGATGGTGCACATCGGAAAACTTGTGCTGTCCATCCTCTCGTTCGGGTTCCTGTTTCCGAACATCGGCGCCGACTGAGCGCCGCCGCCGGGACCATTGGGCACGGTCACGGCACCAAGAACTCCTCGATGACCGCGGCCAGCCGCTCCGGCTGGTCGTGGTGCATCATGTGCCCGCAATCCTCGATCCACGCTTCGCGATAGTTTGCAAAGGCTCCGGTCCGCTCGGCGAGCTGCTCGGACGTGTCCTTGAGATAGCCACCGCGCCGGGAATCCCTCGCGTAGACCCATAACACCGGCGCGATCGCGTGCCGCCAGCAGGCGATCGTCTCGTCGATCCGGAAGAGGACCGGATTGACGATCTTGTGGCGCGGATCGCTGCGCAGGATCACGGTGCCGTTTCCATTGTCCTTCGCCCAGTGCCGCGCGAGGAAATCAGCCTTCTCTTGCGTCAGGCGCGGATTATCCCGGCGCATGCGTGCCGCCACCTCGTCAAAGGAGGCGTACGGCCGGAACCGCGGCGGCTCGCGCAGGCCGTCCAGCCAATGCCGGTAGCGGATCGGGGCCTGCTCCGGGTGCGTGCGGGAGAGCCCGAATCCCTCGAGCGAGACGACCCTGGCGAAGCGCTCGGGGCGGAGTCCGGCGTAAGTGCAGGCGATGAGCCCGCCCATGCTGTGGCCGACCACATTGGCCGGCGCATCGGGCTCGTAGAGCCGGAGGATTTCCTCGAGGTCGGCGTAATAGTCCGCGAACCAGTATCCCTCGCGCGCCCATGCGCTGAGCCCGAAGCCGCGCCAGTCGGGCGCGATGACGTGCCACTCGCGCGAGAACGAGTCGATCAGGAACTGGAACGACGCGGATACATCCATCCAGCCGTGCTGCAGGAAGAGCTTGGGCATGCCGGCTTTTCCCCACGTGCGAACGTGGTAGCGCAGGCCGCGGATCTCGTGAAAATGCGATTGGCTTGGCTTCATTGTCCGTGAATTGTGAATCGTGAATCGTAAATCGAGTTTGTTTCTCTCCGCCTCTCGGCGGTTCGATATTGTTTCTCTCGGCGTCTCCGCGGTTCATGATTGTTGCCGGCACGCGATGAGAACGCCGGGCTAGAGAATGCCGGGGAGCGCGCGAATGTCGTGCAGGACCCGATACGCGCCGCGGAAATCCGCTCCCACGGTGAGCGGGCTTGGCACGACGACGCATCGCAAGCCGGCGGCGGTGGCTGCGGCGAGCCCGCGCTCCGAGTCCTCGATCACGATGCATTCGTCCGGCGCGACGCCGGTGCGCGCAAGCCCCGCAAGATAGGGTGCCGGATGCGGCTTGAGGCAGGGGTACTCCCCGGCCGTGAGCGCGAACTCGAAGTATTGCCGAAGGCCACTTGCCGCATGGATCAGGTCAAAGTGCTCGCGCTGTGAGCTGGTGACGATGCCCATGACGTACCGGCCGTGCAGGCGGGCCAGTACGTCCGCCACCCCGTCGATGGGGCGCACACCCTTTCGCAGCAGCGCGCTGTAGGCAGTGCCGCGTTCCAGGCGGAACCGCGCAAACTCCTCCTCGGACCAGCCGTGCCGTGCCACCAGGTATCGTGTTCCGACCCCCTGGCGCAGGAAGTACTCCTGATATTGCTCTATCGTGAACGCGACACCCCAGCGCTCGAGGGTCGCACGCGTCGCCTCGTAGTAAAGGTGCTCGGTGTTGACTAGCACCCCGTCGTTGTCCCAGAGGATAGCCTTGAGGGTCCGAACTGGCATCTTGACGTCGTCGAGGAGGCTGTTCACGGCGGCGCCTGGCGCAGGGCTTAACCGGGGCGCCAGGGCGCTCCGGGGCGTCACCGGGACGCCTTGAGCATCGGAATGATTTCCTTCGCGATGATCTCGATTTGGCTCATCTCGTACCGGTAGGGCACGAAAACGAGCTTCTGCACGCCAACGGCAAGGTGCTCCTTCAGCTGCGCCACGCACTCGTCGACGGTTCCCATGATTGCGCTGTCCTTGGTCGAGTCGCTCCACGAGGCGTAGTCCCATTCCTTGCCCAGCCAATCCATCATCTGAGTCTCGACTGCGGCGCGCGATTTGCCGATCATGATCGGCAGCTGAGCGCCGTTCATCAGGGTATCGGGGTCCTTGCCGGCCTCCCTCGCAAAGTTCCGGACCTTTTCCCAGGACTTCGCGAAACTCTCCGGCCGGTAGAAGTAGGTGAGCCACCCGTCGCCGGCAACGGCTGCGCGCTTCAGCACGCGGTCGACGTAGCCGCCGATCAGGATGGGCGGGCGCGGCTTCTGCGCCGGCTTGGGATACATCACCCCGGCAGGGATCTTGTGATGGGTCCACTCGCCCTTGACCATGTCCTCGGTCCAGAAGCGCGTGAGGATGTCGAGGTTCTCGTCCATGATGTTGCCGCGCTGCTCGAAGGGCACGCCCACCGCGTCGAACTCGCGCTTGTACCAGCCGGCGGCCATGGCGAGCAGCAGCCGGCCTTCCGAGAGCTGGTCCATGGTCGCAAGCTGCTTGGCGAGGACCACCGGGTTGCGCAGGGGCAGTACCAGGATCCCCGTCGAGAGCTTGATTTTCTTCGTGCGCGCGGCGATGGCGGTGAGCAGCGTGAGCGATTCGGCGACCGGGAAACTCGGTTCGACGCCGAGCAGGATGTGGTCCCATACCCACAACGAGTCGAACCCCAGCTCCTCCATCCTGACGCCATATTCGACGAGCGCCCTGACATCGGGCATTTCCGGATACGCGGTGAAGTTCCGCGCGGCGATTCCAAACGTGTTGTGCAAACCGGGCATTCGATCCTCCAATGTTACTGCGACGAAAACGAGGCCGGGTTTTGGCGCCCGGGCTAGGCGGTGTAGAGCCGCTCGGGGTCGAGCCTGCGCAGAAACGCCAGCTCGCGCCCGGTCGGACGCTCCGTCATCCCGATGTCGGACCCGGCGGCAAGCTCGAACCCCGTGTTCTCCTGCACCTGAGCGAGCTTGACACCGGGATGGAGCGCAAGAATCTTCATGCGCTTCGTTTCGTCATCGAAGCCGAAGAGGCCGAGGTCCGTGACGACGCGGTACATCCCGCCGGTGGGCAGGCCGCGGTCGCGGCGCGACGTGCCGCCGGTGAGGAAGCCCGGGCTGGTCACGAAATCGACGCTCTCCACGAAGCGCCGTTTTTCGTGCTTCATGGCGACGATCATCTGCGCGAGGCTCGAGATGTCGTTGCCGCCACCCGTGCCGGGAAGGCGCGTCCTGGGCCGGGCCGGGTCGCCGATAAACGATGAGTTGAGGTTCCCGTACTGGTCGATCTGAGCGCCGCCCATGAAGCCGACGTCGACGTAGCCGCGCTGCAGGAGCAGCAGCACGTCGGTGCTGCCCAGCACCATGTTCGCGCGCTTGGTGCAGCGCTGCTCGTTGGTCGAGGGCGGCAGCTTGCCAGGCTCGATGACGGGGCCGATGACGCCTCCTTCGAACAGGATGGTAAGCCCCGGGCAGTGCAGGCCCTGCGCCAGAGTCGCCGCGAGAAGCGGAATGCCGACGCCGGCGAAAACAACCTGCCCGTCCTCGAGCAGCCGGGAACTCATGACGGCCAGCAATTCGCTGGCCGTGTAGGTCTCGCGATCAGGCATTGGCGATGCTCCTGCCGCGCAGCGCGGCATCGAGCAGCGATCCCAGGCCCAGCAGGTCGAGGTAGTCGATCCAGCTCTTCGGGCCGTAGACGTAGCGGTCGAGGTACTCCTTCATGCCGCCCACCGGGTCCTTGTTCACGAGCGAGGTGTAGTAATCCATGTGCCCGTAGAAGGGCTCGTAGACCCCGCCGCACTCGTGGGGCGCGCAGCCGAACGGGACCTCAACGACGGCCTCGACTGCGAAGAAGGGGATCTTGGTGTGGTCCGGGGCGCGCCGTATCTGGTCGTTCGAGACGACGCGCTCGGTCGTGAGGATCACCCGGCCCGCCGCCATCGCGAGGTCGATGTCCATGAACGGCAGCCCGTCCATCTGGGCATTGCCGTAGGGGTCGCAGCGCTGGACGTGGATCAGTGCGACGTCGGGATTGAGCGCGGGCACGAGCAGGAGCTTCTCGCCGGTGAACGGGCAATCGAATTCACGCGGCTCGGGCCGCAGCCGCAGCACGTCGGAACCGAGCATCGAGCGCACCGGTAGGAACGGTACGCCCATCGCACCGGCCTTGAATCTCAGGCCGACCGACATGTGGCTCCACTCGTCGAAGCGCGCCTTGCCGGTCTCCACGTAGTGGCGCATCACCTTCGAGATGCCCCAGACGATGCCCTGGCTGAACCAGCTGGTGATTATATGGTCGCAGGCGCCCGATGCGAGCATCCAGTCGCCCTCGCTCGAGGTGATGCCGCGCGCGCACGTGAGGCGCTTGCGGCCGGCGCGGATCAGCGCCCAGATCATCGCCATCGGTGTCCGCGAGAGCGTGCTGCCGCCTATGCCGACCGTCTCGCCGTCCTTCACCAGTTGCGCGGCGGCCTCCAGCGACATGACCTTCTCGTGCAGGCTGCGGTCGCGCGCGGAGAGCCTGCGCCGCAGCTCAAGATAGGATTCGCTCACCATTAACCTCCGGTGTTGTCGCTAAGCGGTACTTGCGCCTGCTGGCTAGGCCGCACAGACCGCTCCACTGTCTTCATTGAATTTCTCGATGAGTTTGTCCCAGGCGGGGATGGAGGCCTGGATTTCGGTCCAGAACGCGCGATCCCGGCGCCGGTCAAAGTCTGCCACCGACACGCCTTGCTGCTCGACCCAGGTGTAGTAGCCCAGATTGAAGATGCGCCGGCGGTCGACGTGAGTGAGCTCGATCAGGTGATCGTCCGTGATCGCCTGCAGGTGGCGTCCGAAGGCTTCACCTGCGTGCACCTCGTCAAAGCCCTTCGGGTAGCTCCGCTTGAGATAGGCGCTGCGCTCGCTGTCGTAGAGCGCGGCGCCGTCCGTGGCGATCGTGATGACCGCGTCGGATTCCCCGAGCTCGAAGTGCTTTGCGATCTTGATCGCCGCGATGATGTTGGCATTGCCGGAGAGGCCGACGTCGACGAGCGCATTTACGAGCGCCGGGTCGAGCTTCTGCCGCTTGGTAAGGTAGGCGCGACCGACGGCGTCGTTGAACAGCAGGTTGAGCGCGTCCGAGCTGCGGTCCGAGACGCCTGCGACGATGTCGGTGTTCATCACGTTGTGAATGAGCGGGATGTGCTTGTCGCCAATGCCCTGGATGTTGTGCTCGCCGTAGCCGTTATAGAGCATCGTGGGACATTCGACTGCTTCGACCGCCGCGATCTTCGTGCCGTGGGCAGCCTTCAGATAGTCCCCCGCGGCGATGGTGCCCGCGGAGCCGGTCGCAGCGACGAACGCGGTGAGGCGCAACTGGGGCGTCCCGCGGCGAAGGTCGGCGTAGATGCGGTCAAGCGCCCGCCCCGTGCAGTAGTAGTGCACCAGGTAGTTGCCGAACTCGGAGAATTGGTTGAGGACCACGTTGTCGCCGTCACGCGCGAGCTCGGCGCACTTGTCGTAGATTTCCTTGACGTTGCTCTCTGTGCCGGGGGTGCGAATGATATCCGAGCGGTCGGTGACCCAGTGCTCGAGCCAGTCGAAGCGCTCCCGGCTCATCCCGGCCGGTAGCACGGCGACCCCGCGGCAGCCCAGCGTGCGCGAGATCGCGACCCCGCCGCGGCAGTAGTTTCCGGTCGAGGGCCAGATGGCCTTGTGGCGGGTGGGATCGAAAAGGCCGGTCACGAGCCGGGGAACGAGGCAGCCGTAGGCGGCGAGCACCTTGTGGGCCGCGATCATGGGAAATCGGCGCCCGAGCGCCACGACAATCTTTGCCTTCACCCCGGTAAGTCCTTCGGGCAGCACAAGGTAGCCGGGAACATCGACGCGGCCGGTGCGCGCGGCGTCGTTGAACCAGTGCACGCGCCACAGGTTGGCGGCGAGCGGCTCGTCCGGGTCAACGCCGGCGACCGCGGCCTGCTGCGGGTCGGGGATACGGTCGGGATCGGCGAGCTGCGTCAGCGTCGGGAGCGCAACCCTCATCTCGCGCAGGCGCTTCACTGCGCGGCTGCGAACGTTGTCGTCGACGACGCGGGGGATCAGGGTGAGCTCGTTCATTGGTTTCTGGGCTCTTGGGTTGAAGGCATCAGTGCGCTCATGTTAACGGGCATGATCCAACGGGAAGGACCACGGGCACGCCTGCTCGGCGGTTCTGCCGAGCGGGTCCCACTCGGAGACCGTGGCCCAGACGTCCTCGCCCGCAGCCTGCGCCTGATCGCGGAGCTTCGTGAAGTCGACGCCCGGTATGACGCCGCCTTCCATGCACACCTTGCCGTCGACGATCACCGTATCCACGTCGTCGCCGACCCCGCATTCCACGACGCTCTTCACCGGGTCGCGGACCGGGCCGTAGCGCAGGCTGTTGCGCCCGCTCAAGTCGATGATGATGATATCGGCGAGCGCCCCGGGCGCGAGCCGCCCCAGGTCGTCGCGCCCGACGGTGATCGCCCCGCCCAGGGTCGCCGCGGTGAATACCTCGCCCGCCGTCGCGGCAAAGTAGGTGTGACTCATGATTTTGCCCATGTAAGAGGCGGTGCGCATGTTCATGACCATGTCGCGCGGGTAGGTATCGGAGCCGATCGAGATGTTGACGCCGGCTTCCTGGTATCTCTTCCAGCTGTCGAGCGTGCGAGCGCGGCGCACGATGTTGATCGGGCAGTGCGAGATGGACGCGCGGGCGCGGCCCATCAGCGCGAGGTCGCAGGCGTCGGAATAGTTGAGATTGGGAATATCCGAGATGAAGTTGCCATGGCCAATGTTGAGCGTCGGGCGGAGCAGCCCGAGCTTATCCAGGAGCTCAATCGGCGTCATCATGTGCTCCTGCACGACATCGTGAAACTCGAGCACGCTGTAGGCGGCGTGCGTGGCCATCGGGAGCTTGTGTTCGTCGGCCGCCTTCCGGGTTCGCGCCAGGAGATCGACGCTGGAAGTCTCCACCTCTCTGGGCACCAGGATCCCGTGCACCCGGCCGCCCGCGGCCCCGTCGTGCTTTTCGATCCACTGAAGCGCGGTCTCGAGCCCCTTCAAGCCCATCGCGTCGTCGCGCACGCGCTTCAGCCGTCCCTGCTCGTCCCCCACCCAGCGCCCGCAGTCGTACCCGGGCGCGAGATAGGCCCGTGTGCCAAGGCGCGTGACCTCAGCGAGCAGCGCGTCCTGCACCTTGAGCTGGCTGCCGTACTCGACGAAGGTCGTGACGCCGTTACGCAGGAGCTCGGCCACGGTAAAGGTCGCGTTGAGCTGGAACGCCGCTTCCACCCCGGCGTCGCCGTGCTTGAGATAGCGCGGGTCGCCCTTGACCACCTTGCCTTCCTTCGGGACGCTGATCTCGAGGAACGGCTGTCCGAAGTACATCGGCCGGCCGGTGTCGGTGATGAGCCGGTGCGAGGCGCGATGGCCGGAGTGCACGTGGGTGTCGATGAAGCCGGGGGCGACGAGCTTGCCTTTTGCATCGATCGTCCTATCCACGTGCCCCTCGAAGCGCTTTCCCGCGTGCACGATCCGGTTTTCTTCGTAGACAACGACGCCGTCCCGGATCAGCTGGTGCCGGCCGCCGGCATGGCCGACGATCCAGGTGGCTTCGATCTTGGTGCGCATGACACAATCTCCCTGTGGCGGTTACGGGCTCGGTGCCGCGGATGGCTTGACGCGGTCTCGAAGCTTGAAGGTCCAGACCTGATACGCGACCACGGCAACCAGCACGCTAAGGCCCATCATATCCGTGAAATGCCGCGGATCGATGAGGAGCGGCGAGAAGCAAAACAGTACGACCCGCAGCGGCCATTTAAGCGGGCCGAACGCATACCCGCCCGTCGCCGCGGAAAGGCCCAGGACGCCGATCGTGGCCGTCGCGATCACGCGGCCGATGTGCAGCGCGTCGCCCTGGAGCAGAAGGCCCTGGTCGAATACGAAGGCATACGGGATGAGGAAGCCCGGTATCGCGATGACGAACGCCATCCACCCGGTCGTCCACAGGTTCGAGCGGCCGATGCCCGCAGCGGCGTACGCAGCGAGCGCAACCGGAGGCGTTACCATCGAGAGGATCGCGAAGTAGAACACGAAGAGGTGCGCTGCGAGCGCCGGCACGCCCAGCTCCTGGAGTGCCGGCGCGACGAGTATCGCCGATACCAGGTAGGCCGCAGCCGTGGGCATGCCCATGCCGAAGATGATCGTCAGCAGCATCACTCCGGCGAGGGTGATCAGCAGCGAATTGCCGGCGACGTCCAGCAGCCAGCGCTGCAGGTTGAGCGCCATGCCGGTTTCCACCAGTGTGCCCACGATGATGCCGGCCACCGCCGACGGCACGGCCACGTCGGCGGTCGTGCGTGCCGCCGTGATAAGTGATTCGAACACCGTCTTCAGCTTCATCCGCGTCTCGGTGCGCAACCAGCTCACGGCGAGTATCGCGAGCGTCGTGATGCCGCCCGTGAGCATCAGCGAATACTGCGACATCAATAGGTAGATCATCAGGAAAAGCGGCGGCATGAGGTGCCACCGCACGCGCAGGCCGGCCAGCGATTCGGCTATTGGGAGCGATGGGTCCGGCCCGAGGCCGCCGCGCCGCGCCTGGCAGTCGACCACCGCGAATACCGACACGTAGTAGAGCAGCGCCGGGACGATTGCGGCGACCACTACGGATGCGTAGGGGACTCCGACGATGTCGGCCAGAATGAAGGCGGCCGCGCCCATGATGGGCGGCGCGAGCTGGCCGCCAGTGGACGCGGTCGCCTCGATGGAGGCGGCCTGATCCGGCTTGAAACCCGAGCGCTTCATGAGTGGAATCGTTACGACCCCGGTCATCAGCACGTTCGCGACCGCGCTGCCGGAGACTGTGCCGAAGAGTGACGAGGAAACGACCGATGCCTTGCCGGCGCCGCCCCACGCGCGGCCGGTCAGACAGTAAGCGAGATCCACGAAGAGCTTGCCCGCGCCCGAGCACTCGAGAAAGGCGCCGACCAGCACAAAGTAGAACACCATGTTGGCGGACGCCGAAATCGGCGTGCCGAAGATGCCCTGGGTCGAGAGCACCTGCAGGTCGATGAAGCGCATCAGGCTGAGACCTCGATGCGTGAGCGGCTCCGGCAGAAGGGGTCCGAGGAGGATGTAGCCGATAAAGAGCATCGCGATGACCGTGAGGATGATCCCCGCGATGCGGCGGCACGCTTCGAGCAGAACGATGATGAGCACGATGCCGAAGGCGATGTCGAGGGCGAAGACCTCGTCGACGCCGGCGATGCGCTCGGTGACGCGCGGGCCCTCCAAAGCGAAATAGCCGGCGGCAATCAGGGCGGCGGCGGCGAGCACCAGGTCGGGGAGCGGCACCGGCTCGTGAGCCTTGCGCCGCCCCCGCCAGCCGCAGATGAAGAAACTCACCGCGGTCGCGGCCCCGACGTGAACGCCGAGGAAGGTGAGATGGTCGAGCGAACGCCCCAGCATCAGCTGGGAGAACTGCACGACCGTCAGCGTGACCGCGATGACGCCGAGCACCCACCGCGCGCCCGCGGCGGGCAGCCCGAACCAGATCATATCTCCCGTTCCCGGCCGTAACCCGACGGGTGCGTCACTTCATCAATCCGGCTTCTTTGTAGTACTTGACGGCGCCGGGATGCATCGGGCAGTTGCCGCTCAAGCCCGGGTCCGCCGCCATCTTCGGATTGAAGTCGGTAAGCGCCGCGTGGATCTTGGGCAGCTTGGCGGCGTTCTCGATGATGGTCTTGGTGACGGTGTAGACGACGCTGTCAGGCACGTCGGCCCGGGCGAGGAGGTTCGTCGCCGCCTTTACGGTCTTCACCGGCTCCGTCTGGCCCTTGAAGGTGTTGGCCGGTATTTCGGCAGGGGCCCAGCCGTTTTTCTCGACCATGCCCTTGATCACCTTGTCCGGCAGCGGCAGCACGCGCATGTCGTTGATCGTCACGATCTGTGTCGCGCCGGGATGGCCCTTGGTCACGATGTGGGCCCAGCCATCCGCCTGGCCGTCCTTGATGGTCTGGGCAGCCCCGGCGCGCGTGGTTGCCTCGATCTGTCCGCCCTTTTGCGCGACCGCCTCCTTGCTCGAGCCGAGAAGCGCCAGCACCTGGCGAACCGCCTGCTCACCGGTCCCGCCCGGCCTCGTCGTGAGCAGGTGGAACTTGTTCTTGCCCGCGGCGATGTCCTCCCACGACGTGATGCCGGACTTCTTCGTGACAAAGGTGCCGACGTAGTAGATGTCGAGGCCGCCCAGCACGCCGCGTATCTTCGTCTGCTTTTCCTTGAACGCGCCGAACCCGCCGCAGCCCTCGGCCGAGGTCACGGCGAAGCTCAGGCCGAGCTCGATCTCTCCGGACTGGATGAGCTTGATGTTGCCGACGCCGCCGGCCTTGGGCAGCACATCGACCGACGATCCGGCGGGAAGCTGCTGCTTCACGAGGTCGGCGATGCCCGCGCCATAGTTGTACCACGCGGATCCGATGCCGACGGTACCAAAGCGCAGGCTGACCTTCTCCTGCGCGAGCGATGGCGGAGCGCTGAGGCAGATGCCCGCGGCCGCCATGAGCGTAATAGCACGAACGGGATTCATGGATGACCTCCTTTGTAGTGTTTGCCGCCTGCAATCGATCGCAAGGGCGCGCGGCGACTACGCGCTCGGTGCTGGTGGTGCGGTTAAACCTTCACGCCGGCCGCTTCGAGGATGCCGCGGACCCGGGCTCGCTGCTCCTCGGAGATGACCAGCCGCTCGGCGAAATCCTGGCCAACCGGCCGCGTCGCATCGATGCCCATTTTCGTGACGGTGAACGTCTCGGGATCCGAGGTCGGATCGAGGATCGCCCCCTTGCAGCCCGGGATGAGGACGATATCCTTCTCGGCGCGTACGCGCGTGGCCACCGCCCACATAACGTCGCTCATGTCGTAGATGTCCACGTCGTCGTCGACCACAATGACGTACTTGGTGTAGAACTCCGTGCCGAGCGCGGCCACGATCGCCTGCTGGGGTTCGCCCTGCGCGGTCTTCCGCATCTTGACGATCGCGAGGAACGCGCCGCATGTGCGGTGCGGGACATGCACGGCGAGGACATTGGGCAGATTGCGACGCAGCGTGTTGAGAATCTCGCCCTCGCGCGTGACGCACGACACGAGGATGTGGTCCTGCGACATGCCGGAGACGACCGAATGGTAGATGGCGTCCCGGCGCATGCGGATGCGGTGCGCGACGAACACGTTCTGCGTGCTCCGATAGGAAGCGTAGCCGGTAAACTCGCCGAACGGACCTTCCGGCTCCTTGACGTTCGCGAGGATCTCCCCCTCGATGACGATCTCGGCGCCCGCGGGGACCTCCAGGTCCTGGACTCCGGTTTTCGCGAGCCGATAAGGTTCACCGAAGAGGCCGCCGATGATTTCGAACTTCCTCACGTGCGGCGGGTAGGCGTAGGCCATCGAGCCCATGTAGTGGAGGGGATGGATGCCGAGGGTGATCGCGGCGGGAAGAGGCTGCCCGCGTTGCTCGGCGCGCCGGTGGAATTCATACATGCGCCGCCGCGAATGCAGCGACAGGCCCAGCCGGTTCTTTCCCTTGACCATCAGCCGGTGAAAGCCGGTCGTGTCGACGCCTGTTACCGGGTCACGCGCCGCGATCTGGCCAGCGGTGATGTAGGGCGCCGCATCGATGCGGAAGTGAAGGGGAATGGGGAGCTTCGCCAGGTCGAGCTGGTCACCCTCCAGCGTGACCTCCTGCCACGGCGCGCGGGCCACCACCTCGCAGGGAACATACTTCTGGCAGCGCTCGCGGAACGCAGTCGGCAGATCGGCCGGCTCGACGCCGAGACAGGCGGCAAGCAGCTTCCGGTTGCCGGCAATGTTCGTCACGATCGGCATCGAGTGCCCCTCGACGTTCTCGTAGACGACGACCGGGCTCCGCCCGGCGCGCTCGAGCTCGAAGACGAGCGAGGTGATGTCCCGATCGACTCGGACGGGTGCCCGGATGTGGAGGATTTCGTCCGGGAAATCGCGCTCGACCATCGCAAGAAAGCCACGCAGGCTCTGCCGCAGGCTCTCGGCAGCGCTTCCGTCCATCGCCCACTCCTCCTGGTCGGGGTTGACAACCCCAACTCATACTATGTTTCATACGATAGCATGAGCTACACTGGATGCCTAGCCCGATCGCCGGGAGGGTAGTGCGGCGGCAGGCGCCTTGTCCACGGAGGGAGCCTCGTTTACCATCCCGAACGAATTCGTCGTTCCCATCCCAGAACAAATTTTCAGTGCACGGGTCTGGTTTTCCGTCCACCCGTTGTTCCGCCCGCCGGGCGACGGCGGTTCCAAACCAAGCAAAGGGGGTCAGGCCATGAACATTCGTCATTGGAGTTATTTCTTCGCCACGCTCGCCGCTGCGCTCGTTGCGGGGCCTCTCGGCGCGCAGGATGTCATCAAGATCGGCGTCACCCAGCCGTTGACCGGTGCGTTCGCGGCCTCCGGCAACTACGTGGCACAGGGGGCGAGGATCGCCGAAGACGAAATCAACAAGGCAGGCGGCGTCCTCGGCAAGAAGATTCAGCTCATCGTGGAGGACAACAAGTCGAACCCGACCGAAGCCGTCGCCACCGCCGAAAAGCTGATCGCGAAGGACAGGGTGCCGGTGATGATGGGCGCGTGGAGCTCGACGCTCACGCTCGCGGTGATGCCGAAGCTCATGGAGTATGGCGTGCCGATGCTGGTCGAGACCTCCTCGTCCGGCAAGATCACGACGTCGGGCAACCCGTGGATCTTCCGCATCAGCCCGACCTCGGAGATGGAGGCAAGAGCGTTCACGCCCATGGTAAAGAAGCTCGGCATCAAGAAGGCGAGCTTCCTCTCGACCAACAACGACTTCGGGCTTGGCGCCGCCAAGGAATTCTCCCAGATGCTGAAGACGCAGGGCGTCGCGATCGGCACGATGGAGACCATGGATCCCAAGGCGACCGATTTCTCGGCGCAGCTCGCCAAGATCAAGGCCTCCGGGGCAGATACCGTATTCGTCACGACCGCGGTCGAGCAAATCACGTTGGTCCTGCGGCAGGCCAAGGAGCAGCAGCTGGCGGCGCGCATCATCACCACCGGCGGCTCCAACTCGCCGGACCAGCTGATCCAGCAGGCGGGTGATGCCGCGAACGGTTCGTTGCACCTCGTGTTCTTCACGCCCTGGTTTCCGGATGCGGTGAAGAACCCGAACGTTGCCCGCAAGTTCGTCGACGAGTGGAACGCGCGCAAGCACCACGTGGGCGGCCTTACCGAGGGCTTCCGCGGCTACGACGGCGTCGCGACGATCGTTGCCGCGATCAAGGCTGCAGGCAAGGCCGACCCCAAGGCGATCCAGAAAGCGCTCTGGGACGTGAAGGTGCACGGCATCAACGGCGACATCGCGTTCATCAAGCAGGGCCCGAAGGGCAAGGAGAGCGCGCAGAACATCCCGTCCGTGTACCTCGTCAAGATCGCGAACGGAAAAGTCGAGAAACTGTAAGAAGAGCGGCGGCCGCCCCGCGTTGGCCGCAGCGCCGGTAACCGACGGCGCCGCGGGCCGCGTGGCAGGGCCGCCGTTTGATTTTCCGCAGGATATCCCGCGCCGGCGCGCGCCCGCGAACCAGCTCCCGGCTCCGCTTTGGACCAGCTACTCCAGCACGGCCTGAACGCGCTGATGCTCGGCGGCACCTACGCGCTGCTCGGCATCGGCCTCACGTTGATCTTCGGCATCATGCGCGTCGTGAATTTCACGCACGGCGAGCTCTACGCCTTCGGGGCGTACATGATGTACATGCTGGTCATGCTGCTGGAGGTGGACTTTTTCGCCTCGCTCGTGCTCGCGGTCATGCTTGGCGTGATGCTGGGCGCGCTGATGGAAATCGTTCTGCTGCGGCGGCTGCACAGCGCGGACATCGACACCAAGATGCTGGTGATGATCGGCGCCTGGATCGCGCTGCAGAATACCGAGCAGCTCCTCTGGACCGGCGTCGCCAAGTCGATCGACAACCCGTTCCCGGTGGATCCGCTCGTCATCGGCCCGGTCTCGGTGGCGTGGAACCGGGTTTTCGTGTTCGGCGTGGTGATCCTGCTGATCGTCGCGACCTACGCGCTCGTCAATCACAGCAAGCTCGGGAAGGCGATGCGCGCGACTTTCCAGGACCGCGACACCGCGGCGCTCATGGGCATCCAGATCCGCACCATCCACACCGCGACCTTCGCGCTCGGCTCCGGGCTCGCCGCGGCCGCGGGCGCGCTGCTCGGCCCGGTCTTCGTCGCCTACCCGACGATGGGCGATCTCGCGGCGGCCAAGGCTTTCGCCATCGTGATCCTGGGCGGGCTGGGCAATATCGTCGGCGCGACCGCCGGGGGCTTCATCCTCGCCTTCGTCGAGGAGCTGGGCGCCGGATACATCTCGTCGGGCTACCGCGACGCATGGGGTTTCGTCATCATCATCGCGGTCCTCATTTTCAAGCCGACCGGGCTGTTCGCGCAGAAGGAGCGCGTCGGATGAGACGGGCGCTCACCGCGGCGTGGCTGGTCTTTCTCTTTTCCATCCCGCTGTGGATGCAGAGCCTCTATATCGTCCATGTCCTCGTCATCACGGGGATCTTCATCATTGCCGCGATGAGCTTGAACCTGCTGCTCGGCTATGCCGGGCAGCTCTCGCTCGGGCACGTCGCGTTCTTCGGCATCGGCGCCTACGTGAGCTCGCTCGTCTCGCTCGGCTTCAGCGTGCACGTGGCGCCCGAGACGGTGGTCGCGCTCGAGCCGAAGCCGGTATGGCTCGCGATTCCCGCGGGGATCATGGTCGCGGGATTGTCCGGCTGGTTCATCGGGCGCGTCGCCTTCAAGGTGCGCGGCGCCTACTTTGTGATCGTGTCGATCAGCTTCGCGGAGGTAGTGCGGCTCGTCGCGGTCAACTGGGTCGAGCTCACCCAGGGGCCGATGGCGCTCAACAACATTCCGCCGCTCACGCTGTGGCTCCCGGGCGCGGGTGAGCACACCTTCTGGAAGAAGCCCGAGAACTACTGGCTCGTGCTAACCATCGCGGTGCTGTCGCACATTGTTGTTCGGCGGCTGGTCCATTCCCGGGCCGGCCGCGCGATGATCGCACTGAGGGAGAACGAGCCGCTCGCGAACTCGGTCGGCGTCGATATCACGCGCTGCCTCGTGCTGACGGCGGTCGTGTCGGCGGCGATGGCGGGCGCCGCCGGCGCGCTCTACGCGCACTACGTGCGCATCGTGGACCCCGATGTGTTCCTGTTCATCTATACCGTGACGATGGTCATCATGGTGGTCACCGGCGGCAAGGGGACGCTCGCCGGGCCCATCGTCGGCGGGCTCATCTTCGGGCTGCTGCCCGAGACGCTGCGGGCGTTCGAGATCGCGCCCGAGCTCCAGTGGATCCTCTACGGCGTGCTGATGGTACTCATCCTCTATTTCCTGCCCGATGGCATCGTCCCGGCCGTGCGCAAATGGTGGGAGCAGGTGCGCGCGGGCGCGGCTGCGGAGGGAAAGTGAGCTCGGCGCCCGCGCCCCGTCCCGAGATCGCCTTGAGCGTGACCGGCCTCGCCGTGCACTTCGGCGGGCTCGTTGCGATCGAGGACGTGACGCTGGAAGTGCGCGAGGGCGAGGTGCTTTCGTTGATCGGCCCGAACGGTGCAGGCAAGACCACCGCGTTCAACGCGATCACCGGCTACCTGCCGCCGGCCGCGGGCAAGATCCACTACCGCGGCCGACGCCTGAACGGGCTCAAGCCGCACCAGAATGCCGAGCTCGGCATCGTGCGCACCTTCCAGAAGACGAGCGTCTTCGGCGGGCGCACTGTGCTCGAGAACGTCCTGATGGGGCTTCATCTGCAGTCGAAGCAGCGGGCGCTGCCCATCATCTTCGGCCTGCGGTGGGTCGCCCGCGAAGAGCGCGCGCTCGAGGCCGAGGCGCGGCGCATCCTCGAGTTCATCGGGCTCGCGGCGCGCGCCGACGAGCTGGGGAGCGCGCTGCCGTACGGCGAGCAGCGGCTGCTCGAGATCGCCATCGCGCTCGCCGCGAAGCCCAGCCTGCTGCTGCTCGACGAGCCGGTGTCGGGAATGAACCCGGCCGAGACCGCGGATTTCATGAAGAAGCTTCGCGAGATCCGCAGCCTGGGCATCACCGTGCTGCTCGTCGAGCACGACATGAGGATGGTGATGGGGGTCTCGGACCGCGTGATGTGTCTCAACCAGGGGCGCATCATCGCCGACGGCACACCCGCGGAGATCCAGCGCAACCCCGAGGTGATCCGCGCCTATCTCGGCGAGAGGTACGCCCGTGCTCAAGGTTGAAGGACTCGAGTGCCGCTACGGCAAGGTCCCCGCCGTGCGCGAGCTCGCGCTCGAGGTGAAGCAGGGCGAGCTCGTGAGCCTGATCGGCGCGAACGGCGCGGGCAAGACGACGACGCTCAAGGCGATATCCGGCGTGCTCGCCCCGAGCAAGGGACGCATCACCTTCGAGGGCCACGACGTGACCCATGCGTCCGCGCGGCGCATCCTTCAGCTCGGCATTGCGCACTGCCCCGAGGGCCGGCGCATTTTCCCCTACATGACCGTGCGCGAGAACCTGGAGATGGGCTGCTATCTCCGCACCGACACGGCGGGCATCGAGGCCGACATGCGGCGCATCTTCGAGCGTTTTCCGATCCTGTACGAGCGGCGCAGCCAGGCCGCGGGAACCCTCTCCGGCGGCGAGCAGCAGATGCTCGCCATCTCGCGCGCGCTGATGTCCCGGCCCAAGCTCGTCCTCTTCGACGAGCCTTCGCTCGGGCTTGCCCCCAACCTGGTCGAACGCACCTTCGACATCATCCGGGAGGTGCGCGAGAGCGGCGTCACCGTGGTGATGGTCGAGCAGAACGCCTTCGCCGCGCTCGAGCTCTCGGACCGCGCCTACGTGCTCGAGCAGGGCCGCGTCGCGCTCGCCGGTCCCGGCCCGGAGCTGCTCAACGATCCGCACGTCAAGAAGGCCTACCTCGGGGCGTAGGGCGGAGGCGGCCGCGCCCCGTGGTCTTGCCTATGTGTTCCGCATTTCCTCCGGGAAAAGCTCATCTGCCGTGAGCGCCCGGTCGAGCAGGCCTTGCTCGGCTGCGAAGCCGATCATGGTCTGAAGGTCGTGACGGTTCGCGCGCAGTCCCTGCGGATAGGGGTCTCCGCCGAAGAACGCGCGCTCCTGCTCGACGTACGACGCGGCCCACGCGAAGCTCAGGCGGTGCGGCTGCCGCATGAACTGCGCGTAGATTTTCTGCGCCTCGCTCAACGCGTCGAAAAGGATTCGTGCGGCCCACGGGGCCCGGTCGAGAACCTCCTGCTTGATCACGACCGGATGCATGATCGGGAAGATCCGCGTGCGCCTGAAATACGCCTGCTCTTCTCTTTGAAATTCGGGAAACAGGCGGGCGAGCCCCGGCTTCCCGGCGAGCCAGCTCGATGGCAGGGCGGGCTCGACGGTGGCATCGATCGCGCCGGCAAGGAGCAGATCCTCGAGCCTTTGACCTTCCTTCAGTTGCTCGACCCGGATGGTCGGCGGCGGCTTCGTTCCCACCAGCTCATTGTTGGCGCACACCCAGATCGCGTCTTCGACGGCAAGGCCGTAGTCATGCGCGAACATGCCCTTGACCATGACCGCGAGGGTGTTTTCGAAGGTCCGAATCCCGATTCTGCGGCCTTTCAGGTCCGAGGGTTTGCGGTACTCCGACCCTGCTCTCACGAAACAATAGTGATGGCCGAACATCCGT
>DASPGR010000200.1:0-2914 GCA_035620515.1 Burkholderiales bacterium | reverse complement strand
GCTGGCGCGGCGCCATCGCAACGATGCGTTCGCCCGTGCGGCACACGCCATCGACGTTGCAATCGATCGGGCGTTGCAGGATCCTGCCACGCGCACCCGTGATCTGGGCGGGCCGCTCGGCACTCGCGCGTTCGCCGAGCGTGTGGCAGGACATCTCGCCTGACTTCAATCAAGACGGCGTCATTTCAACGGATCCGGCGTGACGGAGCCGTGGGTCACGTTTTCCGATTAACGGACACAGGGCCCCGTGCTATTCTGTGACAGTCCTCCACCGCGCAGGGGCGCGGTGATGCAGTCCCGACCTTTGAGCTTCAAATAAGTCAACAAAGGAGGCGTCATGGACTTTTCGGCTCTTACCACCTCCCTCCAGAACACGCTCGGCTCCAACCTGCCGCATATCCTGGGCGCGCTCGGCATTCTTGTCGTCGGCTGGCTCGTCGCGGTTGCCCTTCGCGCCGCCGTGATTCGACTGCTCGGGATGCTCTCCGTCAATCAGCGCATCGCGGAGAGCACCGGGCAAAAGCTCGACGTTCAGAAAGGCATCGCGGTGGGCGTCTTCTGGCTGGTCATGCTGCTGACGCTGCTGGGGATGTTCAACGCGCTCGACCTCGCTCTGATCTCCAATCCTTTCCAGGTCCTGGTCACCCAGATCTTCGGCTACCTGCCGCGCCTCCTGGCGGGCACCCTGCTCCTGCTGATCGCGTGGCTGGTCGCAACGCTGCTGCGGGCGGTGGTGGAGAAGGTCCTGAACAAGAGCCAGTGGGACCGCAAGCTGACGGACCAGGCGGGCATGGAGCCGATGAGCAAGAATGTCGGCAACGTGCTCTTCTGGCTTGTCATTCTTCTTTTCATTCCCGCCATACTCGGTGCCTATGATCTGCAGGGCCTGCTCGCGCCGGTGCAGAGCATGATCAACAAGGTGCTCGCCCTCCTGCCCAATATCTTCGCGGCGTTCGTGATCGGCTTCGTGGGCTGGCTCGTCGCCAGGGTGATGCGTGGACTCGTGACCAATCTGCTGGCCGCCGCGGGAGCCGACAAGGCGGGCCACAGCGCCGGGCTCGACCAGTCGGTCCACGTTTCGCGCGTCGTGGGCACGCTGGTGTTCATCTTCATCTTCATCCCGACGCTGATCGCTGCGCTCGATGCCCTGCAGATCCAGGCGATTTCCCGGCCCGCCACCGACATGCTCGGGCGGATCCTGGATGCTGTGCCTCATCTCGTCGCCGCAGCACTTATCATTGTGGTGACGTACTTCGTCGCGCGGTTTGCCTCTTCGCTCGTCAGCCGGCTGCTCAACGGCATGGGTTTCGACACGCTTCCCGCCAAGCTCGGCCTCGACAGGGTCTTCACGGGAGAGCTCAAGCCCTCGACGCTCGTCGGCATCGTCATCATGTTCTTCGCGATGCTCTTTGCCACGGTGGAAGCCGCCAATCAGCTCAATTTCACGCAAGTGGGCGTCGTCGTCGCGACCTTCATCCGCTTCGGGGGCGACGTCCTGCTCGGGGCCGTCATCCTGGTCGTGGGCTTCTGGCTCGCGAGCCTGGTCCATGGCGTGATCTCGCGCGGCAAGAGCGAGCACGCGCAGGGCCTTGCGAAGCTTGCGCGGCTTGCGATCATCGGTCTCGTCCTCGCAATGGGCTTGCGCGCGATGGGGATCGCCGACGATATCGTGAACCTGGCCTTTGCGCTGACGTTCGGCGCCGTCGCCGTGGCCGTCGCCTTGTCCTTCGGCCTCGGTGGCCGGGAAGCGGCGGGCAAGCAGATGGAATACTGGCTCGCCAGGCTTCGCAAGTGACATCAGGATTCGTGCGGCTTCGCCGCCTCGAGCCAGGCCTCGAGGCCCCCGATTAGCGGGCGCACCTTCCTGAATCCCCTGTCCCTCAACATGCGGGCGACACGCGCCGCGCTCGCTTCGTTTGGTCAGGTGCAGTAGACGACGATCTCGCGATCGGCCGCGACCTGCGCAAGAGCCAGCTCAGGTGCTGTGATGTCCACGGCGAGCGCGCCCGGAATGCGCCGCGGGTCGAGCCTGCGCGCGGATTCGGAGCGGACATCGAGGATGATCGGCTGCGCGCCGCGCTGAATCATCTCGTGCAACTCGTCGACCGATATGCGCGCCATGCGCAGGGCGCGGATGAACAGCCAGCGCTCGACCCATTTCACGGCCACATACAACGCGATGATTCCCGTGAGCGCGGTCAGCGCGCCAGTGCCCATCTCCTGGAGCCACTTGAGCGCCGCCTCCACTTCGGTGTGAAACAGCATCCCGGCGCCCAATGCAATGCCCGCCCAAATAGCCGCGCTCAGCGCGCTGTAGACAACGAAGGGCAGGAAAGGCAGGCGCATCGTGCCGGCAAGCGGCGGCGCAACCGTGGCAAAACCGGGAATCAACTTCGCAACGACCAGTGACGGCGCGCCCCAACGCTCGTAGATGTTCTCCGTCTGCTTGACGCAGATATCGGGCTCCATCGCCACGCGGCACAGCGTCTTCAGTATGGAATAGCCGTACCGCCGGCCCGCGAAGTACCACGGGATGTCGCCCAGGAGGGAGCCGACGACCGCCACGCCCAGCAGCACCGGAAGCGTCAGCTCGCCACTCTGCACCAGCGCGCCAGCGACGATGAGCAACGGCACGGCTGGAAGCGGGAGGCCGACTTGGGCGAGCAGGACGTTCACGAAGACCAGCAGAACTCCATGCTCAGCCAGAAGGCCGGTCAATGACTCCATCGGTCAGGGGGTTCATCGCGCCGCGACGCGGAACGGATCGACGTCGCGGCTTGAGATCGGAGAAATTCCCGAAGAGTTTTGGAGGGCCGGACCTGACTTCTTGATCTAGCGAGCCCCAACACTACTTGTCTATGCCGCCCATGCAGAGGTACTTGACCTCGAGGAATTCGTCGATGCCGTACTTCGA
>DASPGR010000199.1:0-5879 GCA_035620515.1 Burkholderiales bacterium | reverse complement strand
ACTTACGAGATCAACGCCTATTGCGACAAGCCCCAGGAGATGGCGCGGCTATATACCGCGTTGCACCAGAACATTCTCGATGTGTTCAACGAACACGGCGTCCAGATCATGACGCCTGCCTACGAGGGCGACCCTGAACAGCCAAAGGTGGTGCCGAAGGAGCAGTGGTATACGGCGCCGGCCAAGCCGGCTGGCGGATAATTCGTGATGAGTCCGGGGTGACGGATGATGAATAGGACAAACAGAGGAGGGCGATAAGCCGGTGTATATCTCGAATCTCATCACCGGTACTCGTTATCAGTTCTCATATGCAGTAGTAATATGCGGATAATGAAACGATCGATGTTCCGGTCGAGGACGGTCAGCGTCGCACTGGCCCTCACGGGCTCGATAGCGTTGAGCCTCGTGGGCTGCGCGGACATGGAGTCCGCTCCGGCTCCGGGGCCTGCAGTGGCCCTCGACAAGACCCATTGGAGGCTGGTGGAAGTTGAAAATCTGTCGGTGCCAACTGGTGCGGGGCGGCGTGAACCCCACATTCAGTTCGATCCGGAGAAGAAGCGCGTGACGGGCTACAGCGGTGTCAACATCTTTTCCGGCGGTTACGACACGACTGGCGGCGGGCTGCGCATGACGCAGATGGCTTCGACCCGGAGGGCGGGACCTCCGGAGCTGATGGAGCTGGAGACAGCGTTCCTCAAGGCGCTCAGCGCGACGAGATCCTACCGCGTCGACGGAGACAAGCTGGAACTACTCGACTCGGGCGGACGCGTACTCGCGCGCTTCGAGGGCCAGGCAACGCAGTGAATCGTGAATGCGGGCTGCTTCCTTGGACACTCCTGCTCCCACCACCCCGGCGCTTCGCGCCACCCCTCCTCTGGCAGGAGGGGATCGATTTAGAGGTTGTCGGCCTCGGTTGAACTCCGCCGCCCTTTGCGGCGGCTGCGCTCGCCCCACTTCCATCCGCTGATCTCAGGCATGTCCTCGCCGTGCTTGGCGATGTATTGCTTGTGCTCGAGCAGGCGGTCGCGGATCGCCTGCTTGGCATAGGCCGCGCGCGCGGCAAGATGCGGCACGCGGTCGATGACGTCGCTCACGAGGTGGAAGCGGTCGAGATCGTTCAGCACGCACATATCGAAGGGCGTCGTAGTGGTGCCTTCCTCCTTATAGCCGCGGACGTGCAGGTTCTTGTGATTCGTGCGCCGGTAGGTGAGGCGGTGGATCAACCACGGATAGCCGTGGAAGGCAAAGATGATGGGCCTGCCCTTGGTGAAGAGCGCGTCGAACTCGGGGTCGGTCAGCCCGTGAGGATGCTCGCCCGGCGGCTGCAGCTTCATGAGGTTGACGATGTTGATGACGCGCACCTTGAGCTGCGGCACGTGGCGCCGGAGGAGATCCACCGCGGCCAGCGTCTCCAGCGTCGGAACGTCACCGCAGCAGGCCATCACGACATCGGGCTCGCCGCCGCGGTCGTTGCTCGCCCACTCCCAGATGCCCAGACCCGCGCTGCAGTGCTTGATCGCCGCGTCCATGCTGAGCCACTGCGGCGAGGGCTGCTTGCCCGCGACGACGACGTTGACGTGATTGCGGCTGCGCAGGCACTGGTCGGTGACCCAAAGCAGCGTGTTGGCGTCGGGCGGCAGCCAGATGCGCACGACTTCCGCCTTCTTGTTGACGACGTGATCGATGAAGCCGGGGTCCTGGTGGCTGAAGCCGTTGTGGTCCTGCCGCCACACATGGGAAGAGAGGAGGTAGTTGAGAGAGGCGATCGGCCGGCGCCAGGGTATGTGGTTGCAGACCTTCAACCACTTCGCGTGCTGGTTGAACATCGAGTCGATGATGTGGATGAAGGCCTCGTAGCACGAGAAGAATCCGTGCCGGCCGGTGAGCAGATAGCCTTCGAGCCAGCCCTGGCACTGGTGCTCCGAGAGCATCTCCATCACGCGCCCGTCGGGCGCGAGGTGATCGTCGTAAGGATAGCGCTCGGCCATCCAGGCGCGGCTGGTGACCTCGAGAATGTCCTGCCAGCGGTTGGAATTGTTCTCGTCCGGGCTGAACACCCGGAAGTTCCGGCTCGCCAGGTTCGACTTCATTACGTCGCGGAGAAAACGCCCCATGACCCGCGTTGCTTCCGCGGTCGCCGCGCCGGGCTTGGGCACGCGCACCGCGTATTCGCGGTAGTCGGGCAGCCGCAGGTCCTTGAGAAGCACGCCGCCGTTGGCGTGCGGGTTCGCGCTCATGCGGCGCATGCCCTGCGGAGCCAGGGCCGCGATCTCGGGCCTTAGCTTTCCGCTCTTGTCGAAAAGCTCCTGGGGGCGGTAACTCTT
The DNA here is from genome assembly GCA_035620515.1 of Burkholderiales bacterium. GTDB lineage: Bacteria > Pseudomonadota > Gammaproteobacteria > Burkholderiales > SG8-41 > SG8-41. The sequence goes on along the minus strand of DASPGR010000199.1, from coordinate 3,555 downwards.
CATCCATTTCTCCAGGAGCTTCAGGTGGGCGCGATTCTCATGCATCGCACCCATTGGAACCTGGTGCGAGCGCCAGTGGTCCTCCGTGCGCTTGCCGTCGATCGTCTTCGGGCAGGTCCAGCCCTTCGGGGAGCGCAGCACGATCATCGGCCAGCGCGGACGCTTCACGGGACCCTTGCGCCTTGCGTCGGCCTTGATGCGCTGGATCTGCCGCATCACGGTATCCAGCGTCGCCGCCATCTGCAAGTGCATCTTCCTGGGTTCGTGGCCTTCGACGAAGTAGGGCGTGTAGCCGTAGCCGCGAAGGAGGCTTTCGAGCTCTTCTCGGCTGATGCGCGCTAGCACGCAGGGGTTCGCAATCTTGTAGCCGTTCAAATGCAGGATCGGCAGCACGACCCCGTCGGTCGCCGGACTGAGAAACTTGTTGGAATGCCAGCTCGTCGCGAGCGGTCCGGTCTCGGCCTCGCCGTCGCCAACCACGCACGCGACGAAGAGATCGGGGTTGTCGAAGGCCGCGCCGTAGGCGTGGGAAAGGGCGTAGCCCAGCTCGCCGCCTTCGTGAATCGAGCCCGGCGTCTCGGGCGCGACATGGCTCGGGACGCCGCCCGGAAACGAGAACTGCGTGAAGAGGCGTTTCATTCCCGCCTCGTCCTCTGCGATCTCGGGATAGACCTCGCTATAAGTGGACTCGAGATAGGCGTTTGCGACCAGCCCGGGCCCGCCGTGCCCGGGCCCGGTGATGTAGATCATGTCGAGATCGTGCTTCTTGATGATGCGGTTGAGATGCACGTAGATGAAGTTGAGGCCAGGCGTCGTGCCCCAGTGCCCGAGAAGGCGCGGCTTGATGTGCTCTTTCCGCAGCGGCTTTCGGAGCAGCGGATTGTCATAGAGATAGATCTGGCCGACCGAGAGATAGTTGGCCGCGCGCCAGTAGGCGTCGATCAGCTTCAGCTCCTTGTCCGACAGGGCCTTGGGCATCGGATCCTCCTTCGAGAAAAGGTGTCGGGAACCTTTTCCGCCGGTCCGGGAAAAGGTTCCTGACACCTTTTCTGGCTAGCGCTGCGCGGCCTGCGGCTCGTCGAAATTGAGTCCGGTCTCGCGCAGCTTGACGGGCCGCACGACGACGGGCGACTCGGGGGTGAGGCGGATCGGCTCGTCCTCGTGCTTGAGGACAAGCTCATTGCCCTCGATCAGCGTGTACTTGGCCTCCTGGGTGCTGATCTCGAGGTTGAAGAGCTGTCCGCGATAGGTGAGCCGCAGGTTCAGGCGCGCGGTCTCCTCGGGCACGCGGCGCGGCCGGAAGGTAAGCACGCCATCGTAGTCCTGCATGCCGGCGTAGCCATAGGCGAAGATCATCCACGTGCCGCCCATCGCGGCGATGTGGCAGCCGTCCTTCACGTTGCCCCCGACGTCGGCAAGGTCCATCAGGAGGGATGCGCGCGCGTAGGCGATCGACTTGCGGCCTTCGCCGATCTCGTTGGCCATGATCGCCTGGATGCACGACGAGAGCGAGGAGTCGCCCGTCGTCAGGGGATCGTAGTACTTGAAGTTGCGCTGCTTCTCCTCGAGCGTAAATTCGTTCTGCAGCAGGAACATCGCCAGTATGATGTCGGCCTGCTTGATGACCTGGTGCCGGTAGATGACGAGCGGGTGGTAGAAGAGCAGCAGCGGGAAATGATCGGGCGGGATGCTGTTTAGATCGAGCCGCTCCTTGTCCATGAAGTCGTCATCCTGCGGATAGATTCCGGTCGCTTCATCGAACGGGATGTACATGCTGTCCGCCGCGCGCTTCCATTCCTCCACCTCGCCCGCCTCGAGCCCGGTCTCGTGGGCGAGGTTGGCGTAAACATCGGGCTTCTCCTTTTGGAGCGCCTCGACGGTCCGTGCCGCGTAACGCAAATTCTCCCGTGCCATCAGATTGGTGTAGGTATTGTTGTCGACGACCGTGTTGTACTCGTCCGGTCCGGTGACTCCATTGATGCAGAACTTCCCGTCCTTGCGCTCTGAAAAAAAACCGAGATCGGCCCACATGCGCGCTGTTTCAACCAGGATCTCGGCGCCCTGGCGCTCCAGGAATTCCTGGTCCCCGGTCGCGTTCACGTACTTTCGGATCGCATAGGCGATGTCGGCATTGATGTGATACTGCGCCGTGCCGGCGGCGTAGTAGGCCGAGGCCTCTTCCCCGCTGATGGTGCGCCAGGGATACATGGCACCCCGGTGGTTAAGCTCGCGCGCGCGTGCGCGCGCCTGGTCGAGCGTGTTGTAGCGAAAGAGCAGCAGATTCTTGGCAATGCGCGGGGAGGTATAGATGAGGAAGGGCAGGAGATAGATCTCGCTGTCCCAGAAGTAATGCCCTTCATAGGCGTCTCCGGTCAGGCCCTTCGCCGCCACGCCGGTGTTGTCCGAGCGGGCGGAGGCCTGCAGGATCTGAAAGAGGTTGAACCGGATCGCCTGCTGGATCTCGACCGACGTGCGCTTCATGATCTCGTGTCGCACGTCGCTCACCCGCACACCGCTGCGGTGCCAGAAATCATCCATATACTGCTGCTGGCCTTCCTCGAGCACGGTGAAGCCTTCCTCAACCGCGCGGTCGAGTGTGCGCTCAACGCGGCCGCACATCTCCTGCGGAGGCGCGGTGCCGCTCGTGTGATAGGCGATGTACTTGGTGAGCGTGACTGCCTGTCCAGGCTTTGCCGCCACGCGGAAAACAACCTCCGCCGAATTCGGATTGCTCTGGGCCCTGATCGAGCACGCGCATTCGGTATCGATGACATGATCCATCGCGCACGCGAGCGTCATGCCGCTCTGCTCTGTCCCGTGGCACAGCACGACGCGGCGGTCGCGATGGTAGTGGGTCAGCGGGTGCAGCACGCGGCCACGGAGTCTCTTTGACTTCCGGGGATCGCCCGAAGTCTCGTCCGCGGGCGGCGGGGGAATCGCCATCTCGCACGAGAGCACTACGGGTGCTTCCGCATTGAGCATTTCGACGTGATAGCGGATCGCCGCGAGATGGCGGTGCTGGAAGGACACGAGCCGCCGCGAGCGGATGAGCACCTGCTTGCCGGCGGGTGTTTCCCAGACGATCTCGCGGTCGAGCGTGCCGGCCTTGAAGTTGAGACGCCGGTCAAACGAGATCAGGTTCGCGCGCGGCAGGTAGAAAGGCTCGTCGTCGACATAGAGCTTGATCGTCTTGGCGTCCGTCACGTTGACAATCGTCTGCCCGGTGCGGGCGAAGCCGAACGCGTCCTCACCATAAACAATGGGCCAGGTGTCATAGAAGCCGTTGATGTAGGTGCCATTGTTGCGAACCGGCGTTCCTTCCTCGAAGCACCCGCGCATGCCGAGATAGCCGTTGCCCACCGCGAAGATGGTCTCGGTCATCTCGAGGAACTCCGGCGAGTACTGCTTCTCGACGAGGTTCCACTCGTCGGCCGGGTAGACGTGGGAAGGCGGGACGACGCGTTCGTGATGAATCATTGTGTCGCTACGCTCCTCGCTAGACGTAAAACGTAAAACGTGAAACGGAACATCGGCGGTCAAAAAACAGCATCATTT
>DASPGR010000198.1:0-2475 GCA_035620515.1 Burkholderiales bacterium | reverse complement strand
AAAGCGCTGGCCGTGCTGCTATTCCAGCCACCGCCCGGTGGGAGGACTCTCCGAGCTGATCGAGAAGCACGGCTTGAAGCCGGAAGAAATCACCGAAGTCGCCGTAGGCTTTCTGCCCGGCGCGGACACAGCGCTGGTGAGTCTCGATCCGCGAACCGGCCTGCAGGGCAAGTTCAGCGTCGAGTACACCTTGGCCGCGCTCCTGCTCGATCGCAGGCTCAATCTCGAGACGTTTACCGACGCGATGGTTGAGCGCCCGCAGGCGCGCGCGCTTGCAGGCAAAGTGCGCCGCTACCGGATCGCGGACGACAAGGTCTATTCCGGGATTTCCGCATCGGGCTACACCGACCTCGCCGTGACCACGCCGCGCGGCCGCTTCGAGCTGCGGGTCGATCGCGTGCCGGGCTCCCCCGGGTGGCCGCTGACCGAATCCGACCGCCGTCAGAAGTTCACGGACTGCGCCGCCCGGGTGCTGGGCGCGCCGGGCGCCGAGCGCCTCTTCGAACTCTGTCAGCGATGTGGCGAGCTCTCCGACGTTCGCGAGCTCGTGAAGGCAACGATTCCGGCCGCGGGCAGCGTCCGTCCGCGCAGCTCTAGCGAATCCGTGTTGAGTAAGTAGCTCGAGAGGCGGCGAACTGCTTGCTCCCACCACCCCCGCCGCTTCGCGGCGACCCCTCCTCCGACAGGAGGGGATTCAGTCGTTAACCGCGAAGCGAGCCGAGGTCGACCGGCCCGTCGAAGAACTTCGGCACCCCGTCCAGGAATTTCCGCGCCCGCACCTTGTCCCACCCGCCGTGCTCGCAGTTGCCGAGAAACTTGTCCTCGATCTCGGCGCGGGACAGCGGCTCCTTCGCCCCGCCCCGGATATGCGGCTGGCGCTCTTCCACGACCCGACCGTCATTAAGCGTCGCGCGGACGTGGCCCGTATACGCCTTGGGATAAGGATCGTTTGGATTGACCACGTAGCGCACCTTGGATGCCAACGCGAGGATGCGTTTGTCTTTCGCCGTCTCTTCCGTGAAGGCAGAGAGGCCCGCACCGCCGGTCACGAGCGCGACCGCGATATTGAAGGGCGCGCTGAACTTGGCCACGTAGAAGTTGGGGGGACGATGTTTTGACGCGAGCGGCTCCCACAGGCGGTGTACGTAGCCTTCCGCCGTCTCGCACAGAATTTCCTTGATGTCTTCCGGCGCGACCCCGCGCGCGCGAAGCCGCAGCGCGCAGTCGATGTAGGGCTGATTCATGGTGCCGGTGGCATACGGCTTGAAGGTGATGCTCTCCATCACCCAGCGCTCGCCGAAGTCGCCGGTGAGCACGCCGTAATCACCTTCGGTGGTGCGGGCAAACCCGTTGAAGAGCCCGTGTGTGCCTTCAAAGACCGTGCGCGGACCGAGGAAGCCCTGCGCCGCGATTCGCGCGGACTGGATTCCCGCCTGCGCCGCCCAGCCGGGATGCAACCGCTTGGTCCAGGCGCCGTCCGCCAGATACTCGATGATGCCGCTCGCCATGCTGCCGGCGTGGCCCAGCGCATCGACGGTCTGCTGGCGGTTGAGTCCCATCACCTTCGACGCCGCGAGCGCGGCGCCAATCGTCCCCAGCACGCTCGTCGGGTGAAATCCCGAGCGGTGCACCGCCTTGGGCACGACCATCGACAGGCGGCAGGTGGCCTCGATTCCGCATGCGATGCCGGCGAGCGCCGCCCGTCCGTCGCGCCTGAAGCGCTCGCATGCGGAAAGGACGGCCGGAACAATGACGCAGCTCGAGTGTATCGGGCCGCCCTCAAACGTGTCGTCAAAGTCCTCGCCGTGCGTGGCGGTGCCGTTGAGGAGCGCCGCAGATTCCGCAGAGAACCCGCCCGCATGGCCGATGGCAGTGCAGGGTCCTCCTGCGTCGACGGCCGCAACGACCGCGCGCATGTAATCCGTGCGCCGCGCGGCGAGGCACAGCCCGACCGCATCGATGAGGAGTTCCTCGGCACGCTGCCGGACCGAGGCCGGGAGGGCCTCGGCCCGCAGTGCGAGAACGCGCCCGGCGAGCGACTCTGCGACGGTCGTCTCAGTCGAAGGCGCGTTCACGTGTGTCTCGATCGCCCCGGGCTACTTGACGAGCTTCACGCCAGCTTCCTGCAGGATGCCTCGCATCAGCGTGGTGTACTCCTTGCTGAACTTGTCGAGGTCCGCGCCGATCAGGAAGCCGTCCTCCAGGTGATCCCGCTTGAGGTATTCCTGCCAGTCCTGGGTTTTCACCAGCTTGCCGAGCACCTGCTCCCAGTAGGCCTTCACCTGCGCCGGCATCGCGGGCGGTCCGACAATGCCTCGCGGCTGCGGAATTTCCGGCACCTTGATGCCTTGCTCGCCCAGGGTGGGGACATCCGGCAGCCCGGCGATACGATTGTTCATCAACGTCGCGATGACCCGGATCTTGCCCGCGCGAATCTGCTCCAGCGCCTCGGCCGGCTCCATGATGTAGATGTCG
>DASPGR010000197.1:0-3001 GCA_035620515.1 Burkholderiales bacterium | reverse complement strand
GCGCAGCTTCCCGGCCTTGACGTGCGGCAGGATGACGGCCATGTCCGAGAACACGACGTCCACCTCGCCGGAAATCGCGGCGATCGTGATGAGCGCCGAGCCCTTGAACGGCACGTGCAGCATGTCGGTTTTTGTCATGCGCTTGTAGAGCTCGGCCGAGAGCATCGAAACGCTTCCCGGCCCGCTCGAGCCGTAGTTGATCTTGCCCGAGTGCTTTTTCACCAGCGCGTTGAATTCCCTGAACGTCTGCGCCGGCACGGAGGGGTGGACCACGACGAGCTGGGGCGCTGTCACGGTGAGAGTGATCGGCGTGAAGTCCTTGAGCGAGTCGTAAGTGACCGCTTTGTAGATCTGGTTGTTGATCGCGACCGGGCCCACGTTGCCGACGAGGAGCGTGTAGCCGTCGGGCGGCGCCTTCACGGCGACCGCCGCCCCGAGGCTGCCAGCGACGCCCGCGCGGTTGTCCATGATCACCGGCTGATTCCACGCCTTGGAGAGCCTCACTCCCAGCGTGCGGCCGATGATGTCGGAAGTTCCCCCTGGGGGAAACGGCACCACGACGCGGATCGCCTTGGTGGGGTAGTCCTGCGCGTAACTGAAAAACGGAAGCAACAGCAATGCCAGCACAAGGCCGGCGAGGGTCCTTTTCATGACCAGATCCTCCCTGGATTGGATCAAGGCGCATTGCGCGCCAGCCGGTGTGCTGAGCTTTCTTGTTGTCGGCGCTAGTCTGATCGATGTATCGCGCTGCCGCAAGCGGGGCCGGGGAACCTTTGCCCCTTTCCGCGAATCGCACCAGGAAAGGCGGCCCGGGACGCTTGCGGACCTGCCCCGGGTGAGGTGTCCGGATTCTCTGAAGGAGCGAAACATGAACAGGCTGAAAGAGCTCGAGCAGTTCGGTCAGTCGGTATGGCTCGATTTCGTGCGCCGGGAGCTCTTGACCGGCGGCGGTCTCGAGGCGCTCATCGCCAACGACGGGCTGAAAGGCGTCACGTCCAATCCCGCGATCTTCGAGAAGGCGATCGGGGAGGGCGCCGAGTATCGTGGGGCCCTTGAGGCGGCGGTGCGCGCCGGCGACACGGACCCCGAGCGCATCTATGAGCGGCTTGCCGTCGAGGACATCGCCATGGCCGCCGACCAGCTCGCGAAGGTTCACGCCGCGACCGGCGGGCGCGACGGTTTCGTAAGCCTGGAGGTATCGCCCCGGCTCGCCCACGATACCGAGGCGACGGTCGCCGCGGCGCGGCGATTGTGGGCAGCCGTCAAGCGGCAAAACCTGATGATCAAGGTCCCGGCGACGCCGGCCGGCGTGCCCGCGATCGAGCGGCTCATCGCCGAGGGCATCAACGTCAACGTGACGCTGCTCTTCGCAGTCGAGACTTACCGGGAGGTCGCGCACGCTTTCCGGCGCGGGCTCGAGCGCCGCCTTCGGGAGAAGAAACCCGTCGACAACGTCGCGAGCGTGGCGAGCTTCTTCGTGAGCCGCATCGACACCGAGGTCGATGCCATCCTCGAGCGGCGCGTGGGCGAGGCATCGGGCACGGACGAGCGCTGTGCGCTCGAGGCGCTGCACGGCAAAGCGGCCATCGCCAACGCGCGGCTCGCCTACGCAGCGTATCTCGAGATCATCGCGGGTGAGCCCTGGCGCGCCGTCGCTGCGCGCGGCGCGCGCACCCAGCGCCTGCTCTGGGGCAGCACCGGAACCAAGAATCCGGCCTACCCCGATACGCTCTACGTCGACGAGCTGATCGGCCCGGACACGGTGAATACCATGCCGCCGGCGACGCTCGATGCATTCCGCGACCACGGCATGCCGAAGGATCGCCTCACGGGGAATCTCCCCCAGGCGCGCGACGTCACGGCGCGGCTTGCCGCGGCCGGGGTCGACATGAACGCGGTGACTGCGAAGCTTCTGGACGACGGCGTGCGCCTATTCGACGAGGCGTACGGGCGGCTGCTCGGATCGGTCCAGCGCGCACGGCGGGCTGCCTGACGCAAGACTCCGCTGCGCCTCGCTAGCTGAGATAGGCCTCGATGGCGTAGCGCCGCAGCATGCGGTGACTGGTGAAGAAGGCGGCGTTCTTGGCGATGACGTTCTTCATCAGCGTGATCCACTTTGCCCGATCGCCGTGCCACAAGGGCAGAACCTTCTCCTCGAGCTTGCGGTAGAGCGATCCGGCGTCCTCGACGTTCTCGCCTTCGTGATCGTTGCCGATCGCCCAGCCCGTGATGTCCTCGATGCAGCCCTCCACCCACCAGCCGTCGAGCACCGAGAACTGCGGCACGCCGTTCATGGCGGCCTTCATGCCGCTCGTGCCCGAGGCCTCCAGGGGGCGCAGCGGCGTGTTGAGCCAGATATCGGAGCCGGCGACGAGGTCGCCCGCAACCGCCATGTTGTAGTCGGGAACGAACGCCGCGGGCACGCTGCCGGCAAGCGTGCGGACATGACGGTGGAGATCCTCGATGGCGTGCTTGCCCGCGTCATCGCGGGGATGCGCCTTGCCCGCCAGCACGAGCTGGAACGGAAAGCGGCGCGCGATCGTGCGCAGCCGCTCGATGTCGGAGAACAGCAGATCGGGGCGCTTGTAGGCGGTCATGCGGCGCGCAAAACCGATGATGGGCAGGTCCGGATTGAGCGTCACGCCGCAGCTTCCCCGCACGCGCTCGATGAGCCGCGTCTTTGCCGCCATATGGGCTGACCAGATCTCCCCATCCGTGATCTGGTCGGCACGGTTGAGAAGCAGGGTCTCATAGCACCACCCGGGAATGTGCCGGTCGTAGAGCTCGGCGAACGACGGCGCGGTCCAGGTCTGGGGATGAACTCCGTTGGTGACCGCGTGCACCTCGTAGCCGGGAAACATCTTGCGCGAAGTTTCCGCGTGGCGGCGCGCGACTCCGTTCACGAAACCGCTCAGGTTGAGCGCGAGCTGCGTCATGTTGAGGTGCTTCTCGCCCGCGTATTGCTTCAGCACGTCGAGGTCGACGATGCCATCCAGCAGCT
>DASPGR010000196.1:0-3531 GCA_035620515.1 Burkholderiales bacterium | reverse complement strand
GCTCGGCAATTTGCTGCACGGGATACTGGCGCTCGCACCCGGCGCCGATTTCGCCAATTTCGTCCAGCTATCGGTGCTTGCGGCGCTGGCCGGCCTGTTCACGACGAATCCGGCCCAGCCCGCGGTGCTCGCGCCGCTCGCCGAGTATTTCGCGCAGGCGACCGGGTGGCCGCTCAAGTCCGCGCTCATGGTCATCGCGATGGGGTTCTCCACCTTTCTCTTTCCCTACCAGGTGCCGCCGGCGATGGTGGGGCTGCAGGTGGGGGCGCTCAAGGTGACTGCCATGCTCAGGCTCGTCCTGCCGCTCGCGGCGTTCCACTTCGTCGCGATACTGCCGCTGCAGTACCTCTGGTGGCGGATGATCGGCTATTTCGGCTAGACCGCCGCTTCAGCGGGACGGGGCAAGCTCCAGCGCGGGCGCGGTGCCCGGCCGCAACCTGGCCACCGTCGCCACGATCAGCAGGTCGAGCACGCAGTAGAAGGCGCCGGCGGCAAGCGGCGGATTGAGCGCCGTCAGGTTGAGCCACGGCACCCCGGCATTCCAGGTCCAGTTGCCGAGCCGGGTTCCCAGGATCTCCATCGCAAGCGCGAGGACGAACATGACGGCATAGAGCCGGGGCGCCCGTCCGAAGCGCATGCACAGGAGGAACACGGCGAAGAGCAGCGCATCCAGCGTGCCCGTGCCGGTGCCCAGTGCCAGAACGATGAACGGGGCGGCAGCGAGCGGCACGGCCCAGTTGATCCAGTTCTTCACCCGGGCGGCGACGATCGATCCGAGCATGAACAGCAGCGCGTGCCCCGGCGGCACGAAGAGGGGAATGCCGGCGAGGCGATAGTCGTAGAGTCCCCAGGCGAGGGACAGGAAGATCTCGCCGAGCGTGGCGTAGAGGACGCACGCCGTGAGCGCGAGCCGCTGGGGAGCATCCGCGCGTTGCAGCCAGTGCAGGTAGAGCGCCCAGACCGCGCAATTGGTGACGGTCTGGCCCCAGAACTCGAGGTGCTGATCGAGCGCCAGTCCCCCGGCGATGACCGCGGCGATGGCGAGGGCGCGGGTGCGCCCGGAATCGATCGAGTGCATGGGCGGGAGCGCGGCGATGTTACCAGAACGGGCGCGACGACCCCGCAGGTTCGTGGCGATATAATCGCGCGGGAATTTTCCGGTAGAGGGAATCATGGACGGCGTCGCCGTCGTGACGGGAGCAAGCTCGGGCATCGGCGAAGCCGTCGCCCGCCACCTGCTCGACGGCGGTCGCACCGTGATCGCGCTGCAGCGGCGGCCGCCGCGGCTCAGGCACGAGCGGCTTCATCATTACGCCGTGGATCTGGGCGATGCGGAGACTGCGCGCAAGGTGGCGCAGGAAGTCGCCGCGCGGCACGCCGTCCGCTACCTGGTGAATAACGCGGGGGTGAACCACCCGGGTGCGCTGGAGGAGGTGACGGCGGAGGACCTCGATCACGCGATGGCGGTCAACGTGCGAGCGGCGATGATCCTGACGCAGGCCTTCGCGCCCGGGATGCGCGCGGCCCGCTTCGGGCGCATCGTCAATGTCTCCTCGCGCGCGGCGATGGGCAAGACCGGCCGCATCGCGTATTCGGCCGCCAAGGCGGGGTTGATCGGCATGACGCGCACGCTGTGCCTGGAGCTTGCGGCCGCCGGCATCACCGTCAACGCGATCGCTCCCGGACCGGTGGCGACCGAGCTCTTCGACCGCGGCCATCCGCCCGGAGGCGAGAAGCGCCGGCGCGTCATCGAGAGCGTCCCCGTGAAACGGGTTGGCACGCCGGACGACGTCGCGCGGGCGGTGCTGTTTCTGCTCTCGCCCGACAGCGGCTACATCACGGGCCAGACACTTTTCGTATGCGGAGGGACCAGCGTCAGCGGCACGGGCGGGGACTGAACCGGGCAACGGCCGATGGTGCAGTGCAGAAAACCGCGTGAAAAATCCCTGGAAGTTTGACAACACTTGGAAAACAAACGACAATGCCCGGTTTCGTTCGGAGGGGTTCCCGAGCGGTCAAAGGGGGCAGACTGTAAATCTGTTGGCTTACGCCTTCGAAGGTTCGAATCCTTCCCCCTCCACCATCAGGATTCGCGGGTACGCAGGGCGAACAAGGCGGGTGTAGCTCAATGGTAGAGCAGAAGCCTTCCAAGCTTACGACGAGGGTTCGATTCCCTTCACCCGCTCCAGCGATCCGGACCCTTCGGGCAGATCGGGCGACAGGGGCACAGGCAGGCGGAGATTTGAAGCGGCAGGCCCATGTAGCTCAGTGGTAGAGCACTCCCTTGGTAAGGGAGAGGTCGCGCGTTCAATCCGCGCCGTGGGCACCAGATCCAGGAACGACGGAGCAGGAAATGGCCAAGAGCAAATTCGAGCGCACCAAGCCGCACGTGAACGTTGGGACGATTGGTCACGTGGATCACGGGAAGACGACGCTGACGGCGGCGATGACGATGATCCTGTCGAAGAAGTTTGGCGGGGACGTGAAGACCTACGAGCAGATCGATTCCGCTCCCGAGGAGAAGGCGCGCGGCATCACGATCAACACCGCCCACGTGGAGTATCAGACCGCGAAGCGCCACTACGCGCATGTCGACTGTCCGGGGCACGCCGATTACATCAAGAACATGATCACGGGGGCAGCCCAGATGGATGGAGCGATACTGGTGGTATCGGCCGCCGACGGTCCGATGCCCCAGACCCGCGAGCACATCCTGCTCGCGCGCCAGGTGGGGGTGCCCTACATCGTGGTGTTCATGAACAAGGCGGACATGGTCGATGACAAGGAGCTGCTCGAATTGGTGGAGGTGGAAGTGCGCGAGCTCCTGACGAAGTATGAATTCCCCGGGGACAAGACCCCGATCATTATCGGTTCGGCCTTGAAGGCGATGGAGGGCGACAAGGGCGATCTGGGGGAAGGCGCGATCATGAAGCTCGCGGAGGCGCTGGATGCCTATATTCCGCAGCCCAAGCGGGTGATCGACAAGCCCTTCCTGATGCCGGTGGAGGACGTGTTCTCGATCTCGGGGCGGGGCACCGTGGTGACGGGGCGCGTTGAGCGCGGGGTGATCAAGGTGGGGGAAGAGATCGAGATCGTGGGGCTGAAGCCCACCACCAAGACGGTGTGCACGGGGGTGGAGATGTTCAGAAAGCTCCTCGATGAGGGGCAGGCGGGGGACAACGTGGGGATCCTGCTCAGAGGCACCAAGCGGGAAGAGGTGGAGCGCGGGCAGGTGCTGGCGAAGCCTGCGACGATCACGCCCCACACCAAGTTCAGCGCCGAGATCTACGTGCTCTCCAAGGAGGAGGGCGGGCGGCACACGCCTTTCTTCAATGGCTACCGGCCGCAGTTCTACTTCCGCACGACGGACGTGACGGGGAGCCTGGAGCTGGCGAAGGGCACCGAGATGGTGATGCCGGGGGACAACGTGTCGATCACGGTGGCTCTGATACAGCCGATCGCGATGGAGGAGGGGCTGCGCTTTGCGATCCGCGAGGGCGGCAAGACGGTGGGCGCCGGCGTCGTTTCGAA
>DASPGR010000195.1:0-23743 GCA_035620515.1 Burkholderiales bacterium | reverse complement strand
TTCATCGCCCGCACGGCCGCGCGCGCGCTCTTCAACGATTGCGTGAGGACGTCCTGTATTTCGAAGACGCCCGCTCTTGTCCAAAGGCGTCCCAGCGCGCCTCCGACCCGTCCCGCGCCGATCAGGTTGAGCGTCCTGCGCCTGCGGCTCACGGCCGCGCGCGCTTCTCGAGCAGGCTTCGCACGAGAGTTTCCCACTCCTTGCGCAGGCTTACGCGGGGGCGCTCGGTGCCGGCACGCTCGTACCAGTATCTGGCGTTGTCCGGATCGCCTTCCTTGCGGTGCAGATAGGCGTGGACCTGCGCCGCCAACGCGGTGCGCTCCGCCGCGGTGATGCGGTGGGCGCGGTCCCAGTCGCCCCTTGCATCGTGCCACAGCGCTCTCAGGAGCGGCGACACGACCCTCGGCGGACGGGCGCCCTTGAGCGAGCGCCGGAACTCCAGGTAATCCATGGATTCATTCTATCCCGTTTGCCGCCACGCCCGTGTCAGCGCACGGTAACACTCGTGCGTTATATAGTGCTGACATGCCGTTCACGCGCCGCGATTTCCTGCGTTGCGCTGCCGCCTGCACCGGGGCGCAGCTGCCGCTCATGGCGGCGTGGGCGCAACCGCGCTTCGGGCGGGATCCCTTCGCGCTGGGAGTGGCGTCGGGCTACCCGACGCCCGGTGGGGTCGTGCTGTGGACGAGGCTCATGCCGGAGGTGGCCGCCAACCGCAGCGCCGTGCCAGGCGCAATCGAAGTGGGGTGGGAGGTCGCAGCGGACGAGGCATTCCGGAGGATCGTGCGCTCCGGGCGCGAGCTTGCGACGCCGGAGTGGGGGCATTCGGTGCATGCCGAGGTGGCGGGCCTCGAGCCCGGCCGGCGCTACTGGTATCGCTTTCACGCTGGCGGTGCGGTGAGCCCGACGGGCCGCACCCGCACGGCGGCCGCGACCGGAGACGGAGACGAGCGGCTGCGCTTTGCCTTCGCCTCGTGCCAGCAGTACGAGCAGGGCTTCTATTCCGCCTACCGCCACATGGCAGCGGACGATCTCGATCTCGTCGTCCACCTCGGTGACTACATCTACGAGTCGTCCTGGGGCCGCAACCACGTGCGCTCCCACGATGCGCCCGAGCCGATCACGCTCGCGGAATACCGGCAGCGTCATGCCCTCTACAAGAGCGACGCGGACCTGCGCGCCGCACATGCCGCGCATCCGTGGATCGTGACGTGGGACGATCACGAGGTGGACAACGACTACGCCGACAACCGCTCGCAGGACCTTGATCCGCCGGGGCTCTTCCTCAAGCGGCGCGCGGCGGCTTACCAGGCCTACTACGAGCACATGCCGCTGCCGAAGTGGGCGCGCCCGCGGGGGGCGCACATGCAGCTCTACTGCCGCTGGTCGTTCGGCGCCCTTGCGCGATTTCACGTGCTTGACGGGCGCCAGCACCGCACGCATCAGGTCTGTCCCCGCGAGGGCCGCGGCGGCAGCAACGTTGTTTCGGCGGAGGACTGCCCGGAACTCAACGACCCGGCGTCATCCATTCTCGGCCGCGCCCAGGAGCAGTGGCTCGTCGAGGGGTTTCGCGAGCCATCCGCGCGCTGGAACGTGATCGCGCAGCAGACCCTCATGGCGCAGATCGACCGCCGGCCCGGCGAAGGACGGGCCTTCTGGACCGACGGCTGGGACGGCTATCCGCTCGCCCGCCGCCGCCTGCTGCACACCTTCGAAGAGCTCCGCGTCGCCAACCCCGTTGTCATCGGGGGCGACGTGCACATGTCGATAGTGGCCGACCTCAAGACCGATTTCGACGATCCGCGATCACCGGTCGTCGCGACGGAGTTTGTCGGAACATCCATTTCTTCACAGGGCCTGCCGCGCAAGCGCGTCGAAACCTGGCTGCAGGACAGCCCGCACGTGAAGTACGCCGACCCGACGCGTCGCGGCTATACCGTGGTCGAACTTTCCGGCAAACGCTGCGTCGTCCGGTTGCGCACGCTCGACGACGAGAAAGACCCGCAATCCGGCATCCGGACGCTCCGGGCTTTTGCGGTCGAGGACGGCAGGGCCGGCGCGCAGCCTGCCTGACGTCGGCTCAGATCCGGAAATCGTACTGCACCCGGTAGAACGGGCGCTTCAGGCGGTCGCGGGCTGCGAGCGCGACGGGAACTGCGGACGGGTCCGTTTCCGAGACCAGCTTTACAGCCAACCGGTCGCGTACGCCGAAGACCGCATCCTCGTCGATATACGGATCGTCATCGGGAAAGATCTCGGTCGTGAGGGGGCGGTGGCCCTCAGCGGAGATCATGAAATGGAAATGCGCAGGACGCCAGGCGTGTCGGCCCGTCGCGCGCAGGAGCTCGCCGACCGGCCCGTCGTCGGGCACGGTATAAGGTCCCGGGCGAACGGTCGTGAAGGCGTACCCGCCATCCGTTGCGGTCTTCATCCGCCGCCGCAGGTTGCCCTCGGGCTGCGCCGCATCCTGGTTCGAGTAGAGACCGTTCGCTGCGGTCTGCCAGATGTCGAGCACCGCGCCCGCTACCGGCGCGCCGGAGCGGGCATCGAGCACACGCCCGTAGAAAGCGACGTGATCGCCGTCGCTACTGCCGATCATGTCGCCGCCCGGCTCCAGCCATTTCGAATCGGCAATATGAAACGGCCCCAGGTTGCTGTACTCGGTGCGCTCGCCCCGGCTGCCGATCATGTCCACGGTCGCGCTGAGACCCAGCACGTCGGAGAAGAGGATGAACTCGCTTCGCTCGGGCGATGAGATCCGGCCGGCCTGGTAAAGGAGCTCCATGCCCTGAAGCCATTCCTCGTGCGTCAGCTCGACCTCCTGCGCGAACGCATGCAGATGCGCCGCGAGGCGCGACAGCACGAGCTTCAACCTCGGATTGCTCGTGTTCCTGCAGTAACCGATGAATGCGTCTGTGATGGTGTCCTGGGTGACCGAGCGCATAACCGCACCTCAACATTCGTTGAACACTGAACTTCGAACGTCCTGCCATGCCGCGGGGCGGGACTATTGCCAGCCAATGACGTCGTAGCCGCGCTCGCGCAGGCAGCGATCCACAAACCCGCGATAGGGCTCGCTCGGCCGGTCGGAACGCACCGCGCCGCCCACGCCACCGGCGGTCGCGCCGACTGCCGCACCGCGAGCTGCAGAGTCGACGACGTCACGTCCGCCGATTGCGCCCGCGACTGCGCCCGTTGCGCCCCCGACGGCGGCGCCACCGCCCGCACCGCGAGCGACCCGATCGCCGCGGCCGGGCGTGACGCCATGTTGCTCGGCCAGGCGGATGCATTCGTCGATATCCTGCTGCGCGACCTCGTCTCCCACACGCTGCAGCTTCGCGTTGGGATAGAGAACCGGCCGCTGCGTCGCACACCCCGCGATCATCAGTGCCGGTGCAAGGCAGGCAAGCAACATCATTCCGGGAAGTCTCCGCGTCATCGTCATTCCTTCAGGGCGCGTCATGGGAATATCAGGATCGGGCATGGCGCGCTGTCCGGCGTGGCAGACCGGCGCCAGGCCCCGCTATGCCGTCGCGCGCGACAACCTGCAGGCCAGGATCGGCGAAGCCCAGCCGTCCCCGCGCGCCGCTCGCCTGGTAGTCGGCCAGCAGTGCGCCGCCCGCTTCTCCCCTTCCGATACCCAGCTCGCCGGTCAGGAAGTCGAACAGGAACTGGTGCAGCCGCTCGAGGGCAAACTCGTGCGTCTTGCCGGTACGGGCGAAGAGCCAGTCCGAGAACCGCATGAAGCGCTCGAATGGGCTCGCGCCCGTGAGCAGCGGTAGCGCGCGCTGGAAACGCCCGGAGTTTGCCGTGAGCTCCCAATATCGTGCAAAGCGCGCGATGCGCTGCATGTCGGCAAAGCTTACCCGGTCCGTGGACAGCACGTTGTAGGGAGCGTCCGGATTGAAGCGCAGGCGAAACGTCTCGGTGTGCCGGGCGATCGGCGTGCCACGCAGGCGCTTGAGAATTCCCACCTGAATTTCATGCGGGTGCAGGGCATAGAGCCGGTCAAATCCCCGGCCGAAGCTTTCGAGATCCTCGCCCGGCAGGCCGGCGATGAGGTCGGCGTGGACAAACGCGTTTGAATGGCTCCGCAGCCATGCGAGATTCGCTTCGGCCCTGGCGTTGTCCTGCCTGCGCGAGATCAACGCCTGCACTTCGGGATTCCAGGTCTGGATCCCGACCTCGAACTGCAGGGAGCCGCGCGGAAAGCGCGCGATCACCTCCTTCAGGCGGTCCGGCAGGTGGTCCGGGATGACCTCGAAGTGCACGAATAGACGTTCGTCCATCTGCCCTAGGAAGAACTCGAGGATCCGCACGCTCGAGGCGACCTTGAGATTGAAGGTCCGGTCGACGAAGCGGAAGTGACGGGCGCCGCGCGCGTGGAGGGCTTCAAGATTTTCCAGGAACGCATCGAGATCGAAAGGCCAGGCTGTCTTGTCGAGCGCCGACAGGCAGAATTCGCACTTGAACGGGCATCCGCGCGATGCTTCCACGTACAGGAACCGGTGCGCGATGTCCTCTCCGCTGTACAGCCCATAGGGGAGTGCGATCTGCTCGAGGTCGGGCTGCTCGCCTGCGATCACCTTCGGGCCGCCTGGGCGGCCGGCCATGAGATCCGCGCAAAGCTGCGGGAACGTGAGGTCGCCCCAACCGGTGACGACATGGTCGGCGAGGCTGCAGATGCGCTGCTCCTCGACCTCGTGGCTCACCTCGGGCCCACCCACCACCACGGTCACCCCCGGCGCGACGCGCTTCAGCTGCGCCACGACGCGTGTTGTCTCCTCGACGTTCCAGATGTAGACGCCGAATCCGACGATGCGCGGCGCAGCCGAAAGAATCCGCTCGACGATGTCGGCCGGGCGCTCGCCCAGGACGAACTCCATGATGCGTGTCTCGTCCGCGAGCGCGCCCATGTTCGCGGCGAGATAGCGCAGTCCCAGCGACGCATGCGCGTAGCGCGCGTTGATGGTGGCAAGTACGATGGCCGGCACGATGTCAATTCTGCCTCAGATTCGCGGTATCGAGGAACCGCGGATCAACACCGGCCAAATCGTGACGCGTGATGGACGATGGGTGATGAGAGCCGGGTGACGCCGGGCAGCGACACTCGTTCAGGTCAATCCGTCCGGTTCTCGTCTTTCGCACTCCGTTCCGCCAGGAGAGCGCGCAATGCCCAGCCAATCAGGATACCTGCGGCGAGAACGAAGATCAGCAGCAGCGCGTGGGGCATGGCGATGCGCCACGTGAGAAAGCGCAGCTCCGTGGTCTGGAAATTCTGCAGGATGAACAGCAGTACCGGAACCCCGACGATCAACAGCAGCAGTCGCTTCACGGTCCACTCCTTAGGTCAGTACGCATGGCGGTTTCAAACGAATCGTGTCTATCGGACGTTGCAGTGGCTGTGCATCACGATCCCCGGCGCCAGCGCTCGAGTTGCCGCCGCTCTTTCTTCGTCGGCCGGCCGTGCCGCCCCGCGGCGGGTTCGATCATGAGCCTCCGGCTCGCCGCCAGTTCCTGGCGCCGCACGTGACTTGCCGGGTCTTCCTCGTAGAGCGTGCGTGCGACGGAGGCCGGACCGCGCCGGTCCGTGAGCCGCGCCACGGTGATCAACCACTCGTAGGCGCCAATGTGTATCGCCAGAGCGTCGCCCACCCTGAGCTCACGCGCCGGCTTGGTGCGCTCGCCGTTCAATCTGACCCGGCCGCCTTCCACGGCCTGCTGCGCGGCCGACCGCGTCTTGAAAAAGCGCGCTGCCCAGAGCCATTTGTCTACACGTGTCGACATCCTGTCCGGGCAAGTCCTGAAGCAATTGATGCGCCACACTCCGCCAATATCAGCCTCACGCTCAAGCTTACAGGCAAAAGCATGGACGTTGCGGAATCTCCGGGAGAACCGGCGGAGCAGATTGCGGCACCACGGAATTGCGGTAATAATGCCCCTGCCACGGAGGTCTACAACAATTCGGCGACGAGTCCAAACCACCTGCGCGGCCGCACAAACGCAGGTACGTCCCGCGTTGCCTTCGAAGTCAGCGCCGAGACGACTACCGGAAGGAGGAGTTCTCATGACGATCAGGAAGCTACTGGCAGGTCCGTTGGGCGCGGGGGTACTGGCCGCGTATGCTGGATTGGCCGTTCCTGCGCTCGCGCAGCAAACGATCAATCTCACCGCGATCGACGGCTACCCGCCGCGGGCGCTCTGGGTCAAGGAGTTCATCAACTTCTACATCCCCGAGGTCGACAAGCGTCTCGCGAAGAGCGGCCAGTACAAGATTCGCTGGAACCAGGCCTGGGGCGGCCAGATCGTAAAGCCGCGCGGCGTTCTCGAAGGCATACAGAAGGGCTTGGGAGACATCGGCGTCGTGACCACGGCCATTTACGGCGACAAGATGAAGATCATGTCAGTCGCCTACATGACGCCCTTCACGACCATTGACCCGGCACTGGTGGCGGAGACGATCGATGAGCTTGCCGACAAATTTCCCGGAATCAAGAAGACCTTCGATTCCTATAACCAGGTCTATCTGACGAACTCCGTGGTTTTCGACAGCTACCAGATGTTCTCCAAGAACGAGGCCAGGTCGCTCAAGGATTACGAGGGCGTGAAGATCGCGAGCGCCGGCCCGAACCTGAGGTATCTGCCGCCGACCGGTGCCGTGGGGGTCGCAGGAAGCCTCAATACCTACTACAACCTGATCCAGACCGGGGTCGTGGATGGCTGCATGCTGTGGCCCGAGGCGGCCGCCACCTTCAAGCTCGCCGAAGTCGCGCCCTACATGATGAAGGCGGACATCGGAACCGCGAACAGCAAGGTCGTCTCGGTCAACAAGGACACCTGGAACAAGCTGCCGGACGAAGTGAGAACCGTCCTGCAGGAAGTCGCCATCGCTTATCGCGACCACCTCGCGAAACTTGCGGCGAGCCTGGGCGATCAGAGCCTCGCCCGGTACAAGAAGGCGGGCGGCAAGGTCTATACGCTGCCGCAAGCCGATCGCAGCAAATGGGCCAAATCGATCCCCAATATCGCGAAGGAATGGGCGCAGGATCTCGACAAGGAAGGCCTGCAGGGCAGCGCGATGCTCACCTACTACATGGACAGGATGCGCGCCGCCAAGCAGCCGATCGAGCGCCAGTGGGACAAGGAGTAAACACGCCCGCCGAAAGCTGACGCGCGCATGAGCGACGCGAATCCCGAGTACGGCGCGCGGGAACCGGGACGGCTTGGAGCGTTCGACCGACTGGTCGTCGGCATGAACGCTCTCGGGTCGTTCTGGATCCTGCTGCTCGTGCTTCTCGTCACGGCCGATGCGCTTGGCCGGACGTTCCTGAATCACCCGATCCAGGGCACGCACGAGATGATCCAGATCTCGGTCGTCGGCATCGTCTTTCTGCAGCTCGCCGACACGATCCGCACGGGCCGGTTGACGCGTTCCGACTCGGTCCTCGTCATCCTGTATGCGAGACGGCCGCAGCTTTGCGCGGGCCTTCAGTGCGCCTTCTATGTCCTGGGCGCCGCGTTCATGGCCATCGGGTTGTGGGGATCGGTTCCGCTGCTGATCGAATCGATCGAGCGCGGCTCGTATCTGGGGAACGAGGGGATATTCACTGCACCGGTCTGGCCGGTCAAAACGATCATCGTCATCGGCCTCACCGCGTGCCTGGTGCAGTTCCTCCGACTCGCGCTGGCGGCCTTCCGTCTGGCCCAGATGCGCAGCGGCGCTTCCTGACCGGGCGCGTAGAACTCCCCGGCGGCCATCCCGGGCTGGCGCCCTTTTTCGCCGGCCCCTCGCCAACGGCACAGCGATTCGATTTCCATGGAGATGACCAGTGTCACCGTAGGCATTGCCTCAGTTGTGGCGATCGTGATCGCGATCTACTCGGGCGTTCACATCGCCATCGCGCTCGGCATGATCTCCTTCGTTGGTGTGGTCGTCCTCAAAGGCGCGGACATATCGTTCAGCCTGCTTTCGCTTGCAATCGCTGATTCGGTCTCCGATGAAGCATTCGCCACCGTTCCGCTTTTCGTGATGATGGGGCTCGTGGTGAGCCGGGCCGGGCTGGGGCGCGACGTATACGACTTCGCGAACGAGATCTTCCGGCCGGTACGCGGCGGCCTCGGCTTCGCCACCGTGGCAGCGAATGCGATCTTCGCCTCAGTCACGGGCTCCTCGATCGCGTCGGCGTCGGTGTTCGCCAAGGTCGCGATCCCGGAGATGATCCGCTTCCGCTACGGGCGGCGCTTCGCCGTCGGGATCGTGGCGGGAAGCTCCGTGCTCGGCATGATCATCCCGCCGAGCGTGATGCTGATCATCTACGCGGTCGTGACCGAGCAGTCTGTGGGCGAGATGTTCCTGGCCGGCATACTGCCTGGAATCCTGCTCGCCGTCGCATATTGCATCGCCATTCCCGTCTTCTTCGCAATCGCGCCGCACTTCGTCGGCACCGACATCATTCGGGGCAAGGGCCTTGCGCTGCGCGCGCTCCTGACGGACACCTTCACGAAGCTCGGGCCGATCGTAGTGCTCGTAGTGACCGTGCTGGGCGGCATTTACGGTGGCGTACTGACGCCGGTTGAAGCCGGAGCTGGCGGTACCGTCGTCGCCATGATCCTGGGCGCACTCAAGCGCCGGCTGTCGATCAGGGCGATCTGGAGCGCGCTCGTGGAGACCGGGCACATCACGGCCAACATCCTTTTCCTCATCATTGCCGCCTCGATCTACAGCCGGATGCTCGGCATCGCCGGCTTGCCGACCGTCTTCGGCGAGTGGATCGAGTCTCTCGGCCTGTCGTTCGCCGGTTTCATGGCGCTCTATGTGCTGGTGCTCCTGCTCCTCGGCACGATCATCGACACGGCCTCGATCATCCTGATCGTCGTACCGCTGTTCCTCCAGGCGCTCGACCCCTTCAACGTGAATCTCGTGTGGTTCGGGATCATCACCGTGATCGGCGCAGAAATAGGCCTGCTGACCCCTCCGTTTGGCATCTCGTGCTTCGTTATCCGCGCCACGATCGATGAGAAGTCGGTCTCGCTGGGAGACATCTTCATGGGCGCGCTGCCCTTCGCAGCAGTGATGCTCGGCGTGCTGGTGATCCTGATCGCGTTTCCACAGATCAGCCTCGCGCTGATCTGACGGCTGAAAAAAAGAAAAAAGGTGCCAGGAACCTTTTTCAGTCCCGATCAGGAAAAGGTTCCTGACACCTTATTTGGGCGGAATGACCGGCAGGAGCAGGTGCGCCGGCCTGTCCGGCCCCATGTGGAGCGTCACCTTGCCGCCGAATATCTCCGACGGCCGGTCGGTGGGGTCGTCGTGAATGAATGGCCCGCACCCGCGCATGGGGTTCTTCATGTTTGAGAGCGTCGCCGCGGCGCCTTCGTGCTCGTAGTCCCGCCCGAGAACCGTCAACGCAATGCGGTAGCCGCGCGGAACGACGATGCAGGTGGGCCAGATCTCGACGTCGAGCTCGACCATGTCCCCGGGCTTGAGCGGCTGCTCCTGGTCGTGCGTGTGATAGGGACGGTACGGCAGCGAGAACTTCGGGTCGAGCTTTCGATGCGAAGCGCGCAGCCAGCCCTGCCCGACCGGCGTCTTCGGGTCGAGCGCGCCCTGGAACAGCACCTCTTGCCCGTCCGGCGCGAAGACCCGCAGCACAACGAAAAAATCCGCGTCGCGGGTCGACGATGAGGCCCACAGCTTGAGCGCCGAGGGCCCGGTAATTTCGGTCTCCTCCTCGAGCGGCGGCGTGGAAAACGTGAGTCCCTTGCCCATCGCGTCGTAAGTTGCCGTCTGTGTCGCCGCAACCGGCTTCTGCGACAGGCGCATCTCTTTGGGATCCAGGTAGAACTTGGTCCACCTGGTGCGCGCGAGCGGCCATTCGTTCTCGTGCCGCAGGACAAACCTCTCTCCCGGATGGCGCACGTTCAACTGCACGCGCGGCTGCTTGTCCCAGCCGTTCTGGACCCCTTTCAGAAAATAGTCGAAGAAGCGCTTCTGCAGCGCAACGCCGTAGTCCGTGTAGAACGGCGCCCAGTGCGATCCCCCGTGGATCTCGAGCCACTTCTGCTTGGACGCGGCACGCACGAAGCCTTCCGAGTTTCCGCGCATGTGCAATCCCTGCCCGCCCCAGTTCGCCGACGACAAAAGCGGCACGACGACTTTCGAGAGGTCTCCCGAGCGCTCGCGGTAGTACGGCCCGTCGAGCGAATGCGACAGCACGTCCGCCCACACGTCCGAGCGGTTTCGCGCCAGCTCCTCCTCGGAAAGCGTCTCCGGGCCGCACACGAGCTCGCCCGTGATGCGGCTTTTCGGCCCGCGGGCGCCCATGCCGTGCTGCACCGTCTTCACCTGCATGTCCTGCCAGTGCTTGCGAAACGTGCAGACGATGCCGCCGTGGTGCGTCGAGTCGCGGTAGTTGTCAACCCAGCCCTCCCACACGCAGATTGCCACCAGATGCGGCGGCTGCAGAGCGGCGGCGCGCCACTGGCTGCTCGCGTAGTAGGAGATCCCGTTGAGCCCGACCTTGCCGCTGCACCAGGGCTGCCCGGCGGTCCACTCGATGCAGTTGTAGAAGTCGCGGTTCTCGCGCGCGTTGTTGTGGTCGAGAAATCCGGGCGAGCGTCCGGCGCCGCGCGAGTCGACACGCACGCAGACATAGCCATCGGGCACCCATTTCTCGGGGTCGACGACCTCCCAGTTCTGGTACTGGTTGGAGGTCCCGCGCACCGCGTCCGGGAAATCGCGCGCCATGATCTCCCACGCGGTCTTGTAGCCTTCCTGGAACGCGAGTCCCTTGCCGTACGGCCCGTAGCTCACCAGTGCGGGATACTTTCCGTCCGCCGCCGGCCGGAATACGTCGGCGCGCAGCACGAGGCCGTCATCCATCCGGATCGGCACGTCCCAGTCGATGCGCATGTTGTCCCGAATCTCGCTTTTGTACTCGCTCATCTCCTCTCCCCTTGTCCAGGCGCGCGGTGGTGCCCCCGGCATTCGGCAGGTTGCCGACGGGCCCAACGGCTCGTGTCGCGATTCTACGACAGGTCGGGACGCGGCCCGCGCCCCCGGGGGCAGCGGGCCGTCACTCGTGCGATAATCCGGCGATCCAGCGCAATACGGAATTCGACATGGCACAGAGACCCGAGGAGAGGACGTCCGAACCGAAAATGGATGCGGCGGCGCTCTACCGCGAGGAACTGTTCACCGATCGAAAGGTCGGCACGATCCGTACGCTGACGCCCGTCAAGGCGGATGGCTCGAACGACACGGGCCGCCAGGTGGTGTACGTGGGCGAGGCCCAGCTCCTCACGAGCATGGGGGCCGTCCCGATCACCTTCGAGATCGACGCAGCTTCGCTCGAGGAAGCGGTCAAGAAATTCTCGGATCATGCCAAGGAGGCTGTCGAGCGCACCGTCAAGGATATCCAGGAGCTTCGCCGGCAAGCGGCTTCTTCCATCGTTGTCCCGCAGGGAGGCATGGGCGGCATCGGCGGCATGGGGCCCGGGGGGCTTCCGGGCGGCGGGAAAATTCAAATGCCGTGACCGGTGATTCGACCCCGCGGCGAATGTGTGCTCAAGAGATCGTTGCAGGCGCCTGTGCCGCCATCGGCACGCGAGCGCTCCTGCTGCTGGTGCTCGGCTTTGCGGGGCCCGTCGCCGGGCAGGCGGTCGACCACCATGAGCACCGCTTCAGCGGGGCGGAGCGGTGGGCCGCCATATTCGACGATCCCGCGCGCGATGAGTGGCAAAAACCCGATGAAGTGCTGCGCGCCCTCAAGCTCCCGCCGAACGCGACGGTGGCCGATATCGGCGCCGGAACGGGCTATTTTGCGACCCGCCTTGCGCGCGCGCTGCCGAGGGGCCGCGTCTACGGCGTGGACGCCGAACCCGACATGGTGCAGTACCTCGGGGAGCGGGCGCAGCGCGAAAATCTCGCGAACTTGACCCCGGTGCTCGCCAGGCCTGATGATCCCGGTATCCCCGTTCGCGTTGACGTCGTCATAATGGTGGACACCTATCACCACATTCCGGAGCGAGAGCGCTATTTCCAGTCGCTGCAGAAATCGTTCAGGACCGGCGGCCGGCTCGCGATCATCGACTTCAACCTGGAATCGCCTGTCGGACCTCCCGTACGCTCGCGCATTCCGGGGGGGCGGGTCAAGCAGGAGATGGCGCGCGCCGGTTACCGGCTGCTCGAGGAGCACAAGTTTCTGCCCCACCAGTATTTCCTGGTGTTCAGGCCCGAGACCTACCGCTAAGAAAACAAATGATTAACGGCTGGTTTACCTTTCTCCACGAATTCGTGCGGCATCCGCGCCAGGTGGCCTCGGTCATACCGAGCTCGCGGTTTCTCGAGCGGCGCATCGTGGAGGCCGCAGGCGTCGGCGCTGCGAGGACCGTCGTGGAGCTCGGCCCCGGCACCGGCGGCACAACGCGGGCGATCCTGCGCGCCATCGGCCAGGAGGCGAGGCTTCTCACGATCGAGCTGAACCCTCATCTCCACACGCTGGTGAGCCGGATCAACGACCCGCGTCTCATCCCTCATCTCGGAGACGCCCGCCAGCTGAAGGAAATCATTTCCGGCCATGCGCTTCAAGCGCCGGATGCCGTCATCTCGGGCATCCCTTTTTCAACCATTGCTCCGCAAGTCGGACACCAGATCCTCGAAGAAATCCATTCGGTGCTTGCCCCGGGAGGACGCTTCGTGGCCTATCAGGTGAACCGGCGGGTCGCCACGCTGAGCCGGTTCTTCCCCGAGCCGGACGAGGCGCAGTTCGAGCTCCTCAACATACCGCCGCTACGGATTTTCCGCTGGGAGAAGAACGGCGTCCTCGTCTAGCGTCTAGCGTCCAGCGCGATGTTCGATCACGCCCGCAAGGGACAGAAGTGGATCACCGAGGAGTTCTACAAGGTCCTCGACGTCTTCGGTTTCCGCGCCGTCATGTTCGTCGAATGGGGCTTTCGCCCCGCCGACGTGCGGCGCACGACCGAGCGCATCAAGGCGCCCGCCGCGGTCGTCAAGGAATGGGTGCGGACCGCGCGACAGGAGGAAGAGCTCGCTCGCGCGGCCGAGGCTGACGGGCACCGCGAGAGCGCGGCGGAGTTCTACTACCGCGCAGCGCTCTATTACGGCCCGGCCTGCGGGGTCATCCACGAGAACACGGCGAGGAAGCGCGAGCTCTACCAGCGCCTCGTTCACTGCTATCAGAAGTTTACCGAGCTCTTCGATGAGGCGTTCGTGCGCCGCGTCGAGATCCCGTTCGAGAACGGAAAGACAATCCCTGCGATCCTGCAGACGGCGCCGGGAGCGAAGCGAGCGCCGTGCGTGCTCGTGATCCCCGGCATGGACACGATCAAGGAATACATGCCGAGCCCGTATCACAATCACTTCCGCCGGCGCGGGATGGCCACTCTCACCATCGACGGGCCCGGGCAGGGCGAGAGCAACGTGCGCGAGACCTGGGTGACGCTCGACAATTTCGAGCGCACCGGATCGGCCGCGATCGATTTCCTCGAAACGCGGCCCGAAGTCGATGCCGGAAAGATCGGCGTCTACGGATGGAGCATGGGCAGCTATTGGGGCCCGCGCATTGCGGCCCATGACAAGCGGGTCAAGGCGCTTGCCGGAGCCATGGGCGTCTACCTGCAGAAGGACACGATTTTCAAGCAGGGCAAGCCCGCCTATCGCGCGAACTACCAGTACATGTCCAACATCCACGACGAGGGCGCGTTTGACGAGATGGCGGCGAACATGACGCTCGAGCCGGTGGCGGGAAAGATCCTGTGCCCGACGCTCCTCGCGATGGGAGAGTTCGACGAGCTCTGCCCGCTCGAGGACGCCGAGCGGCTCTTCGACATGCTCAAGTGCCCGAAGGAGCTGTGGGTATACGAGAACGAGACCCACACCTTCGGCAGCCGCCTGCCCGATTTCTATCTCCAGGTCGCCGACTGGATGCGCGATGCGCTGGACGGCCGGATCAAGCCCGGCCACGCGCGCCGCATCGATCACCCCGCGCGTTAGGTAGGCTTGCCAGTTTGAATCCCCTCCTGCCCGAGGAGGGGTGCCCGCGACAGCGGGCGGGGTGGTGGGAGCGCGATCGCGGCCAGCACACGATCCCGCGTCATCGGCAGGTCGCGCACCCGCACGCCGAGCGCATTGAAGACGGCGTTGCCGATGGCGGCCGCCGTCGGTCCCTGCATGCCCTCGCCCACACCCAGCGAGCGCTCTTCGGGGCGATCGAGAAGCACGACGTCGATTGCCGGGGTTTCCTCGAACGTGAGAATCGGATAATCGTCCCAGGTGCGGCTCGTAATGCGCGTGCGGTCGAATCGCACCTGCTCCTTCAGCGTCCAGCTGACCGATTGAACGATGCCGCCCTCGGCCTGATTGACGACACCGCCGGGATTGACGACGCGCCCGCAGTCGATGGCGGCCACCACGCGCGGCACGCGAACGGTTTCCCCGATCGCAACCTCCGCGACAACGGCAACGTAATCGCCAATGTTCTTGTAACGTGCAAAACCGACGCCCATGCCGCGGGTGCCGTCGCCCCTGGCACCGGGTTTCCAGCCGGCCTTGTCGGCTGCGGCGCGCACGACGGCGCGCGCCCGCTCGTCCGTGAGATGCCGCAGGCGGAATTCCACCGGGTCAACACCTGCCGAGTCCGCAAGCTCGTCCGTGAAGCATTCGATGGCGAAGACATTGAGATAGGCGGCGAGCGCGCGCAGCACGCTCACCCGCACCGGTTCCGCCGTCACGATGTGGTTCAGCACCAGCTCATCGCGAAACTCGTAGTACGGCACGGCATTCCTCTGGCTGCCGCCGCCCATCGCGAGGGGAAAATCCACGGCGGGCGGCGGATCGGAGCCGTTCTCGACGTGCCATGCCGCGAGGAGACCGGGGTTCGCATGGCGCCCGGGCCGCGTGATGTGCCGGTTACCCCAGATTTCCTCCTTCCACGCCGCAACCTGTCCCGCCGGATCGACGCTCCCCTCGATCCTGACCGCCATCGCCGGACCAAACGGCTCCCAGCCGAACTCATCCTCGCGCATCCACTGCACGCGCACGGGGCAACCCGCTACCGCGCGGGCCAGCAGGACCGCATCGAACGCAACGTCGTCCGCCCCGTTCTGCCCATAGCAGCCTGCCCCTTCCGCATGGCGGCAGATGATTTGCGCCCGATCCATCTTCAGGATCCGCGCGATCTCGTCGCGCAGCGGATATATCGCCTGGCTGTGCGACCAGACCTCGAGCCTGCCGTCGTGCCACCATGCGATCGCGCAGGACGGCCCGATCGACGCATGCGCCAGATACGGCCTCGTGTAGGTGGCGGAAACTGTGCTGGCGCCTGCCGCGCCGCCGCCGGATTTCCTGACGAGCACTTCGTCCTCGGTCGGCTGCGTCCGCAGGAAGTCGTGGATCCCGTTGTCGCCGGGCAGATCAGGGATCTCGCGCCACTCGCAGCGTCGCGCAAGCGCGCGCATGGCCCGGATGGCCTGCTCCTCGCGTTCGGCGATCACGCCCAGAAAGCGGCCGTCGCGGACGACGGCACGCACGCCCGGCATGGCGCGCACCGGTGCTTCATCGATCGCGACGAGCTGCGCACGATAGGAAGGCGGACGCACAACGCGCCCATGGAGCATGCCCGGGAGCTCAAGGTCCTGGAGATACGCAGCCCCGGCGACCTTTCCGGGTATATCGATCCGCAGCAGCGTCTTGCCCACGCTGCGCAGCTCTTCCGCATGCTTGGGCCGGACCTGGCCTGTCGCTTCGCGCGCGAGGTCGACCTCGGAAGCGAGCTCCCAGTAGGTAATGCCCTTTCCGCCCCCGCGCAACCGGACCGTGCCATCCTCGACCGCCAGGCTTTCGATGCCGGCCCCGAGCCTGCGCGCCGCCGCATGGAGAAAGAGGTCCCGCACCTCGGCGCAGGCTTGCCGCATCGATTCGCCACCCTCCTCGACCGAGCGGCTGCCGGTGGTGGAGCCCTCGTTCGGGCTCACCGTGGTATCCACGGCAACCATGCGGATCCGTGCGTAATCGACGTCGAGCTCCTCGGCGGCGATCTGCGCCATCGCCGAAACGATGCCCTGTCCGATCTCCACCTTTCCGGTGCGGACGGTGACCGTTCCGTCTGCATTCACCGTGATCCAGCGATCGAGCCGGTTGTTGGCGCTCAACGTGCCGGGGAGTTTCCCCGGGGAAGCACTCATGACTCGACTCTATTCAGATAAGCGGGAACTGGTGGCGCGGTATGAGACTCGTAATGAGTATCGATGGCGAACACGGGTAGAAAAAGCAGATTGCAGTTCGGGCACGGCATCGCCGCACAGGATACTTGATACCAATTAATGTGGTTATCATTGGGATATGCTCATCACAAAAACCTCCCGCGATAATTATCGATTCAGCACCGACTTCTTCCGCCCCGACGGACGCGTGACGTTTGCGGATTATGCCTCCGCGCGGAGGTTTGCCTCGCAGATGTCAGCGCATCGGGCGCAGCCCGTGCCGGCCTCCGATATATACGCCATGCAGCTCATCGACGAGGCCCTGCGCGCGCTCGTCAAGCGCTACGCCCCGTCAACGGTGATGGACACGGCCGTCTCCTTCGCAGAGCAGCAAGTGGGCACGGAATCCGTCGATGTCACGCAGGAGAAGTTCGTTTCCGTCTTCCCTCCCGACAGGGTCTATCGCGGCGAGATCAAGCCCGAAGAATATCTCGGACAGATTCGGGCCTCCCTCGGCAAGAGGGCTCGCGCGGCGACCGCTGAAGAGCTGGTGTTTGTTTTCCTGCACAACTCGAATCCCGCGGTGAGTCCACTGGTCGAGCTCGTCGATGACGAGCCGCTGGAGCCAACCGCCTACAGGAACCTGATGGCGGCGCTCGATTCCTTCTTTGCCCGCCTCGCGAAAGATGCCCCGGGAAAGCAGGTCTCCCCGGAGTCTCTATTCGAAATCCTGCGGGCGCCCGCAAAGGCCTCGCCCCATTCGCTCGAAGGGCAACTGAAATTCATCCTCGATAGATGGGGCCATTTGCTGGACGAGCGGTTCGTGGCGCGCATCCAGCGCGGCATGGACTTTCTGCGCGAAGAGGTCATCCGCCGGCATTGGCATGGCGAGTCCAGGCCTGATGTTCCGTTGCAGACGTTTACCGGCGGCGAATATCACGAGCATGAACGATTCAGCCCCGACAAGGACTGGATGCCCCGCCTGGTTCTCATCGCGAAGAATTCGTATGTCTGGCTGGAACAGCTTTCAAGGAAGTACGAGCGCTGGATCAAGACGCTTGACCAGATCCCCGATGAGGAACTGGATCTGCTGCGCGACCGCGGCTTCACGGGCTTGTGGCTGATCGGTCTGTGGGAGCGCTCCCGCGCCAGTCAACGGATCAAGCAGCGCATGGGCGACGCCGACGCGGTCGCCTCGGCCTATTCGCTTTATTCATACGATATTGCCGAGGACCTGGGCGGGTGGAGCGCGCTCGAGAATTTGCGCGCCCGAGCCTGGCAGCGCGGGATCCGGCTCTCCGCCGACATGGTTCCGAATCACATGGGCATTGACTCGAAATGGGTCATCGAACATCCGCACTGGTTCCTGTCGCTGCCCTACCCGCCCTATCCCTCGTACACGTTCAATTCCGAGGATCTCTCGGACGATCCCCGGGCAGGCATCGTCATCGAAGATCATTATTACGACCGCTCGGATGCAGCCGTTGTCTTCAAGCGCTACGACCGCGCATCGGGAGAGACGCGATATATCTATCACGGCAACGACGGAACATCCTTTCCGTGGAACGACACGGCGCAACTCGACTTTTCCAGGGGTGAAGTGCGCGAAGCGGTCATTCAGACGATCCTACATGTTGCGCGCAACTTTCCCGTCATCCGGTTCGATGCAGCGATGACGCTGGCCAAGAAGCATATCCAGCGACTGTGGTTCCCCGAGCCGGGCTCGGGCGGCGCGATTCCATCGCGGGCCGAGCACGGCATGACGCGCGCCGAGTTTGACGCCGCGATACCGCAGGAGTTCTGGCGTGAAGTGGTCGATCGGGTCGCGGCGGAAGTCCCCGATACGCTGCTTCTCGCCGAGGCGTTCTGGCTGCTCGAAGGCTATTTCGTCCGCACCCTCGGGATGCACCGCGTCTACAACTCGGCGTTCATGCACATGCTGCGCGACGAGGACAACCAGAAATACCGGCTGGCGATCAAGAATACGCTCGAGTTCGATCCGCAGATTCTCAAGCGCTACGTCAACTTCATGAACAATCCCGATGAGAAGACCGCGATCGAGCAGTACGGCAACGGCGACAAGTATTTTGGCGTGGCGACCGTGCTTTCAACGCTGCCCGGTCTTCCGATGTTCGGCCACGGCCAGGTGGAAGGGTTCCGCGAAAAGTACGGGATGGAATTCCGCAAGCCGAAGTGGGATGAAAAGCCCGATGAAGGACTCGTCCGCGGGCATGACTGGAAGATATTCCCGATCCTGCACCGCCGTTACCTCTTTGCCGAGGTGGAGCAGTTCCATCTCTATGACCTCTTCTCGGCGGATGGCTCCGTGGATGAAAACGTTTTCGCCTATTCAAACGTTTTTCAGCAGGAGCGCGGGCTGGTCCTCTATCACAACCGCTTTGCTGATACCAAGGGCTGGATCAACACCTCGGCCGCGTACCTGGACAAGGGCGCAGGCGAGCTGCGCCGGAGATCCCTGGCGGAGGCATTGCGCCTGCCGCACGACGGCTTCGCGATCTTCAGGGATTTCGTCACCCATCTCGAATACATCCGCTCGTGCGCGGAGCTCCGGCAGAAAGGACTCTATGTCGAGCTGCACGCGTACCAGCATCACGTGTTCATGGATTGGCGTTTTGTCAGCGGAGAAGAATGGAGAGCGCTCCACGATGCGCTGAACGGCGCAGGCGTCGATTCGATACAGGCGAAGTGGCAGGAAATGTTCGGCGCGACGAAGGAAGAAGCGGCGGAAGAGGTGACGCTCAAGGCGCGGCGCAAGGGGGGCGTCGCGAAGACGCCGGTCAAGGCAACGAGGAAGCGCGCGACAGGAAAGTCATCCGCTTCGGCCAGGCCGGTTCGTCAAAAAGCGGTTGGGGCGAGAAGGAGCGCTGTTGGCAAGACTGCACCGGCAAAGAAGTCAGTCAGAAAAAAGCCGGCCACGAAAAAGTGAACCCGGGCCGCCGGTCACCGTCACTTGGCGGGAATGATCGGCACCAGCAGGTACGAAGCCTTGTCGCCGCCCGAGTAGATCGCGTTCTCGGCGCCGGCGTTGTAGTCGCCATGGTAGTGCGTGTACGGCGCGCTGCCTACGCCGTCGCGCGGCTGGATGTCGAGGCGCAGCTTGTGGCCCTTCCGGAGCACGATGCAGGTCGACCAGATCTCGACCTGGCACTCAACGGGCTCATTGGGCGTGAGCCACCAGCGCTCATTGTGCGGATGATACGGCCGATAGGGCCGCGAGCGCTCGGGGTCGAGCTTGCGGTGGGACGCGCGCAGCCAACCCTTGGTGAGCGGCACGGGCTGCCCGTGCTGGCCGACCTCCCACACGTCTTTCCCGTCGGGCCCGATGTTGCGCAGGGTCGCGAAGATATCCATGTCCTCCGACGTGCTCGACACCCAGAGATTCAGCACCAGAGGCCCCGTGATCTCGGTGTCCCGCTCCATGGGCGGGGTCTCGAGCGAGATCCCGGTGCGCGTGGCAGCGCCGTGCGTCGTCGAGAGCGAAGAGCCCGAGGCGACGCCGGCGCGGGTCGAGCCGCTTGCCGGGTAGGTCGCGCGTCCGACGTTTCTGTGCGGCTTCGGCACGAGCGCGCCCTCGATGCCGTGCTCGTCGGATGAGGGCTGGCGGTCGATCTGGAGGTACCACTTCGTCCACTGGGTGCGCGCGAGCGGCCATTCATTCTCGTAACGGAATGCGTAGGGCCGCGTGCTGCCGCCGGTGCGGATCTCGAGCTTGACGGGTGGCTCGCTCATGATCCCGGTATCGACGCCCTTCAGCCAGTAATCCAGGAAGCGCAGCTGGTCGAGACGCCCCTCCTCCGAGTGGAACGGATGAAAGTGAGTGCCCGTGTGGATCCGCAGCTTCTTGTGCTTCGAGGCCGCGTTCATGTAGCCCTCGGTATTGCCGCGCAGGTGGAGCGCAAACCCGCCCCAGTTTCCCACGCTGTAGAGGGGCACGTTGATTCTGTCCCAGCGCGCGCTGCACATGCGCCACCACTCCGAGTCGAGGTCGTTGCGCATCATGTTCCACAGCATGTCGTTCTGGAACGCATCGGGGTTGTAGCTCCTCGGGCGGCCGAGCAGATGATGCGCCGTGTGCGTCAGCCACCAGTTGCCGATGAAGCCGAGCGCGAAGATTCCGCCGTGATAGGCCTGGTCGCGGTACTGGTCCGCACGGCCTTCCCACGGAATGATGCACTTCAACGACGGCGGCTGCAGGTTGGCGACGCGCCACTGCGAGCTCGCGTGATAAGAGATGCCGAGCGTGCCGATCTTCCCTGAGCACCATGGCTGTTTCGCGGTCCACTCGATGGCGTCATAGAAATCGACGGCCTCCTGGTACGAGCTGGGATCGGAGCGGCCCGGGGACTTGCCGGTCCCGCGCGAGTCCACGCGCACACACGCGTAACCGCGCGGGCACCACCACTCCGGATTGACGGTCTCCCAGTTCATGTGAGGATTCGCCTTCTCCTCGAGATCCGCAGGAGGAATCCAGAGCTTGTCCTTCTGGTAGACGCTGATATTCATGATCGCGGGAAAGCGCTCCGCTCCCCCGTCCGGCCGGAAGATGTCGGCGTAGAGCATCGTGCCGTCGCGCAGCGGGATTCTCACGTCCTTCTCGACGATCAGCTGATAGTCCTTGGGCTGGGATACGGTTTTAGACGTGTCGGGCATTGCCTGCTCCAAGAGCGTGGTGAAAGATGGGTGATGAGCGTGTAGCGGGAGGCGGCTAGCTTATCACTTCGATATGACAGCAGCGGGTGCTTCTTCTCGCGATGTGGACTCCCGGCGCGGCCCGGTCGACATCACTGCAGCTTGATTCCGGCGGCCTTGACCACCTTGCGCCACTTGGCGATCTCGCTTGCGATGAGAGACCTGAACTCCGCAGACGTGCTCGTGAGCGGCTCGACGCCGGTAGCAAGGAAGCGCTTTCGCAGCTCTGGAGACTTGAGGAGCTTGACGAGCGTGGCGTTGGCCTTTTCCACCGTCGCGCGCGGCGTGCCCCCGGTGAAGACGAGCCCGTACCAGACGTCGTAGGCATAGCCGGGGGCTCCCGATTCTCCGGCGGTCGGGATATCCGGAGCCACCTGCGCGCGCTTCGAGCCTGTAACGGCGAGCGGCTTGAGACGCCCGCTCTTGATGTGCGGCAGCACCGTCGCCAGTCCCGCGAGCGAGAGCTGCACCTCGCCGCCCATCGTGGCCGTGATCGAAGGATTGCTGCCCTTGTACGGCACGTGCAGCATGGAGAACCCTGCTTCCATCTGCAGCAGCTCGATTCCGAGGTGGGATGCGGAGCCCGCGCCACCGGAGCCATAGCGCACCGTGCCGGGCCTCCCCTTTGCAAGCACGATCAGCTCCTTGATCGAATTCGGCGGAAACGACGGATTCGCCGCGATGAGGAAGGGCTGGTTCGCCGCCAGCGTGATGGGCGCGACGTCCTTCTGCGCGTCATAGGACAGCCCGGGGCGCACCACGGGAGCGAAGGTCAGGTGACCAACGCTGCCGAGCAGCATCGTGTAGCCGTCGGGCGCGGCCTTGGCCACGATCGTGACGCCGACCGTGCCGCCGCCACCGCCCCGGTTGTCCACCACGACGCTTTGTTTCCATGCATCGCTCAGCGCCTGTCCGATCAGCCGCGCGATGATGTCGGTGCCCCCGCCGGGGCTGCTCGGCACGACAAGGCGTATCGGCCGGCTCGGGTAGGCTCCCGCTCCCGGCTGGGCGGCCTGCGCGAGCGGGGGAAGCGCCAGCGCGCACATCAGCATTGCGACGCACGAGCACTTCGCGACAGGCATCCGTGAGATCGTTTTCATGAGGACTCCTCCGAGATTGAAGCGACCGGACGACGAATCTGTTGACCAAAAATTTACCACGATGCAATGATTGTTCAACCCCGGGCGTGATGCATCGCGCGTTCGTCCACATCGTGAGCGAGCGCGGGGGTCGGCGCAAGCGCCGGGGAATCGCGGCTTACCAACACGAAAGGAGCGGGAATGAGCGACTACCGGAAGCGCTACCAGAGGGGCATGGCGCTCCTCAGGAAAATGGGACGTGAGAAACTGATGCTGGAGCAGAAGGCGCTGTGCCCGGAGATGTACGAAATCTCCGTCGGCCACCTCTTCGGCGACGTGTGGGCGCGCCCCGGACTGTCGCTTCGCGAGCGGCAGCTCGTGACGCTCGCGGCGAACATCGCGCTCGCGCGCCCCAGCGGCAACTACTCGCACTATCGCAGCGCCCAGCATATCGGGATCACGAAGGAGGAGATCTGCGAGGTGATTCTCCAGGTCGGGCACTACGCCGGATGGCCGACGCTCTCGCACGCGGTGCGCCAGTACACCGAGGTGCTGAAAGAGGAGGCCGACCGCAGGAAGGGGAAGCGCAGGCGCAAGCCGCTGCTCGTCTGAGCTCCCGCCGCTAGATGTGGTTCTGGGTCACGCGCTCGAAATGCTCCGCGACCGGCGGCTGCGCAAAGAACGGGCCGACCAGCGCGCGGAAGTCCTGGAATTTCGGCGATTGCCGGAAATTCACCATGTGCGCGTCGATGTTCACCCAGCGGATGAGAAAGTGATACCGGCCCTTGGTCTCCACGCAGCGCTGCAGTTCGTGCGAGATATAGCCCGGGATGCTGCTGACGATGGCCTCTGCCTTGGGAAACACGGCCTCGAACCTCGCCGTCTCCTCCGGCTTGATGTGCAGAATCGCGACTTCCAAAATCATTTAGTCCCTCCCTTGGTTACTCATCACCCATTACCCATCACCGATCACGCTTTCCCTTTCTTGGCCTTGGCGGCATCTTCCTTCAACACTTCGTCGTACTGGATGATGGCATGGGCGATCGCGGGCCAGCCGGCATAGTGCCCGACCTGGATGATCAATTCCATGATCTCCTCGTGCGTGATACCGAGGTGCCTCGCGCTGCGATAGTGCGAGTGCGTGCCGTGGGGCCGTGCGAGCGCGATGTTGGCCGCCATGGTGATGAGCTCTCTCTCGCGGATGTTGAGATGCGGGCGAGACCAGATCTCTCCGAAGAGATAGCCGACCGAGAGGTTGTAGAGATCGGGATAGAGCTCCTTCTGGTTCATCATCGTGTCCTGCCGCCCCATCTTCTTCAGGACCTCCATCCCCTTGTTCCAGCGTTCCTGCTCGAAGTCACTCATCTCCCGCCTCCCTTCAGATTGCCGCATGTTTCAACCAAAAACAACGTGAATGGAACCGCGTTCCGCGTCAGACGATCGGGTTCGGATCGAGGCCGTCTCCTTCCCGCCCCTTCCTCGCAACCGCCGAAGCGATGCGCACCGCCACGATGGGCGAGCCCGGCGCGTGCAGCAGCTTCCGCACCAGCCTGTCGGTCCATGCGTCCATCTCCGGCGTTGCTTTTTCATGATCGGGGAAATGCTGGTTGCGCGCCGCAAGCGATGCGAATTCATAAAGCACGCCGTGCTTCGCCCATCCCGATACCGACACCAGCTTGCGGATGCCGACGCATCCGGGCAGCCGGTTCATCGACGGCAGGCGCCACTGCGCG
>DASPGR010000194.1:0-2321 GCA_035620515.1 Burkholderiales bacterium | reverse complement strand
GGCGGGCTCCAGAAGCGCTACGCGATCATCGTCGAGCGCGGGACCGATGACGCGGCCGCACTTCTCCTCACGGTCACGCCGCGCCAGCTCGAGTTCGTGCAGGAGCGCTGGAAACGGCTCAACCAGAGCTTCGCCAAGGAATACCGGATCAGCGCCGACATCGACGAGCAGCGGCACGCGACGGAGCGGCGCACCATCGAGATGTGCCGCGAGTGGTTCGGCAGCTTGAGCGTCGCACAGGAGCACATGATCCGCGCGAGCGTCGCGCGGATGGAGATGATCGGGCCGCTGCGCCAGCAGGACCGGATACGACGGCAGCACGAGTTCCTGAAGCTGATGCAGTTGCGCGGAGATCCCCCGGCCTTCAAGGAGAAGTTCCGGCACTGGCTCATACATTGGGACGAAGGCCGCTTGCCGGAGTACCAGCGAGCCTTTGCCGTGTCGCGCGGGGAGCGCATCGCGCTGCTGATCGCCCTGGACCGTTCGCTCACGCCGCATCAGCGAGCGCTGGCCGCAGGCCGGCTGCAGGACTACATCGATGACTTCAGGGCGCTCTCGGCGCACCCGGGCGCGCAGGCTACTACCACGCAGCAGAACCCGGCATCGCGTCAGTAGCAGGCGCAAAGGATAGCCCCCATGCCGCATTTTTCCGGCCGCATCGCATCGAAGCTTCCCGATGTCGGCACGACCATCTTCACGGTCATGTCGCGGCTCGCGGCCGAGCACAACGCGATCAATCTCTCCCAGGGGTTCCCCGACTTCGACTGCGCGCAGGCGCTGCGCGATCTCGTCACCAAATATTTCAACGCCGGGCTGAACCAGTACCCGCCGATGGCGGGCGTGCCGCGCCTGCGCGAGGCGATCGCCGAGAAGGTCGAATTCCTGTACGGCGCCCGCTACGATCCGGAGCACGAGGTGACCGTCGTGCCCGGCGCGACTTACGGGATTTTCACGACGGTGGCGACGTTCATCCGCCCGGGCGACGAAGTAATTCTCTTCGAGCCTGCATACGACTGCTACGTGCCGGCCGTTGAGGTGATGGGCGGTGTCCCGGTGTTCGTCGAGCTGCAGTATCCCGACTACAGCATCGACTGGACGAGGGTCCAGAAAGCGATCACCCCGCGCACGCGGATGATGATCGTCAATACGCCCAACAATCCGACGGCGAGCGTTCTCTCGGGCGAGGACATGCGCATGCTCGAGGCCCTGCTGCGCGACACCGACATCGTGGTGGTGAGCGACGAGGTCTATGAGCACATCGTGTTCGACGGCCATCAGCACCAGAGCGTCGCGCGCTTCCCGGGACTCGCGGAAAGGAGCTTCCTCGTTTCGTCCTTCGGAAAAACGTACCACGTGACCGGGTGGAAGACCGGCTACGTCGTCGCGCCAAAGGAGCTCACAGCGGAGTTTCGCAAGGTGCACCAATTCAACGCGTTTGTCGCGAACGGCCCCA
Source organism: Burkholderiales bacterium (assembly GCA_035620515.1). Taxonomy (GTDB): domain Bacteria; phylum Pseudomonadota; class Gammaproteobacteria; order Burkholderiales; family SG8-41; genus SG8-41. Next base: position 868 of record DASPGR010000194.1, on the reverse strand, counting down.
TCCAGCACGTGCTTGCCGAGTACATGCAGAACCGGGACGCCTATCTCTCGCTCGCGGCGTTCTATCAGAGGAAACGCGATTTGTTCCTGGAGGGGGTCAAGGCATCGCGTTTCCAGCCCCTGCCCTCGCGCGGGACTTTCTTCCAGAACCTGGCGTACGACGGCATCACCGATGAGCGGGACATGGATCTCGCCGTTCGTTTGACCAAAGAGCGTGGAGTAGCATCGATCCCGGTGTCGGCGTTCTACCGGAAGCCGCCGGCGCACCGGGTGCTGCGCTTCTGCTTTGCGAAGTCGGACGAGACGCTAAAGCGCGGTGCGGAAATTCTTTGCAAGATCTGAACCGCCGAGACGCCGAGAGAACCACCAGTACAGTGAACAGATCTCTGTTAGCTCAACGATCACCATTCACGATTCACGGCAACTATGTCGCCCCTTGAGCGTTTTCTCTGGGCGATTGCCCCAGTTCAAGGCCGCAGCATTTCTCTGGTGCTGGGCAGCGTGGCCGTACTGGCGGTCGCCGGGTTGATCGCGACCTATTTTGAACTGCCGGGGTTAATCAAAGCCCTGCTGGCGCTCGTCATGCTGGCCGCATGGCTTGTCGGCGTCTGCGGCATGGTCGGCTACTTCCGCTGGCTCTTCAGCCCGAGCTCTTATCGCCAGAGCGGGACGGATCCGACCCGTCCCAAGGAATGAAATTATCTGATCCAGTTGATCTCCCGCGCCGTTTTCGTGCCGATCGCAACCTCATGCATGCCGGTCGGAATTTCGGCCGCCGTCTCCGACACCGGGATGCGCCCGGCCATGATCTCGGCGCGCGACTGGGGGTAGAGCGGCACGGCGTCCGGATCGGCAAAACCCTCGGGGTA
>DASPGR010000193.1:0-11649 GCA_035620515.1 Burkholderiales bacterium | reverse complement strand
CAAAACAGGGGCTGGCACGAATTTTGGCCCATGGCTTTGTCGCTCGCCTTGCCAATATTCCCGATATTGGCGGCGGCTCGCTTCGCGCCCTGAGCCAAAATCGTGACAGCGCATCGCGCGTTTCATTATGTTAGGGACTCTTATTGTTTCGGGTGCGCCGGTCCCGCCGTGAAATGAATGGAAGGTCATGGAAGAAATCTTCATCGTTAACGAGGACCAGCGCGCCATTCTCGAGACCGTCGAGCGCTTCGTCGAGGAGGAGGTGACGCCGCGCGCGGCGCAACTCGATGCGAAAACCGACCCGGCGGAAGGATTTTCGTGGGAGATCGTCGAGAAAGCCCACGAGCTCGGCATCCGTACGATGACGCTCTCCGAAAAGTGGGGCGGCCTCGGCACCGACTCTCTCACCACGGCCATGGTGATCGAGGAGCTTGCGAAGGGCGACATCGGCGTCTCCGTCATCTTTGCGCAAACGCTGAAGATCGCCCAGATCATGGAGAGAGCGCTCAATGCCGAGCAGCAGGCGCGCGTGCTTCCGGAGTTCGCATCCGATCCCCGCGGCATGCTTGCCATCGGGATCACGGAGCCCGACACCGCATCGAACTACTTTCTTCCCTATCCCGCGCCGTTTCGCACCGTCGCGAAGCGAGGCTCGGGCGGGTGGATTCTGAACGGGATGAAGCACTTCATCTCGAACGGAAACCGGGCGAGCTTCTACCTGCTCTTCGCGCAAACGGAGGCGGGCAAGCCGCTGGCGGAGGGGGCGACCTGCTTTCTCATCGAGCGCGGGCGTCCCGGCTTCACCATCGGTCGCGTGCACGACAAGATGGGCGAGCGCCTGGCCAATAACGCGGAGTTGATCTTCCAGGACTGCTTCGTGCCGGATGCGAACGTCGTCGGCGTGCCCGGCAAGGGCTTCGGCATCCTCGGGCAGTTCTTTCCGATGAGCAACGCCTATGCGGCCGCCACGATCCTCGGTGTCGCTGTCGCCTTGCATCAGAAGGCGATCGACTGGGCGAAGGTGCGCGTGCAGGGCGGAAAACCCCTCATCGAGCATGACGGAATCCGCGCGCAGCTCGCCGAGATGCGGATGCTGATCGATGCCTCGCGCTCGTACATCCACCGCGCCTGCTGGCTCGCCGACCACCAGGACGAGGGCTGGGACAGGACGCTCGGCGCGCTGCCCAAGGCGATGGCGGCGCAGGCGGCGTGGAAGGTCGCGACCTGGACCATGGAGATCCACGGCGGGCACGGCTACATGAAGGAGTTCGGGGTGGAGAAGCTCATGCGCGATGCGGCGGCATTCCTGCACTCGGACGGCGTCAACCGCACGCTTTTTCTCAAGGCAGCAAACTTCATGTTCCACGATTGATCCGCCCGCAGGAGCCACGTGAAAGCCATGATCCTCAAGGCGCCCCGCGCGCCGTTCGAGCTGGTCGACGTTCCCGATCCGGTCGCGGGACCGGGCGAGGCGGTGGCGAAGGTGCTCGCCTGCGGGTCGGGCCTGACGATCCAGCACATCAAGGCGGGACGCATTGCCGCGAAGTTTCCGCGCATCATCGGGCACGAGATCGCGGGTGAGATCGTGGAAGTGGGCAAGGGCGCGGCGGGACTTCGCGCAGGAGACCCTGTCACGGCGTACTACTATCTGAGCTGCGGTCACTGCCGGTGGTGTCTCGCGGGATTTGAGCCGTTGTGCGAGAACTCTGGCGGAAACGTCGGGCGCGACTGCGACGGCGGCTACGCGCAATACATCAAGCTGCCGGCCCACATCTTTTTGCGGCTGCCCGAGGGACTCGACTATCGTGCGCGTCCTGCCGAGGTCGGCGTCATGAACGACGCGATCGCCACGCCGTACAAGGTCCTGCGCCGCGCACGCGTCAAGGCGGGAGAAACGGTCGCCGTATTCGGCGCCGGCGGGGGCGTGGGCATTCACCAGGTGATGTTGGCAAGATGGGCGCGAGCGCGCGTCATCGCGGTCGATATCGCGCGCAGCAAGTTCGAAGCGTGTCGCAAGGCCGGGGCCGATGCGGTGGTGGATGCGTCCACGGCCGACGTGGCAGAGGCGCTGCTCGATCTCACGCGGGGCAATGGTGTGGACGTGGTCATCGATTACGTTTCCACCACGGCCACGCTGGAAGCCGGCGCCAAGGCGCTGGGGCGCCACGGACGGCTGGTGACGCTCGGTGGGGCAGGGCAGCGCTTTCAGGCCTCTTCCCTCGAGATGCTCCTCAAGGAGCAGGACCTGCTCGGCAGTCGCTACGTCTCGCGTGCGGAGGTCCTGGAAGCGCTCGATCTATGCGCGCGCGGCGAGGTGTGGCCAATCGTTACCGAGATCCGGCGGCTCAAAGAGGCGGAAGCGGTCCACGCCATGGTCGAACGCGGGGAAGTCGTCGGCCGCGCTGCCTTGTTGATAGATGCGTGAAGGGTGGATCGCAGGTGGACTCAACCGTTCGTCCTGGGTCATCATTCAGCGAATGAAGTTCGGTCTGTTCGGTACGGCGCAGGCGAATACCAGCGATCTCGCGGCCGGCCTGGGCCAGGGGTTCAGGGATTACATCGAGTTCAACGTCGAGGCCGAGGCGCTCGGCTACTGCAGCAGTTTCCTCGTCGAGCATCATTTCACCGGGTGGAACCAGGTCTCCGCGACCCTCAACGTGATGACGTGGGTCGCGGCGCAGACCCGGATATTGCGAGTGGGGAGCGCGGTGATGGTTTTGCCCTGGCACAACCCCGTGCTGCTGGCGGAGCAGGCGGCAACGCTCGATCTTCTATCGGGCGGGCGTCTCGATTTCGGTGTGGGCAAGGGTTATCGCTACACCGAATTCAAGGGCTTTTGCATCCCGATGGAGGAGGCGGAAGCACGCTTCGACGAGGCGCTCGAAGTGATCATGCGGGCTTGGACGACGAATGGCCGCTTCTCGCATCGCGGGCGCTTCTGGCAATTCGAGGATATCGCGGTCGAGCCCCCGACCTTTCAGAAGCCGCACCCGCCGTTCTGGATGGCGGCTGGAAGTACGGCCTCGATCAAACGGGTCGCCGAACGCGGCTTCAATCTGCTGCTTGATCAGTTTGCCACGCCCGAAGTGACTGGCGAGCGGATCGCGCTCTTCAAATCCGAGGTCGAAGCGAGCGGCCGCACGTTCGATCCCGCGCAGGTGGCGCTGGCGCGCGACGTCTATGTCGCGCGGGACGCGGCCGACAAGATGGCCGCGCTGGAGCGCAATGCCAGGTTTCGCCAGCGGACCGTCGAAGTCTCCCGGACCCCGGGCCGCGAAGGCGGCTCGCACGTCCTGTCATACGAGCATACGCCCGAGGCGAGCGAGGGTGTCGCGCTCTACGGAACGCCGGACGAAATCGCAAGGAAGCTCGAGGCGCTGCGCGCGGTGGGCGTTCAATACGTGCTTGCCAACGTCGGTGGAGGCTCGCGCGAGAGCTTGCGGCGGTTTGCGCGCGAGGTTATGCCTGCGTTTGCGAAGGCGGAACGGCCAAGACGCCAAGCTCGCCAAGGAACGGGAATTATTTGAACCGCCCAGGCGCCGAGAGAAGCAAGCTCAAACTTGAACCGCCAAGACGCCAAGGACGCCAAGAGTTCGATTCGGGAAGTAAGAAAGACCGGGCAAGGATAGAGAGGCATGCAGAAGAAATTAGCGGTTCTGGGAGCAGGTGCCATTGGCAGCAGCGTCAGTGCCGATCTGACGAAGGCAGGGCACGACGTCTCGGTCATCGATCAATGGCCGGCGCAGGTCGAGGCCATGAGGTCGAAGGGCCTCCATATCCAGATGAAGGACGGCGACGTAAAGGTCCCGATCCGGGCCTGCCATCTTTGCGACCTGGCATCTGCCAACCTGGAGTTCGACATCGTGTTCCTTGCGGTCAAGTCGAACGATCATCGCTGGATGGCCGAATTCATCAGGCCCTACCTCAAGCGCGACGGCGTGCTGGTCGGCGTACAGAACGGGATGAACGACGACTCCCTCGCGTCCATCGTGGGGCGCGACCGGGTGGTGGGCTGCGTGGTGGAACTCTCGGCGGAGATCTTTACGCCGGGCCTCGTGCAGCGCAATACGACGCACAAGGGCACGTGGTTCTCGGTGGGGGAGCTCGACGGCTTCTACACCCCGCGCGTCAAGGAGATCGCCGCGCTGATGAGCCACGTCGGCCGCTGCGACATCACGAACAACATCTATGGCGCGAAGTGGACGAAGCTCATCGCCAATTCCATGACGATGGGCCCGCGCGGTCTGCTGGGGCTGACCAATGGGGAGGCCTCCGAGCTGCCCGGCATGTTCGACCTGGCGGCAAAGCTCGGCCGCGAGTCGCTCGCCGTCGGCACGGCGCTCGGCTACCGCACCGAGCCGATCTTCGGACTGCGCGCGGACGAATTCGCGGGTTCAAACGACGAGAACCTGATGACCGCGATGAAAGCGCTTCTCGGCCATGTCGGCAGCCGCTCGCGCACCGCGCCGATTCACGATCACATCAAGGGCCGCAGAAGCGAGATGGAGTTCATCAGCGGCGTCGTGTCGCGCAAGGGAAAGGAACTCGGCATTCCGACGCCGTGCAACGACGCGGTGGTGGAGCTCGATCGCCAGATCAACAACGGGCAGCTCGCGATGGACGCTTCGAACTTCGACCGTCTGAAGACGATCATTTCAGCGGCCGGCTAGCGACCGATGCTGACAAGCCGGGGCCACATTGGCATACTATGGCTGACCTCCCTTGAGTGCGGCCCGGCATGAGGAGTGCAGCCGCACATAAACCGGTGGTTTCTTACAGAAAAACAGGTGGTGGGAGGCGGGATTCGCCCCGTCGTTGCGATCCGGGGCGGAGTGTTGAAATGCGGCGTCCGTCGGGGGATTCCATTCTGACCCGGCTCGCTGCGCCCGGATATGGTGATTTCCTTTCACACCGGGCCTCATGTGGAACATGGAGGAGGAGCACCATGAGGTATCGTATCGAGCCTTTGATGTCGAAAATAAGCGTTGCGCTTGCGGCCGGCGCCTTTGCCGCAGCCGCGATCGTTGGCGCCGCCGATCTCACGCCGCAGGAGAAGAAGCTGATCCCGCTGGCGAAGAAGGAAGGCGCGGTTACCATCATCAACCCGATCTTCAGCGACCTCGCCGGGACGCGCATGGCCGAGGCTTTCAAGAAGCGCTACGGACTCGGCGACGACTTCAAGTTCAACAACCTGCGGAAGGGCACGGGCGCCACCGTTGCCCAGGTGCGCCAGGAGATCAAGGCCGGCCGGTTCACCGTTGACGTTCACATGGTGAGCGACCCCGGTTTCTTCGACGCGGCCGCCAAGCAGGGGGCGTTCGAGAAGCTTGACAGCGGCTACTGGCAGAACCACGTCGAGCTCGTGAAGAAAGCCGGCCAGTACTCGAACTATCCGTACGTGGTCGTTCCCCTTGCCTACACCTTCCAGCCGGTGTGGAACAGCTCCTGCCCGGGCATGGAGAATTTCAAGGTGACCTCCTACAGCGACGTGCTGGCACCGTCGTTGAAGGGCAAAACCATCGCATCGGATCTTACCAAGAGCGCAACCTACACCAATACGACGATCTCTCTCATGGAAGCGGGGATCGACATGAAGGGGATCTTCACGAAGCTCAAGGCAACCGATCCGCTGATCGAGTTCCGGACTGAGCCCAAGATGCAGATGGTGATCTCCTGCGAGCGGCCCCTCGACATGTGGAACCTCTCCGGGCGCGTCTACCAGAACGTTGTCAAGAAGGCGGAACTGGCGAAGATTCTGAAAGTTGGCTACTACAAGGAAGGCCAGGTCATGCTGGGCAACCAGGCGGCGGTGCTGAAAGGCGCGCCGCACCCCAATGCCGGCAAGCTGCTGATCGAGTTCCTCCTCAGCAAGGAAGGCGCCGACGTCTTCGTCGAGGTTGAGGCCCTGTATACGTTCATGAAGGGTTACAAGCCGCCGGAAGCGGCCAAGCCTTATCTTCTTGACCTGAACGAGCACAAGCTGCTCGGGTTGAATGACTGGGTCGCGTCCCGCAAGAAGTTCAAGCCGGTGCGGGACGACTGGACGAAAATGTTCAAGTAGCGGCATCGAAGCCCGGCGTCAGGGGTGACGCCGGGCCGTCCTTTATGGGCCTCCGGTCACAGGAGGTCGCTCAGAACCGGATTTCTCAGAGCACACGGGCATGAGAACTCAAGCCGTCGCAGGAGCGCTCGCGGGGGCGCCGCCTTCGATCAGCCGCTGGCGGAGCCTCCTCACGCAGGAGTCGATCACGACCATCGTGGTGAGCCTCATCGTGGCCGCGGCGGTCCTGCTGCCGCTCGCGACGCTGGTCGTGAGCAGCTTCCGGGTGCTCGATGACATGGGGTTCAGCACGACCTGGGGGCTCGCCAACTATCGCGCGCTCATCTACGACCCGGTGATCCCGGGCGCATTCGTCAACACGCTGATCATCTGCACCGGTGCCACGGTGCTCGCGACGTTCCTCGGCGTGTCGCTCGCGTGGATCAACGCGCGCACCAATTGCCCGTGGCGGGAGAGGCTCGAGCCCTTCAATCTCATTCCGTTCTTCCTGAGCCCGTTCGTCGGGGCGATCGCCTGGCACAACCTCGCCGCGCCGAAGACCGGCCTGCTCAACGCCTGGGCACGTAACCTGTTCGGGATCGATGGCTACATCCTGAACGTCGACAACATCTACGGGATCATCTGGGTCACCGGCATTTTCTTCACCCCGCTCGTCTACCTCTTCGTCGTGGGATCGCTGCGGCGGATGGACCCGTCGCTCGAGGACAGTGCGCGCACGACGGGCGCGGGCCTGTTACGCACCACGCTGACCGTCACCTTGCCGCTGGTCGCCCCCGGCATCATTTCCGGCGCAATCATTGTTTTCGTGACGACCGCCGGCGATTTCGGTGTCCCGTTCAAGCTCGGGGCCCCCTACGGGTATGAGACGCTTACGACGCAGATCTTCTCGAAAGCGGTGGGGGACGACGCCAACCACTATCTGGGCGCCAGCATGAGCATGGCGCTGGGCGCCATCACTGCCCTGTTCATCTATATCCAGCAGCGTTACATCGCGCCCCGCTCGTTTACGACCGTGACCGGCAAGGGCTTCCGCCCGAACGTGCTCGACCTCGGTCGCTGGAAGTGGGTGGCGTTCGTCTACAACATCATTTTCATTCTCGTCGCCGTTGTACTGCCGATATTGTGCCTGCTGGTGGTAAGCCTGCACCCGGTGTGGGAGGGCGAGATCATTCTCAGCGATATAACCCTCCGCAACTACGTCAAGACGCTCGCCTTCTGGCGCCCGGACAGCATCCAGGCCGCGACCAACGGAATCATCAACAGCTTCATCCTGGCATTCTCGGGCGCCACCATCGCGATGGTACTGTCGCTGGTGGTGAGTCACATGATTCACCGCACCAAGGGCGCTGGATCCCGGGTGCTGGAAATCCTGTGCGTTATTCCCATCGGCTTCCCGGGCATCGTGCTCGCGATGGGCGTGCTGGTGACCTACATCCAGACGCCGATCTACGCCACGCTCTGGATTTTGCTGCTCGGCTACATCACACGCTTTTTCCCCTACGGGCAGCGCAACATTTCCTCGGTCATGCTGGCCATATCCGAGGAACTCGACCAGAGCTCGCGGATGGCCGGCGCCTCGTGGCTGACCACGCTGCGGCGGATCACCATTCCGCTGCTGAAACCGGGGATCTTTGCGGGCTGGATCCTGTTGTTCGTGATTTTCCTGAGGGAACTGTCGATCTCGATCATCCTCTATACCTCGGGAACGGAGACGCTCTCCGTGGGCGTCTACTATCTGGCGAACTTCGAGAACGAACCGCTCACTTCGGCGCTCTCGATCGCGCAGACGGTGGTCCTCCTCTTGTGCATTGTCATCTTCCGGCGTGCCGCCGGGCGCGAGGCGCTCACAGCGTAACCGCGAAAGAACGCTGCGAAGGACATGGAGAACCAGAACGCCACCCCGCCGTACCTCGAGGTCCGCGGACTCGTCAAATGGTTCGGTAATGACCGGGCCGTTGACGGCATCTCTTTTGGCGTCGAGCGCGGCAAGTTCCTGACGCTCCTCGGGCCCTCCGGGTGCGGCAAGACGACGACGCTCATGTCGATCGCCGGCCTTCACGGCATCGATGACGGCGAGATCCGCGTGGGCGGCGTGACCTATACGTCGGCGAAGGACAAGCTTTTCATGCCGCCCGAGAAGCGCGACATCGGCATGGTGTTCCAGAGCTATGCGATCTGGCCGCACATGACGGTCACGCAGAACGTGGCCTATCCGCTCGAGATCCGCAAGGTCGAACGCGAGGAGATCGACAGCCGCGTGGCGGACGTGCTGCGCCTCGTCGGCCTCTCCGACATGGCCGGCAAGCTCGCAACGCAGCTCTCGGGCGGGCAGCAGCAGCGCGCGGCGCTCGCGCGCGCAATCGTCTCGCGCCCTCGGCTGCTGCTCTTCGACGAGCCGCTTTCCAACCTCGATCTCAAGCTCCGCGAGCAGATGCGCGTGGAGCTGAAGCGCATCCAGCACGAGGTCGGAATCACCTCCGTCTACGTGACCCATGACCAGGCGGAGGCGCTGGTCATGAGCGACGATATCATCGTGATGAGCAAGGGCCACATCGAGCAGATGGGCGGCCCGCACGAGATTTACGCGCGCCCGATCAACCGCTACGTCAGCAACTTCATCGGCGTCGCGAACCTGCTCGAGGGCCGCGTCATCCGCGTCACGGAACCGGGGCGCGGTGAGTTCGAGTTGAATCACGGCAACGAGCACGTGCGGGTGCCATGCTGCCTGGGAGAGGGGGTAAGCGAAGGCGCCTCGGCCGTGCTTTCCGTGCGGCCGGAGGACGTCGAGGCCACGCGCGAGGACCGCGGCGCGCCCCGGCTCGAGGGAAGCGTGCTGGAGGCGATCTTTCTTGGCAATTACGTCGATTGCCGGGTGCGCTGGGGCGAGTTCGAATGGAAGGTACTCGCGCATCCGCGCGAGCGCCTGCGTCCCGGGGAGCGGGTATTCCTGCATCTCAACCCGAATCATTCGCTGGCGGTGCAGCCGTGAGCGCGAGCGGGAGCGGGAGCGGTTTCGTCGAGCTCGCCGGGCTCAACAAGAGCTTCGGCGCCGAGCGCGCGGTCCGCGACGTGAACCTCGCCGTGGCGCGGGGGGAATTCGTGACGCTGCTCGGGCCGTCGGGGTGCGGCAAGACCACGACGCTGCGCTGCATTGCCGGGCTCGAGCGTCCCGACAGCGGCGAGATCCGCATCGACGGGACCCTCGTGACGGCGCCTGAGCGCGGCGTTCATTTCGATCCGGAAGCGCGCGATATCGGCATGGTGTTTCAAAGCTATGCTGTGTGGCCCCACATGACGGTCTTTGACAACGTGGCCTACGGGCTGCGCGTGCGCCGTGTCGGGGGGGCAGAGCTCAAGGCGCGAACGATGAAAGCGCTGGAGCTGGTCGGGCTCGGCCATCTCGCCGAGCGCTACGCCACGAAACTCTCGGGCGGCCAGCGCCAGCGCGTGGCGCTCGCCCGCGCGATTGCCTACGAGCCCAAGGTCATCCTTTTCGATGAGCCGCTTTCCAATCTCGATGCGAAGCTGCGCGAGCAGATGCGCATCGAGCTGGTGCGGCTGCAGCACGAGGTCGGCATCACGTCGATCTATGTCACGCACGATCAGTCCGAGGCGCTCGTGATGAGTGACCGGGTGGTGGTGATGGACAAGGGGGTGATCCAGCAGGTGGGGGACCCCGAGACGATCTATGCGCGGCCGGCGAACACCTTCGTTGCCAACTTCATTGGTGTTGCCAACCTGCTGGAGGGCAAGCTCGTGAGCCGCAACGGCGAGCTCTCCGAAGTGGAGATCCCGCTCGGGGAAGGCCGCGCATCGCTCAATCTGAAAGCGCTCGGGGGCGAGAACGCGTCACCGGGCCAGCGCATCGTTCTCAGCCTTCGCCCCGAGGACATTGCGCTTCACCTGCAGCCCCCGGCTGCGGAATCGAGGGTCAACCTGATCGAGGCCGAGGTGATCGATACCGTCTACCTCGGCAGCTTTCTCGACTGCCGGGTCCGGGCCGGCAGCCACGAAGTGGATGTGCAAATCGATCACTTCGTCCGCCTCACGCCCTCCCAGAAGGTCTTCCTCACGTTCCGCCCTGATCACGGGCTGTGCCTGACCGAATAGCGGCGATTCCCGGGCGGCAGAGCTGCTCCGCATTCACGATATGAACTCTAGTGGAAGACGCCGTTCAGGCGTTCGGGCACCAGGGAGGGAGCGGGCAACGCCCGTATCGCTGAACCAAAGAAAAGCCGCGCACGAGGCGCGGCTAATAGTGCGATTACAAGAGTCATCCTCTTGATCTCACAGCCTCTTTCCGAGGAGGAAAAGGTGGAACGAGGCGTAATGATCGTGCGCTCAAAAGCTTACACGGGCCTTACAATTCCAGGAAAGCTGTAAGAAATGGCGTAGCACGGCAGAATAACCAGGCCTTGAAGTGGCGCTGATCAGACAGCGCCCCGCCCGCACCAGTCCAAGACGTGAATAACTTACGGCAGAAGCTCGAGACGACCGACCGCTTCGTGCCGCACGTGTCGACCGTGCCGGCGAATCGTAGCCGGATGGTTGGCCTTCACCTTCGCGAAAAAGTTCTCGCCGGGACCCTCGAGCGCGACGGAGCCGCGCGAACTCCCGTCGTACTTTTCATTCACGGCGGCTATTCGCCGGCCGTTGTTGCCTACGATCTCGACTACCGCGATTACAGCTGGATGGGCGAGCTCGCACGCGCCGGATTCGACGTCTTTGCGATGACGCACACGGGCTACGGGGGCTCGCCCAAGCCGATGATGGACGATCCGTGCAATGTCGACCGCGCGAACCAGTCACAGCTCGTTCCAAAGGTGCTGAAGGAAGCCTGTGCGCCGCGCTATCCGTACAAGCTCGTCTCGAGCCGCACGGAGTGGGACGAGATCGAGACCGTCGTCGGCTTCATCACGGCGCTGCGCAAGGTGGAGAAGGTGAGCCTTATCGGGTGGTCCACCGGCGCGCCCCGGGCGGGCGGCTTCGCAGCGATGCATCCGGGGAAGGTGGACAAGCTCGTTCTGCTCGCGCCGAGTCCCTTCTTCCCGTCAGACACGGAGCCCGATCGCATGCCGGAGCCGGGAGCGCCTGTCATCCTTCAGAGTCGCGAGATGCTGATGAACGAGCGCTGGGGAAACCACGTGCGGGCATCCGGGCAGATCGAGCATCCGGAGGTGCCCGACATCATGTGGCGCGCGCTCATGTTCGAGGACGGCCTGGGCGAGCAGTGGGGTCCGGACGGGGTGGGCGTCATGCGCGCGCCCAGCCGGACGAACTTCGGGTGGCGCGCGAACGCGGCGCGCGTGACGGCGCCGACGCTTGTGATGCTGGGCGAGCACGATAACTACAATGCGCGGCGCGATGCCTGGGGCGGACTGGCATCCGCGCATAAGGCATTCGTGAAGATTTCAAACGCCACCCACTTCGTCCAGTACGAGCGAGCCCGGCACGTGGTCCACCAGCTCACCGAGAATTGGCTGAGACGAGGTGAAGTCCCCGGCGCAACGCGCCCGGAGCTTGCCATCGACTGGGAAGGAAAGCTTCGTCCCCTTGACTGACGCGCCCGCGTCAGGTGTCGGACGATG
>DASPGR010000192.1:0-3132 GCA_035620515.1 Burkholderiales bacterium | reverse complement strand
TGTCGCAAACACGTGATGCGATCGCCCCCTTCGAGCAACAAACTCAAAGGAGATTCAACATGAATAAGAAGGTAATGGCAGTCGCGGTCGCGGCGGCGCTTGCAGTGCCTGCAGTGGCGCAGGCGCAAGTTTCGATAAGAGGTAGATTCGTCGCGGAGTACGGTTTCGCGAGCCAGATGGACGTGAGTGACACGGTTAGCCGGGATAGCGCGGATGGGTTCAATTCCCCTGCCTCGTGGCTCCGTTTTTCGGCCGAGGAGAAAATAGGCGGCGGCAATGTCATCTGGGCCCAGTGCGAAAACCGGGCGCGGTGGGGGAACGATACGAACCCCAGTCAGGGATCAGGCGGCTTTTGCGATCGCAACTCCGCGCTCGGAATCAAGGGCAACTTCGGCAACTTCTATGTGGGCCGGTGGGACACCGCGATCGAGGACAACTCGGGCTTGACCCGTATCACCGGATCGACGGGCTGGGATGGCCGGCAACATATGTTGACGGAGGATCAGTCCGGATTTATCAGTTTCGCGCAGCGGGTCCAGAACTCCTTCAACTACAAAACGCCGAATTTCAACGGCTTCCAGGTAGACCTGTCGACGACCTCTACGGGCGCCCAACTCAATACGGCAGTTACTACCACTTCTACCGGTAGCACTACTGGGCTGGACGGGCGCATTTACAGCATCCTCGCTAAATACGCGGGCGGCCCGCTCGTGGCCTATGTGGGGTATGAAAAACACGACGATAATCAGACCGTGGCGGCCGGTGGTGGGGCAGGGGCAGACGGCTTGTCTGAGGATATGGTTACGCTCGGCGCAAGCTACGTGTTCGGCCCGCTCAAGGTCGGGTTCGTCTATACGACCTTTGAAGGTGACGTCAATGCTGCTGGCCAGACCGTCGAGCGGGATTCCTGGCAGATCGCCGGCGAATGGAAGGTCACTCCGGCGGGCACGGTGCGCGTTGCTTTCACCGAAGCCGGCGAGTATGAGGGCAGCGGCCTGGCGGCCGCGGGCCTACCGAGTGGTGATTCGGGCGCCAAGCAATACTCGATTGGCTACTACCACGCCCTGTCCAAGCAAACGACTGTGGGTGTTTATTGGACCAAGGTCGATAACGACACCAATGGCGTATACAACTTCCACAGTTTCAACGACGCGGTCAAGCCGGGCGATAGCGCGAGTGCGCTCGTGCTCCACGCGGCGCACAACTTCTAAGCTTTCAATCTAGCACTGCGCGGGGGCGCTTCGGCGCCCCCTTTTTTTGCCCATCGTTTTTGCACGCATCCGCGCGATAATCGCGACCATGTCCGAACGCGAGGAATCCGCGAGCGGCGTGCAGGACGAGCTGCGCCGCGTGACCGAGCTGCTGCGCAAGCACGAAATGGTCGAGAGCCTCGTGCACCGCCAGCAGGGCCCGCGCCAGGAGCTGGTCGAGGGCCTGGTGCACCGCATGCACCTGGTCGAGCTGGGGAAAGAGCTCGAGTCGCTGCACCCGGCGGACGTCGCCTATATCCTCGAGGCGCTTCCCCTCGCGCAGCGCCTCATCGCATGGGATCTCCTCAAACCCGAGCGCGAAGGCGAGATCCTGCTGGAGGTCTCCGACGCGGTGCGCGAGACGCTGATCGCGCACATGGACCAGCGGCAGCTCGTCGCCGCGACCGAGCGGCTCGACACCGACGAGATCGCAGACCTCGCACCGGACCTTCCAAGCGAGGTCATCCAGGATGTCTTTCGCTCGCTCTCGCCGGAGGAACGCGAGCAGCTGCGGGCCGCGATGTCCTATCCGGAGGGCACGGTCGGGGCGCTCATGGATTTTGCCATGATCAGCATCCGCGACGATGTCACGGTGGAAGTCGTGCTGCGCTACCTGCGCCGCCTCGACGAGATGCCGGACCACACCGACCAGCTGTTCGTGGTCAACCGCGCCGGGCGGCTCGAGGGCCTGCTGCCGGTGAACAAGCTGCTCGTCACCGATCCCGGGACCGCTGTGGACACGGTGATGCGGCGGGAGTTCACGCGGTTCCATCCGGACGAGAAGGCGCAGGATGCCGCGCAGGCGTTCGAGCGCTACGACCTGGTGTCGGCGCCGGTGGCGGGGGGCGACGGCAGTCTGATCGGGCGCGTCACGGTGAACGCCGTGATGGACTACATCCGGCGCGAGACCGACAGCGACATGCTCTCAGCCGGGGGCCTGCTCGAGGAGGAGGATCTGTTCGCGTCGGTCTGGAAGAGCGTCAGGAACCGCTGGACCTGGCTCGCCGTCAACCTGGTAACCGCGTTCATCGCTTCCCGCGTGATCGGCGTGTTCGAGGAATCCATCGCCCGGCTCGTCGCGCTCGCAGCGCTGATGCCGATCGTCGCCGGAATCAGCGGCAATTCCGGTAACCAGACCATCACCATGATCGTGCGCGCCCTCGCGCTCGGGCAGCTCAGCGGTGCCGGCGCAAGCAAGCTGTTCGCGAAGGAAATCGGTGTCAGCGCCCTGAACGGCCTCATCTGGGGCAGCGTCGTCGGCCTGTTCGCGTTCCTGATCTATCACAACTGGCAGCTCGGCGTCGTGATGACGGGCGCAATGGTGCTGTCACTGTTGCTGGCCGGGGTGATGGGAGTCACCGTCCCGCTGGTGATGCAAAAGCTCGGACGCGATCCCGCATTGGGCTCGAGCGTCATGATTACGGCGATCACCGACAGCGGCGGATTCTTCATCTTCCTCGGCCTCGCCACGGTGTTCCTGGTTTGATTCCTCGCCATGGACTCCCTGGTGGAAGCAAAGCGGCTGTTCCACGACGCGCTTGCAGCGTATGAGAGAGGGGATCTCGAAAACGCGGAGGGTCTATTCAGGAAAGCGCTGGCGCTGATCGATAAATGAGGGCACAGCCGAAGCAGGGGAATACTTGGACCCGGTGCGATGTTTGCACAGTGACGGCCGATCGCGGCTGAGCAAACGGAGAACGAGTGTGAGGACAAGTGAACTAATTGGTTGGGTGGCAGCAAGTGTGATGGTGATGGCAGGCTGTGCCATGCTGGGCGGCGCGCCGGTGAAGTACTCGGGCGGCGTGCTCGTCAACGACGCGGGCATGACGTTGTACACTTTCGACAAGGACCCGGCGGGCGCGGGCAGGAGCGTGTGCAACGC
>DASPGR010000191.1:0-7214 GCA_035620515.1 Burkholderiales bacterium | reverse complement strand
GCAGGTTGCGCCGGGAGCCGTGAATCTACCATGAACGCGCGCGCTTGATCTAACGCAAAGCAGGGCGGAAGGCAGCCTGCTGCAATAGCAGGGTCCAGATGATAGACGACCCGTTCTTCTACGCGCTCGCGATTCCCGCGGTGCTGCTGGTGGCGATCAACAAGACCGCCTTTGCGAGCGGCCTCGGCGTCCTCGCCGTGCCGCTCATGACGCTGTCAGTGCCGCCGCTGCAGGCCGCCGCGATCATGCTGCCCGTCTACTGCGTGATGGACCTTTTCGCGATGTGGGCTTATCGCAGGGAGTGGGACCGCGCGAATCTCCGCATCATCCTCCCGGCGGGATTCGTCGGCATCGGCATCGGGTGGCTGAGCGCCGGGATGCTTTCAACTCCTGTCATCAAGGTTATTATCGGCGCGATCGCGATGTGGTTCACGTTGCATCACTGGCTCGGGCCGCGTCTGTTCGCCGCGCGATCGGCGCGCCCGGCGAAGGGCTATGCGTGCAGCGCAGTCGCCGGTTACACGAGCTTTCTCGCGCACGCCGGCGGGCCGCCCCTCAGCATGTATCTCCTGCCGCAGCGGCTCACGCCCGCGATCTACGTCGGAACGACAGTCATGTACTGGAGCGTGATGAACTTCGCCAAGCTGGTGCCCTACGCGTCGCTGGGCCAGCTCGATTCCCGCAACCTGCTGACCGCGCTGGTGCTGCTTCCCCTGGCGCCGGTCGGCACGCGTCTGGGCGTGTGGCTCAACCGGGTGGTGGACCCGCTCTGGTTTTATCGTATCGTCTACGCGCTGACGTTTGTCATCGGCGCGAAGCTGGTCTGGGACGGGCTTGCTCCCGTCCTCGCATAAGCACCCGATGAGCATTTGGAGGAAACGGCCATGAACTTCTCGATGATCAATGTCCTGGCGGGACTCCTGATCGTCCTCGCGTCGATCAAGCTCGTCGTCGTCTTCGTGAGCCCGCGGGCGTGGCTGCGCTTCGTGAGGCGCGTATACGCAGCGCCGACGCTCACGTCCACGATCGCGCTGCTGCTCGCTGCGCTGGTGCTGTACCTGCTGCTGCAATCCGGCCTCACCATCGTGCAGGTGC
The DNA here is from genome assembly GCA_035620515.1 of Burkholderiales bacterium. Classification (GTDB taxonomy): domain Bacteria; phylum Pseudomonadota; class Gammaproteobacteria; order Burkholderiales; family SG8-41; genus SG8-41. The sequence continues at coordinate 6,119 of DASPGR010000191.1, read as the reverse complement.
TCGCCGTCACGGTTTTCGTCGCCCTTCTGCTCGTGGTCGGAATTGCGCCTTATGCGGGACGGCTCTTCGAGCGGATCGAGACTCAATCGTTGCCGGCGATGCTTCGGCAGCAGTGGCTCTATATCGTGGTCTGGGTGCTGCTGCTTGGCTGGGGGGCGGTCGAGATCCTCGTGGCTTGATGGCACTGGGCTTTCCCTGGTGGGCTTGCGGCGCCTGCTAGAATCGCTGCGTCGCGGTCGGGGGGCGCGGGCCGTGAGGGAGGAAGGGGACAGTGGGCGAGCTTTGGAAGCTGACCGCATGCGAGGCGGTCTCGTTGCTGAGAAGGCGCGAAGTGACGCCGCGCGAGTTGATCGACGCCGCCGCAGCCCGGATCGAGGCAACCAACCCCCGGATCAACGCGATGGTCACGCTGTGCCTCGAGCGTGCGCGCGAGCACGCAAGGCGCCTCGAAAAGATGGACCGCTCGAGCCTGCCGCCGCAGTTTCTCCACGGGCTGCCGATCGGGGTCAAGGACAATACCGACGTTGCCGGCGTGCGCTGCACTTCTGGCTCGCGTATCCACGCGCAGCGCATCGCGCAGGCGAACGACGTCGTCGTCGAGCGCCTCGAATCGAACGGGGCCATCGTCGTGGGCAAGACCAATCTCCCCGAGTTCGCCGCCGGCGGCAACACCTTCAACGACGTCTTCGGCGCGACCCGCAATCCGTGGGATACGCGCATGACCGCGAGCGGCTCGTCCGGCGGCTCGGCCGCCGCGCTGGCCGCGGGGCAGGTGTGGCTCGCCACGGGAGGCGATTTTGGCGGCAGCATCCGCACCCCCGCCAGCTACTGCTCGATTACGGGGCTGCGGCCGAGCCCCGGCATGGTCCCGCGCACCCAGCGGCAACCGTTCAATCCCCTGTCGGTGGAGGGGCCCATGGCGCGCAACGTCGCGGACATGGCGCTGATGTTCGATGCGGAGGCAGGATGGCACCGGCTCGACCCCTTGTCGCAGGTCGGGCCGCACCCGCGATTCGCGGAGGCGGCTGCGCACCCGCGCAAGCCGCGCCGCGTCGCCTTCAGCACCGACCTCGGAGTCGCACGCGCCGTGGATCGCGAGGTGAGGGAGCTCTGCCGGGCCGCTGCAGAGAAGCTGGCGCGCGATGGCGTAGCGGTCGAGGAGGCTCACCCGGACTTCAGCGGCGCGGAACGCACGTTCCAGACGCTGCGCGGCGCGGTTTTTATCGGGCGTCACGCCGCGTTGCTCGAGAAGCATCGCGATCTCTACAAGCCCGAGATCATCGAGAATACCGAATTCGGCCTGCGCCTCACTCCGCGGGAGGTCGTCGAGGCCGAGATTGCGCAAGGCGAGCTCATTCGGCGTGTCGCCGCGTTTCTTGACGGCTACGATCTCCTTCTTTGCCCGACCGTCACCTGTCCGCCCTTCGATGTCGAGATGCGTTTCCCGGCGGAGGTTGATGGCGTGCCTTTCGCGGGCTACATGGGATTCCTGGTCCTTACCTACGTGATCACGTTGTCCGCCTGTCCGGTGGCCGCCCTGCCGTGCGGCTTCACTGCGGCGGGATTGCCTGTTGGACTGCAGGTGATCGGGAAACCGCGGGGCGAGGAGGCGCTCATCTCCGCCGCCGCTTACCTGGAGGCGCTCCTCGGCGTGGCTGGGCGCACGCCGATCGATCCGAAAGGCGGCGTAAAATGACGCCAATCGTGAAGACCGTGATGCTATACGAGCCCACCGCGCCGCGGCGCGACGCGCAAGCCGTATCGGCCCACACCGGGCTGACAGGGCTTGAGGGCGTCGTGGTGGGCTTTATCGACAACGCGAAGCCGAATTTCGATCATCTCGTCGATGATCTCTCGGAATTGCTGGTCAGCAGATATGGCGTCAGACGGGTGGTCAAGCGGCGCAAGCGCTCGGCATCCGTTCCGGCCACGCGCGAGGTGCTCGACGAGCTTGCCGGCGAGTGCGATGTCGTGATCGCCGGGTCCGGCGACTGAGGATCCTGCGCGTCGTGGAGTGTCCACGACAGTGTTGAGATCGCAAAGCGCGGGAAAAGCGCGCTGACGGTCTGCTCGACCGCGTTCACAACCCTCGGGCGGGAGCAGGCGCGCGCGCTCGGGCAGCCCGATCTTCCCATCGCCGTCATTCCGCATCCGTTCGGACTGCGCACGCGGGCCGAGGTGCGGGGCATCGCCGAGCAGTGCGTGGAAGAGCTCGTGCGGCTGGTAAGCGGAGCGCCCGCGTGAGCGACGCCGCACTCGAGCGGGCGGCAACCTTCGAGGCGGCCGATGACTTTGACACGATCAACCGTCTCTACCGGGAGCGGCGCTGGAGCGACGGGCTTCCGATCGTGCCGCCGACCGCAGAGCGCGTCGAGCGGATGCTGCAAGGCACGACACGCGCCCGCCATGAGGTGATGACGCACATCGCGCCCGGTTTCGGTGCTGCGACCGTCGAGCGAATCGCGATCAATGCGGTCATGGCGGGCTGTGACCCGGAGTATCTCCCGGCGCTGATCGCCGCCACGGAAGCGGTGGCCGATCCGAAGTTCAACCTGCAAGGCATCCAGGCGACGACCAATCCCGTGGCGGTGTGGGTCATCGTGAATGGCCCCGCCGCACGCCGGCTCGGTGTCAACGCGACCTTCAACTGCATCGGCCAGGGCACGTGGGCGAACGCGACGATCGGCCGCGCGATGCGGCTCATCCTGCAGAACATCGGGGGTGCATTGCCCGGGGAAATGGACCGGGCGACGCACGGGCAGCCGGGCAAGTTCACGTTCTGCTGCGCCGAGAACGAGGAGGCGAGTCCGTGGGAGCCGCTTCACGTGGAGCGCGGGTTCGCGGCCGACGAGAGCACGGTGACGGTCGTCGGCGCGGAAGGGACGTTGAACATGAACACGCACTCGAAGGAGGCGACCGAGCTCGTGCGCGTCATCGCGGAGACCATCATGCATCCGCCGAGCAACGACTACGTCCACGGCGGGGAGCCGTGGCTGATGCTCTCCCCGGAGCACGCCGAGGTGCTCGAGCGCGGGGGGCTCGGCAAGCCACAGTTGAAGCGGGCGCTCTGGGAAGCATCGAAAATGGCTGCCGGCCGCTTCAGCACGAGGGAGCTCCAGCGCGCCCGCGACTCGCGCGGGGAGGAGCTGGGGGAGATCGTGCCGGAAACCCTGGTCCCCATGGCCCCGCGCCCGGAAGACGTGCAGATCCTCGTTGCGGGCGGGCCGGGCACCCACTCGGTGTATATCCCGAGCTTCGGCAACACTCGCTCCGTCACACGCTCCATTGAGGCGTGACTCGCGACTGCCGGCGGGGTACAAAAAAACCCCGGCATTGGCCGGGGAAAACAGGGGACGGGTGGTGCCCCTCGCCGGAATGGAAGTTCCGGCGCGCACATGATCTGTCGAGAGCCAGAGCACGTGGCGTGCCAAGATAACTTTTCACTTTTAATCACTGGGTTAGGCTGAAGGCCCTGCGGCCTGCGGACTCTGAGCGTCGCTGAATGGCGACACCGTCCGAGGCAAATAGCTTAACCACCTGAATCGATGACTGTTTCCGTGTCGCTGCGGTGCGACGCGTGTGGTAACTTCGAATCGAGAGAGATTGCACCCGAGAAATGAGTCAGGCGCAGCGTCGGCCCCTCGAGGGCGTCAAAGTCGTGGAGCTCGGGACGCTCATCGCCGGGCCGTTCTGCGCGCGCCTTCTTGCGGAGTTCGGAGCAGAGGTCATCAAGATAGAGCCCCCGGGCATTGGAGACCCTCTGCGCAAGTGGCGCGCGCTCTACAAGGGCACTTCGCTATGGTGGCGGGTGCAGGCGAGAAACAAGAAATCGGTGACGCTCGATCTCAAGCGCGCGGAGGCGCAGGAGGTCGTGCGCAAGCTCGTCGCCCGCGCCGATATCGTCGTCGAGAATTTCCGGCCGGGCACGCTCGAGAAGTGGAACCTCGGCTGGGAGCAGCTCGCTGGAATCAACCCGGGCCTCATCATGGTCCGCCTGTCGGGATTCGGCCAGACCGGGCCCTATCGCGACCGCCCGGGATTTGGCGCGATCGGTGAATCGATGGGGGGCCTGCGCTACGTGACGGGCTTCCCCGACCGCGCGCCGGTCCGCGTGGGGGTTTCCATCGGCGATTCGATCGCGGCGCTGCACGGGGTCATCGGCGCGCTCATGGCGCTGCGCCACCGCGAGGTGAATGGCGGACGCGGCCAGTTCGTCGACGTCGCCCTCTACGAAGCCGTGTTCAACATGATGGAAAGCGTGCTGCCCGAGTACGACATGTTCGGCCTCATCCGGGAGCGCACGGGCGCATCCCTCCCCGGGATCGTCCCCTCGAACACCTATGTGACGCGCGACGGGAAGTACGTCGTCATCGGCGCCAACGCCGATTCCATTTTCAAGCGCATGATGAAGGCGATCGGGCGCGCCGACCTTGCCGACGACCCGGCTCTTGCGCACAACGACGGGCGCGTCGCGCGCACCGGGGAAATCGAGAAAGTGATCGCAGACTGGGTGGCAGCGCACGAGCTCGATCATGTCCTTCAGGTGCTCGAGGCGGCCGATGTGCCGAGCGGAAAGATCTATGACATTGCCGACATCGCGGCCGATCCCCACTATGCGGCGCGCGGAATGATCGGGGAGCACCGGCTCGACGACGGCAGGAGCTTGAGGCTGCCCGGCATCGTTCCAAAACTGTCCGGGACGCCCGCGGACACGAAGTGGCTCGGGCCGGCGCTGGGCGAGCATACGGAAGAGGTGCTCGGCACGCTCGGCTACACGGCGGAAGAGATGCGCGGCTTGAGGGATCAGGGCGTCATCTGAGAATCCGTCGTGCGTCACTCTAAAGCAGCGTGAAGATATCTCCGGGACGAAAGAGCCTTGCGGAGGGCGTCAGCCGCCGCGAGGTCTTTTCCTGGGCGATGTACGACTTCGCGAACTCCGGCTACACCACGGTCGTCATCACCGCCGTCTTCAACGCCTACTTTGTTGCCGAGGTCGCCGGCAACGCGCCGTGGGCGACGCTTACCTGGACAGGAGCGCTCTCGATTTCGTCTTTGCTCATCATCGTCACGGCGCCGCTGCTCGGCGCCTACGCGGACGCCCATGCGGCAAAGAAGCGTCTGCTCCTCGCGACCACCGCGGGTTGCGTCATCTTCACAGCCGGGCTCGCTGCCGTGGGTCGCGGAGAGGTCGCGCTCGGCGTCGCCTTGGTCATACTGTCGAGCTACTGCTTCGGCGCGGGCGAGAACCTGATCGCCGCCTTCTTGCCGGAGATCGCCGATGGCGAGGCAATGGGACGCGTATCGGGCTGGGGATGGAGCCTCGGCTACTTCGGAGGGCTGGTTGCGCTCGGGTCGTGTCTTGTCTACGTTCAATGGGCCCAGGCCCGTGGCGCCGACGCGGCGGAGTTCGTCCCGGGCACGATGCTCATCACGGCCGCGATCTTTGCGGCAGCGAGCCTTCCGACGTTTCTTTTCCTGCGCGAGCGCGCGCGACCGGTGGCGCATGCAGGCGAAATCGTGCGCGGTACCCTCGCTCGGCTCGGCGATACGCTCGCGAATGCGCGCCGCTACCGGGACCTGTGGCGCTTCCTGGTGTGCCTCGTCTTCTATCAGGCCGGCATCCAGACAGTCGTCGCCCTTGCGGCGGTGTATGCGCAGCAGGTCATGGGCTTCGACACCCGCGACACGCTGATCCTCATTCTCGTGGTCAACGTGACCGCCGCTGCCGGTGCCTTTGCGTTCGGCCAGATCCAGGACCGGCTGGGGCACGTACCGACGCTGGTGCTGACGCTGATCGGCTGGCTCATTGCCGTCGTCCTCGCCTGGATGACGCAGACCGTCGTGCAGTTCTGGGTTCTCGCGAACCTCGTCGGCATCTGTCTCGGATCGAGCCAGTCCGCGGGGCGGGCGCTCGTAGGCTATCTGAGCCCCCCTGCCCGCACTGCGGAGTTTTTCGGCCTGTGGGGGCTTGCCGTCAAGCTCTCCTCCATCCTCGGGCCCATCACCTATGGCGTGGTGACATGGATGACCGGCGGCAATCATCGGCTCGCAATGCTCGCGACGGGCGTGTTCTTCGTGGTCGGCATCGCCATTCTGTCCGGGCTCGATGTCAAGCGCGG
>DASPGR010000190.1:0-6014 GCA_035620515.1 Burkholderiales bacterium | reverse complement strand
CGGATCATCGGCGAGGTCCTCGACGAATTTCGCGACGCGCGGATCCTGCCATGCGCTCTGGAACCGGGCCCAGATCTCGCCGAGCGTCTGTTTTCGCAGGTCGCCGCACACGAAGGGCAGGGCGTTGATGAGCTTGACGAGCCCGTTGGGGAGCACGATCAGGAGCGCGGCGGGATGATGCAGGCGGTAGCGCAGCTCCTCGAGCAGCCCCATCTCGTGGAAGTGAACCCGCATGCGGCCGCGGTATTCCTGGGTCTTGCGGTGGAGCACCGCGAAATACTCGTCGTATTGCGCCTCCGAGGGTGCCATCCGGTGCCAGGTCTTGACCGCGTTGCCGGTATACATCGTGCGCCCGGTATAAAAGGAGTAAGCGCCGAGCTCCGCGGCGAGATCCACCGCCGCGCCGATCTCGTGCGCATTGAAGCGCGTGGGCGAGTAATTGATCTCGATCGGGACGCCCGCGGCGCGGAGATTACGCACGCCTTCCACGGCCTGGTCGAAGTCCCCGCGCACGCGCATGCGATTGAACGTCTCGCGCGTGGCCCCGTCGAGACTCACCTGCACCGCCTTCACGCCGAGGCTCTTCAGGCGGGCGCAGTTCTCCGGGCCGAGGTAATGGCCGTTGGTCTCGATCTTCAACTCGCCATTGCGTGCGCAGACAAACGCGACCATGTCGAAGAAGCGGGGGTGGACCATCGGCTCGCCGCCTGAAAACGAGAGATAGGGGATCTCGAGGTCCATTGCCTGCTCGAGGAAGCTGAATACCTGCTCGTCGGAGAGCTCGTCGGGAAACGCCTTGCCGGGGCCGCTTTCCTCGATGCAGTGCAGGCAGGCGAGGTTGCATTCGTTGGTGACCTGCCACGCGATATAGAGCGGCGCGCCGAGGTCACCGGACCCGGTTGCGGCCGGAGTGGTTGCCGGATGAGAAGCGCCGGCCCCGGGGCCGCTTGCCGGAGTCGCCACCGGATCAGTCCTCCACCAGCCCTTTTTGACGCAGCTCGGCGACGAAGGCGGCCGCTTCGCGCTCGATCGCGCCGCTGTCGTCGCGGAAGCGCGCCTTCAGCCGCCCGGGGATGTCGCGCTCGGCGGCGCCCGCTTGGATCTCCCGCACCACCGCGGTCGCCGTGGGGTTGAGGGTGAACACTTTCTCGGAGCGCGTCTCGAACAGCACGCCGCCGAACTTCTCTTCCCGGAATTTCACGTACTTGGCGAGTTTCATGGGGCGGTCCGCTGCCCGCAATTATAGGCCCGACTCGTCATTCCCGCGGAGGCGGGAGTGACAATACCGGCCGGGAACCTTCAATACTTGCCGTGGACCTTGAAGATGTAGTTCGTGAGTTCGCTCGTCTGCATTGCCATGCGGTTCACGATGACGTGCACGACCCGGAAAATGGCGCGCATGACGCGGTAGACAACGACCGGCTCGCGTTGGAGCAGCGACTCCAGCTTCTCGCGCTCGAGACACAGGACCTGTGTCGGGCCGGTCGCGCGCAGCGCTGCGTAGTGCGGCCGGCCGTCCATGAACCCGAGCTCGCCGGCGAGGTCGCCCTTGCCCAGGAGGTGGAGGTTCACCCACTGCCCATCCGCCTCCACCTGCCTCGCGACCGCAAGCGCGCCGCTCACGATCGCATAGAGATGATTGTCGCTCGCGCCCTGCCTCACGAGGACTTCCCCGTCGGCCAGCTTGCGCACGGACACCAGCTCCGCGAGAACAGCGCACTGGTCTCCGGTCAATTCCACCGCCAGCGCAGAATTTCGCACCAGTTCGAGCTTTAGCGCGGCTTCCTGGTTTCCTCCGCGGGTCGCAGATTCAGGCATGGTTCCCAACCTCTGTTCGCAGGTACCGGTAACGAATTATTACCCTTCAACACATTGTGGAATTGATCTACATCAACCGGCGTCACATGCCCGACGTGTAGAAAGTATACTATCCGCGCTTGGGGGGAAAGCACCCATGACCACGATCAAGCAGCAGGATTTCATTCAGAGCATTGCCGACGCGTTCCAGTTCATCTCCTACTACCATCCTGTCGATTTCATCCGCGCGATGGGAAGAGCGTACGAAGGCGAGAAGTCACCCGCAGCCAAGAACGCCATCGCCCAGATCCTTATCAACAGCCGCATGTCGGCGGAGGGACACCGTCCGGTATGCCAGGACACCGGCATCGCCGTCGTGTTTCTCAAGATCGGCATGAACGTGCGCTGGGACGCCACGATGGGCGTGCAGGAGATGGTCGACGAAGGGGTGAGGCGCGCCTACACCGACAAGGACAATCCCCTGCGCGCGTCCGTCCTCGCGGATCCCGATGGCGCCCGCAAGAACACCCGCGACAACTCGCCGGCGGTGGTTCACATGGAAGTCGTGCCGGGAGACCGCGTCGAGGTCAAGCTGGCGGCGAAGGGCGGCGGCTCCGAGAGCAAGTCGCGCTTTGCCATACTCAACCCGAGCGACGACGTGGTGCAGTGGATCCTCGGCCAGGTGCCGACCATGGGCGGCGACTGGTGCCCGCCCGGCATGCTGGGTGTGGGCATCGGCGGCACGCCCGAGAAAGCGATGGTGATGGCGAAGGAATCGCTGATGGCGCCGATCGACATCAACGAATTGAAGAAGCGCGGCGCGAAGAACCGCGCCGAGGAGTTGCGCCTTGAGCTCCACGAGAAGGTCAATGCGCTTGGCATCGGCGCGCAAGGGCTCGGCGGGCTGACCACGGTGCTCGACGTCAAGGTGCTCGACTATCCCACGCATGCCGTGATGAAGCCGGTCGCCGTGATCCCGAACTGCGCTGCGACGCGTCACCTCGAGTTTCACCTCGATGGCAGCGGGCCGGCCCGTTTCGAGGCGCCGAGCCTCGACAACTGGCCCAAGATCGCCCTCGATCTCGCCGCCGGCGCGAAGCGCGTCGACCTGGAAAAGCTGACCAAGGCCGAGACCGCAACGTGGAAGGCGGGGGACCGGCTGCTTCTCACGGGGAAGATCCTCACCGGACGCGACGCCGCTCACAAGCGCCTCGGCGATCTCATCGCCAAGGGCGAAAAGCTGCCGGTGGACCTCAGCAATCGGCTCATCTACTATGTCGGGCCGGTGGACGCCGTGCGCGACGAGGTCGTCGGCCCGGCCGGCCCCACCACCTCGCGCCGCATGGACAAGTTCATGGACACCATGCTCGGAAAGACCGGGATGCTCGGCTCGATCGGAAAGTCCGAGCGTGGCGCAGACGCGGTCAAAGTAATCAAGCATCACAAGGGCGTGCACTTGATCGCCATCGGCGGCGCCGCCTACCTGGTTGCGAAGGCCATTCGAGCGGCGCGCGTGCTCGCTTTCAAGGATCTCGGCATGGAAGCGATACACGAATTCGAGGTCAAGGACATGCCAGTCACGGTCGCCGTCGATACGAATGGAAACGCCGTGCACGAAAGCGGGCCGCGCGAATGGCGCGCGAAGATCGGCAAGATTCCCGTTACGGTGGCCTGAGGAAATTCGGATGCAAACGGTTCAGACGGACGTCGTGGTGGTGGGTGGCGGGGGCGCGGGACTGCGCGCGGCGATCGCGGTGGCGCAAAGCGATCCGCGGCTGCGGATTGCGCTCGTCTCGAAAGTCGTGCCCATGCGCAGCCATACGGTGGCCGCCGAGGGCGGCTCGGCCGGGGTCATCCGCACGGACGACAGCCTCGGCAATCACTTTGACGACACGGTGGGCGGCGGCGACTGGCTGTGCGACCAGGACGTCGTCGAGTACTTCGTGGCCCATTGCACGGAGGAGATGACCCAGCTCGAGCACTGGGGCTGCCCGTGGAGCCGCAAGGACGACGGGCACGTCAACGTCCGGTTTTTCGGCGGCATGAAAGTGCAGCGCACGTGGTTCGCCGCGGACAAGACCGGCTTCCATATGCTGCACACGTTGTTCCAGACGTCGCATCGATTCCCCTCGATCCAGCGCTACGATGAATTCTTCTGCGCCGACCTGATCGTCGAGGACGGCCGGGTGCAAGGCGTGGTCGCGATCGAAATCGCGACCGGCGAGTTCTATCACTTCGAATGCAAGGCGGCGATCATCTGCACCGGGGGAGCGGGACGCGTCTACGGGCAGAACACCAACGCCGGGATCGTCACCGGCGACGGCATGGGCATCGCGTTCCGGCATGCCGTGCCGTTGCGCGACATGGAATTCATGCAGTGGCATCCCACGGCGTTGCCCGGCACCGGCATCCTGATCACCGAGGGTTGCCGCGGGGAAGGCGCTATTCTCACCAACAAGGACGGCTATCGCTATCTGCAGGACTACGGCTTGGGACCCCCCGATCCGTGGCCGCGCCCGAAAGCAATGGAGCTGGGGCCCCGCGACCGCTTGTCCCAGGCGTTCTGGCACGAGGAGCAGAAAGGGCGGACGGTTGCGACTCCCCTGGGCCAGGTGGTGTGGCTCGACTTGCGGCATCTCGGCGCGGCGACCATACACGAGCGGCTGCCGCTCATTACCGAAGTCGCGAAGACATTTGCGGGCGTCGACCCCGTCGTTTCACCGATTCCAGTGCGGCCCGCCGTCCATTACACGATGGGCGGCATCCTCTGTAACGGCCATACCGAGACGCCGCTGAAGGGTCTCTACACAGCGGGCGAGTGCTCGAGCGTAGGCATTCATGGCGCCAATCGGCTGGGCTCGAATTCGCTCGCGGAAATCGTGGTGTTCGGCAAGGTCGCCGGGGAACGCGCGGCGCAATACGTGAAAGCCGTGCCGGCGGCCAAGAGCGAAGCTGCGCGCCGGCAGGCGGAAACCGTGGAGGCACGGCTCCTTGCGCTGCTCGGCAAGGAAAGGGGCGAGCGCGTGGCAACGCTACGGGACGAGATGCACGCCGCGATGGAGACCGGCGTCGGCATCTACCGCAAGGCGGACGGGATGCAGGCGGCGTGCGCCAAGCTCGCGCAGCTCCGCGACCGCTACCGGCGCGGCTTGAAGCTCGACGATCGCAACCGCGCGTTCAACACCGAGTGGCTCTCGGCAATCGAGCTCGGCTTCACGCTCGAGATCGCCGAAGTGATCGCGCAATCCGCCCTGAATCGCAAGGAATCGCGCGGCGCTCATACGCGGCTCGACGAATTCAAGGAGCGCGATGACGCGAACTACCTGAAACACACGCTTGCTTACCGGGCGGGAGACGGTCCGCCGCGGCTCGAATACGCGCCGGTAACGATCACCAAGTCCCAGCCCAAAACGCGCGTCTACGGCGGTGAAGGCAAGAAGGCCGTTCTGACCTGAGGATCCCGCATGGCCGAACAGCAGAAGATCAAGATCGAGGTGCTGCGCTACAACCCGGAACAGGGCGGCACGCCGCATTACCAGACGTTCGAGGTGCCCTTTAACCATGACACCTCGGTGCTGCAGGGCCTGCAGTACATCAAGGATCATCTCGACGGGAGCCTCACCTTCCGCTGGTCGTGCCGCATGGCGATCTGCGGCAGCTGCGGCAAGATGGTGAACGGGATCCCGCAGCTCTCCTGCCACACGTTCCTGCGTGACTACTATCCCGGCAAGGTCCGCGTCGAGCCGTTGAATCACTTTCCGATTCTGCGCGATCTCGCAATCGACCAGACGGATTTCATCAACAACAAGCTGCCGTCGGTCAAGCCCTACGTGGTGCCGAAGGAGGAAAAGCCGCTTTCAGCCGGCGCCTACGTGCAGACCCCGGAGCAGTTCCACAAGTACTACCAGTACTCGCAATGCATCAACTGCCTGCTTTGCTACGCGGCGTGCCCGCAGTACGGCCTCAAGCCGAACTTCATCGGTCCGGCGGCGCTCGCGCTGATGCACCGCTATAACGCCGACTCACGCGATCGCGGCTGGGAAGAGCGGGCGGAAGTGCTCAATTCCGAAGAGGGAGTCTGGGGTTGCACGCTGGTGGGCTACTGCTCGGTGGTTTGTCCGAAGAACGTGGATCCCGCGCACGCCATCAACCAGAACAAGGTCAACAGCACGATGGACTACTTCGGCGTACGGAAGCTTCTCATGCCGAGGGGAGGT
>DASPGR010000189.1:0-2729 GCA_035620515.1 Burkholderiales bacterium | reverse complement strand
TCGAGATCGGCAAGGAAGCGACGACGATCATCGACGGCGCGGGCGAGCCGAAGACGATCGAGGCCCGGGTGAAGAACATCCGCACCCAGATCGACGAGGCGACGAGCGACTACGACCGCGAGAAGCTGCAGGAGCGCGTGGCGAAGCTCGCTGGCGGCGTGGCGCTGATCAAGGTGGGCGCCTCGACCGAAATCGAGATGAAGGAGAAGAAGGCGCGCGTGGAAGACGCGCTGCATGCAACCCGTGCGGCCGTCGAGGAAGGTATCGTGGCGGGTGGCGGTGTCGCTCTGCTGCGGGCCCGCGCGGGCGCCAAGCCCAAGGCGGACAATCACGACCAGGAAGCGGGCGTGAAGATCGTGATGCGCGCGCTCGAAGAACCGATGCGCTGGATCGTGGCCAATGCGGGGGACGAACCCTCGGTGGTGGTCAACAAGGTGGTCGAGGGCAAAGGCAACTACGGCTACAACGCGCAGACCGGCGAGTACGGCGATCTCGTGCAGATGGGCGTCGTCGATCCGACCAAGGTCGCGCGCTGCGCGCTGCAGAACGCGGCTTCGGTTGCGGGTCTCATCCTCACGACCGACGCAATGGTCGCGGAAGCTCCGAAGGAAGAGTCCGGCCATTCGCATCCCGGCATGGGCGGAATGGGTGGCATGGGCGGCATGGACATGTGACGAGCGCGCAAGCGCGAGTCACACCGGCGCAAGCCGGTTTGTTCGAGAGAAGCCCCGCCAAGTGCGGGGCTTCTTGTTCTTTGAACCGGTTGCAGCCATTCTTGACGGCGCTGGCGTCTGACGTTTACATTCCGCCCTTCAAAAAACGCGCGGGTGTCCCTCTCCTCTTTTCACTAGAATCGGGGTACCGACAGGTTTTTGCGTTGTTCGCAGCAAGTGGCCAGGTAGCTCAGTTGGTAGAGCAGAGGACTGAAAATCCTTGTGTCGGCGGTTCAATTCCGTCCCTGGCCACCAATCCCTTTGTTGCGCAAATAGCGGGTCCCATTTGCGCTCCGTACATTTCCCCTCGCCCCCAGGGAGAGGGGGAAGGGGTGAGGGTGGGAAACCCCTTTTCGTTTTTGCCAACTGAGCTACCTGGGCCCTGCGTATTTCGCGATATTCGAGCGTTGGATGCCGACGAGTCCATCCGGTGCGGCACTCGAGCGGATCTCGAGATGCGGCTTGACGCTATTCCCGCCGGCCATTGCGGAGACGTCCCGTGGATGACCTGCAGAACGCCGCGGCTTTTCATGCGGCGGACCGACCGGAGGCAATCGTACGCGATCCCCTCGCGCTGCTCCCCACGATGGTGACCGAGCCGGTGTCGTCAACCCGGCCGCCCGTGATCTTTCCAGCGCGTCCGATGTCGGTATAGGTCTTCTCCGATATCGAGGTCTCTTGTCGAGCGGGACCGGAATCGCGGAAGATACGGCATGGCGCGATTGCAGGCGCCCCATCCCGGCGCAAGGTGCATGGTCAAGTACGGAGAATTTCCCCGTGCCGGCGGCTGACTGGCGGCGAGCGCGCCTGGTGCTCCTGCGCCCGCCCGACAATCCACACCCCTTCGCATTCAACGAGGCGATCGAGTTCCTGCTTCACTCGTTGCGCGAACTGGGCTGCGACGCGGACTCGCGGGAGAACGAGTTCATCCGTGACGGCACCAACGTGCTGTTCGGCAGCCACCTGTTGCCGCGCAGCATCCTCGCGTCGCTGCCGGCGAACTGCGTGGTCTTCAACGCCGAGCAGATCGGCAGCGGCTCGGCGTTCGACAGCGAGGCCTACCGGGAAATCCTCGCGTACTACCCGGTGTGGGACTACAGCGCGCGCAACGTGGAGAGCCTGCGCCGGATGCTTCCAGCGGACCGGGTGCACCACGTTCCCATCGGGTACGCGCCCACACTCACCCGGATCGAGCCTGCGCCGGAGGAAGACATCGACGTGCTCTTCTACGGCAGCGTAAACGACCGGCGCGAGAAGGTGCTCGAAGCGCTGCGGAACGCGGGGCTCAACGTGCACTACGCCTACCGCGTCTACGGCGCGGAGCGTGACCGGCTGATCGCGCGGGCAAAGGTCGTGCTCAACGTCCACTACTTCTCGACGCGGATCTTCGAGATCTTCCGCGTCTCGTACCTCCTTGCGAATCGCAAGGCCGTGGTGAGCGAATGCGCGGCGGACACCGAGATCGATGCGCGGCTGCGGGAGGCCGTCGCGCTCGCAGAGTACGATCAACTGGTCGAGGCCTGCCGGGCGCTCGTGGCGGACGGCGAGGCACGCCGGCAGCTTGCGGCGCGGGGATTCGAGCGCTTCAGGCAGCTTACCTTCCGGGTGGAGCTCAGGCAGGCGATGGATGCGACAAGGAACTGACACATGACGGACTCCGCAGGCACGCAGCTTCCCCGGAAACTCAACCTCGGCAGCGGCAAGGCCTTCAAGCCCGACTACCTCAACATCGACATCAACCCGAGGTGGCGGCCGGACGTGTGCCTCGACATGAGTGCCGCCGACCTCTTCGAGCGCGAGCTCGACTCGGAGCGCTTCGGGCGCTTCAGGCTGCCCCCGGGCTACTTCGAGGAGATCGTCGCAACCGACGTGCTCGAGCACGTTCCAAACCTCGTCACGCTGATGACCAATTGCCTGCATCTCCTGCGCGAGGGCGGGGTGCTGCGCGCGCTGGTGCCCTTCGACTTGAGCTACGGTGCGTGGCAGGACCCGACGCACGTGCGCGCGTTCAACGAG
>DASPGR010000188.1:0-5539 GCA_035620515.1 Burkholderiales bacterium | reverse complement strand
GATGTCGCTCTTCATGAACCTGGGCTGGGAGCTCTTCGGCGGGCGCGGCATCTTCCTCATTGCGGTCGCCTACGCGCTGGCGGGGCTGTGGCTCACGCACTATTTCCTCGACCGGCGGGGGCTTCCGATCCCGGCCGGAATTATGGCGACTTTCGTGGTGGTGCTGGTGCCGCTCGCCGTCTACGGCCTGCAGGCGTGGCTGGGCCTCTGGGACGACAAGCGCCCCTACCGCGACTATCACGTTTACATCGACTTGCGCTGGATCATCATGGAGCTCGCGACGCTCGCGGCGGGCGCAGTGATGCTGTGGCGTTACCGGATGCCGTTCCTCGTGATGCCCGTGGCCGTCACGCTGTGGTACATGAGCATGGATCTTGCGCCGTTTCTCTTCGGCGCCGACACGGGCTACGCGTGGGACGTGCGGAAATGGGTCTCGCTCTGGTTCGGCCTGCTCACCGTGCTGCTCGCGCTGTGGGTGGACATCCGTTCACGGCACGGGCCCGATTTCGCGTTCTGGCTCTATCTCTTCGGTGTCGCGGCGTTCTGGGGCGGGCTCTCGCTCATGCGCTCCGACAGCGAATTGAACAAGCTCATCTATTGCCTTATCAACATCGGGTTGATATTCGTTGGCGCGACGCTGTCGCGCCGGGTGTTCGCGGTGTTTGGCGGGTTGGGCGTGGCGGGCTACCTCGGCCACCTCTCGTACCGCGTGTTCAAGGACAGCCTGCTGTTTCCGTTCGTGCTCACGCTGATCGGGCTTGCCGTCGTGTGGCTTGGCGTCATCTGGCAGCGGCACGAAGCGGAGATCACGCGTCGGCTGCGCGGAGTCCTTCCGGCGCCGCTGCGTGAGCTGCTCGAGCAACGCCAGGACTAGGCGCCTTCCCCTGTATCAAGGAGGAAGCAGAGGTGTCGGGGCGGACACGGTGTTCCCGCCCTCGAGCCATTCGGGGACCGGAAGGTTCTTCGAGCGCAGGAACTCCGGGTTGAAGAGCCTGCTTGCGTAGCGCGCTCCGCCGTCGCAGAGCACGGTGACGAGCGTATGGCCCGGGCCCATCTGGCGCGCGAGCCGGATCGCGCCCGCGACGTTGATGCCGGTCGAAGTGCCAAGGTTCAGTCCCTCGTGCCGCAGCAGATCGAAGACCTGCGTCAACGCTTCCGCATCGGGGATCTGAAAGGCCTCATCCACGGGCGCACCTTCGAGGTTCTTCGTGATGCGGCTCTGGCCGATGCCCTCGGTGATGGAGCTGCCCTCGGCCTTGAGCGCCCCGTGCCTGTAATAGTGATAGAGCGAGGCGCCCATCGGGTCAGCGAGGCCGATCACGATGCGCGGGTTGCGCTCCTTGAGGTACATCCCTACACCCGCAAGCGTGCCGCCGGTTCCGACGGCGCAGATGAAGGCGTCCACCTTGCCGCCCGTCTGCTCCCAGATCTCCGGCCCGGTGGTCTCGTAGTGCGCGCGGCGGTTGGCGACGTTGTCGAACTGGTTTGCCCAGATTGCGCCCGCGGGCTCTCGCGCGGCGGTCGCCTGCGCGAGCCGCCCCGAGACCTTGACGTAGTTGTTCGGGTTCGCGTAAGGCACGGCCGGCACTTCGCGCAGGTCGACGGCGAGCTGGCGCAGCGCGTCCTTCTTCTCCTGGCTCTGGGTGTCCGGGATCACGATCACGGTGCGGTATCCACGCGCGTTTGCGACCAGCGCGAGACCGATGCCGGTGTTGCCGGCGGTGCCTTCGACGACGACGCCCCCTGGCCGGAGCTCACCGCGCTCCTCGGCGTCCCTGATGATGAAGAGCGCGGCACGGTCCTTGACCGAGCCGCCGGGGTTCAAGAACTCCGCCTTGCCGTAGATCTCGCAACCGGTCGCTTCCGAAGCGCGCCGCAAGCGGATGAGCGGTGTGCGCCCGATGCTCTCGATCGAATCCCCGCAGACATTCATATCAACAGGAGGCCGGCCTGCGGCGGAAAAGAACGTCCCACACGCGGTGGCCGAGCTTGAGGCCGCGTGTCTCGAACTTGGTCTCGGGCCGCCATTCCGGGCGTGGCGCAAACCCCGACGCGGAGTTGGTGAGCATCGGCTCCGCGGCAAGAACTTCGAGTATTTGCCGGGCGTAATCCTCCCAGTCAGTCGCCACGTGCAGGTAGGCACCGGGCTTCAAACGCGACGCCAGGAGCGAAATGAACGGCGGCTGGATGAGCCGCCGTTTGTGGTGCCGCTTCTTCGGCCACGGATCGGGAAAGTAGATATGAACGCCATCGAGGCTCGCCGGCGGGATCATCGCGCGCAGTACCTCAACGGCGTCGTGCCGGATTACGCGCAGGTTGGCGAGACCCGCCGCGGCCACGCGCCTGAGAAGACTGCCCACTCCGGGCGTATGCACCTCTATCCCCAGGTAGTCGTTTTCCGGATGGCGCGCGGCGATGTCTGCCGTCGTCTCTCCCATGCCGAATCCGATCTCGAGGAATTTGGGAGCCGCGCGCCCAAACATCCGATCAAGATCGAGCAGGGCGTCGCGGTACGGTATTCCGAATTGGGGGAGAAGCTCCTCGCAGGCGCGCTGCTGTGCCGCTGTGAGGCGTCCCTGACGCAGGACGTAGCTTCGGACGGCGTGGCGTGGCGCGGTCATGGCGCAAGGCTCGCCCGTACCCGGTTCGGGGTCAAGGTTCCAGCGCGGAACCCTGAGTTCCGAAGATGAGACAGGCTAGCCCTTCGGCGCCGGGGTGATAAGGCCTGTCGTGGGCGAGCTGGGGGACGCTGAATAGAGCTTCTTTGGCATGCGCCCGGCGCGAAATGCCTCGCGCCCGGCCTCCACCGCCTTGCGCATCGCGGAGGCCATGAGCACCGGATCCTTTGCCGCGGCGACCGCAGTGTTCATGAGAACCCCGTCGCACCCCAGCTCCATCGCGATGGCGGCATCCGAAGCGGTGCCGACACCGGCGTCCACCAGCACGGGAACCTTGATCCTGTCGATGATGATCTGCAGGTTCCAGGGATTGAGAATGCCCATGCCGGAGCCGATGAGTGACGCGAGCGGCATCACTGCGACGCAGCCGATTTCTTCGAGCTGCTTCGCGACAATCGGGTCGTCCGAGGTATAGACCATGACCTTGAAGCCTTCCTTGACGAGCGTCTTGGCGGCGGCAAGCGTATCGACGATATTGGGATAAAGCGATTGCGGGTCGCCCAGCACTTCCAGCTTCACGAGCTCGTGGCCGTCGAGCAGCTCGCGCGCGAGCCGCAGCGTGCGCACCGCGTCATCGGCGGTGTAGCAGCCAGCGGTGTTGGGCAGCAGCGTGTACTTGGACGGCGGAATGAACTCGAGCAGGCTCGGCTGCTTCGGGTCTTGGCCGATGTTGGTGCGCCGTATGGCGACCGTGATGATCTCCGCGCCGCTCGCTTCGACCGCGGCCCTGGTTTCGGCGAAATCCTTGTACTTGCCCGTGCCGAGCAGCAGGCGCGAGGAATACGACTTGCCCCCGATCACCAGCGGATCGAGATTTTCGTGAGGTTTCATAAGAGATCCGGAATCCGGGATTCGGAATATAGCAACGATTATAAGGCGGCGGCTGCGCGCCCGCCGCGCGGGAGCCTAGCCGCCGCCGACAGCGACCACAATCTCGAGCCGGTCGCCATCGGCGAGCATCGCCTCACCGTGCCGGCTGCGCGGGACAATCTCGCCGTTGCGTTCCAACGCGACGCGCTTGCCGGCGAGCTCGAGCCTCTGGATCAGTTGCTCACAGTTGATTGGACTTGGGAATTCACGGGCCTCGCCGTTGATCGTGATTGCAATCATTGGGGGAACAGCCTGAAAAAACGTTAGACCACACGGGGGAGTACGGATTCTTCCAGTGTCAGTCACCCTTTGCAAATTTGATCTAGCGCAGGCAACCCTCGTTTGGCGCTTGCCGGGGTAGGCTATAAGGTGTATGTTGCACCGCACCATAACCCGCTTTTCACCCCATTCACCGACGCAGAGATGCCAATGACCGAAATCGCGACAAAACTTTCGAGGACCCACGACCTTGCTGTAAAGGTCAGCAAAGTCCTGCAGCAGCGCCACCAGCTTGCGAAGACGCGCTTCGACGAGCGTACGCGCAAGGCCCTTGAATCGCAGGCGCCCAAGGCCCTGGCGTCAGCCGCCACGCCTTGGGACCTGTACAACCAGTGGCTTCACTATGCAACCGACTTCGGGCAGCGCTCGATTCTCTTCTGGGACACGTTGCGCCAGCGCGGCAACCAGTATGTTGCACTCGAGGCCAAGGGCAAACCGCCCGTCCTCCACTTCGAGTACGAGACCGTAATGGACGCGCGCCGCTTCGAGCGGCCGGTCAACTATGCGCTGGTGCGGATCATCCCGCCTGAGGGCGTGACCGTCGACCCGAAGCGCCGTCCCTACATCATCATCGATCCGCGGGCGGGGCACGGCCCCGGCATCGGCGGCTTCAAGGATGATTCGCAGGTCGGTGCGGCGCTGCGCGGCGGGCACCCCGTCTATTTCGTCATCTTTTTCCCCGAGCCCGAGGCCGGTCAGACCCTGCTCGACGTTTGCGCTGCGGAACAGCGATTCGTCAGGAAGGTGCATGAGCTGCACCCGGAAAGCCCGAAACCGGCGATCGTGGGCAACTGCCAGGGCGGCTGGGCGGCAATGATGCTCGCGGCCGCGGGTCCTGACGACGCCGGTCCGGTCGTCATCAACGGCGCGCCGATGTCGTACTGGGGCGGGGCCTGGAGCGAGGGCGAGGGCGACAATCCGATGCGCTACGCGGGCGGGTTGCTCGGCGGAAGCTGGCTCGCCTCGCTCGCGGCCGATCTCGGCAACGGCGTCTTCGACGGGGCGCATCTCGTGCAGAACTTCGAGAACCTCAATCCCGCGAATACGTTCTGGGACAAGTATTACCACCTCTTCTCCAATGTCGACACGGAGCCGCCGCGCTTCCTCGATTTCGAGCGCTGGTGGGGCGGCTTCTATCTTCTCAATCGCGAGGAGATCGAGTGGATCACGCAGAATCTCTTTGTCGGCAACGCGCTCTGGTCGGGAACAACGAAGGCAGGCGATGGGCGCTTCTTCGACCTGCGCGAGATCAAGTCGCCGATCATCCTCTTCGCCTCGATGGGCGACAACATCACGCCGCCGCAGCAGGCGTTCAACTGGATCGCCGACGTCTACGGCTCGACCGACGAGATCAAGTCCCGCGGTCAGGTGATCGTCGGGCTGCTGCACCAGGACATTGGCCACCTCGGCATTTTTGTCTCGGGAAAGGTCGCGAAGAAGGAGCACACGCAGATCGTCTCCGTGATGAAATCGATCGAATCGCTGCCGCCCGGGCTCTACGGCATGCAGATTACGGAGGAGCGCGGCGCCGACGGCAAGCCCGAATACGAGGTGTCGTTCGTCGAGCGCAACCTGGAGGACGTCGTCGCGCGTCTCAATCGCTTCAAGCGGGCGGACGAGAAGCCCTTCGAGGCCGTCGCCTCCGTGTCCGAGTTCAACCAGAGGGCCTACGAGCTTTTCGGGCAGCCCATGGTGCAGGCGCTCTCCAACGA
>DASPGR010000187.1:0-3428 GCA_035620515.1 Burkholderiales bacterium | reverse complement strand
GAGGCCGTCAGGATGATCACCCTCGCGCCGGCGATGGCCTGGAGCTTCACCGACCGCGGGTTGCTGCGCCAGGGATGCATTGCGGATCTGAACGTCTTCGATCCCGAGACCATTGCACCGCAGATGCCGACGATCGACTACGACCTGCCGACCGGAGCGTGCAGGCTCAAGCAGAAGTCGGGCGGCATCATGGCCACGATCATCAGCGGCAAGGTGGCGTTCAGGAACGGCGAGCACACCGGCGCGCTGGAAGGGAAGCTGCTGAGGTCGACTGCCGCGGGAGTTCGGTAACAGGATCTCAGGGGACGAATCACTAAGCTCGTCCGGATGCCCTCCCGATCGGGAACGCCTGCTGTACGTGCTCGGCGACCATCTCGCAGAACACCTTCGCGTAGGCGGGCAAGGGGCGCCGCTTGTCCCACAGCATTGCCAACGGCTCGTCCAATGGCTTGCCCCGGTACATGACGCGCACGCGTCGCACCTGGAAGCGGTCAACGCGCAACGCCGAGGGAATGATGGCCACGCCGTGCCCTGCCTCGGCCATGGCGAGCAGCGCATGCGGCGAGCGGCATTCCAGCACGTAGTTCGGCGTGAAGCCCGCCAGGCGGCATGCCGCATCGAAGTGCCTCCGCATGAGAAATTCGGTCGTCGCCTGGAGCAGTGGATGTGGCGCGAGGCGGTCGATCTCGACCTCGCCGTCCTTGCCGAGCTTCAGGCGCGGATGGCACGCGGCGAGCATCTCCATGGGCGCAAGCGGAAAGCCCGAGAAGCGCTCATCGCCCGGCGCGATGGCGCTCACGAGGCCTTGCGTAAGATGGATCTCGCCGCGGTCGAGCATCGCGAACGATTCCGGGCCCACGACGTCGATGAGCCTCACCTGCACGTTGGGATAGCGCTCAGCGAAGCGGTGAAGCAGCCCGGGAAAGACGCCTTCGATGAGGTGGGGTGAGGCGGACACGCGCAGGATCCCGACATCGCCGCGCCGGAGCACCTGCGCCCGCTCGCCCAGCGCGCGCGCATAGTTCAACAGGCCGCGGCAGTCGCCGAGCATCTGCTCGCCTTCGCCCGTGAGCAGCAGGCGGCGCCCGACGCGGTCGAAAAGCCTGACGCCCAGCTCGTCCTCGAGGTTGGCGATCTGCCGGGAGAGCGCCGGCTGCGCCACGTGAAGGCGCGAAGCCGCCTTGGACACCGTGCCGAGCTCGGCCACGGTCACGAACGTGCGTATATGGCGAAGATCCATAGGGGGCTCCTAATGCCTGTTCGGCATAGTTATCTAGAGAAAGTATATATTGGACGCATGAGCCGCAGGGATGAACAATGGGCGCCATATTTCGGGAGGAGACCCTGATGAAACGCTCTGTGCTGGCAATATCCGCGTTCGTGTTCGCCCTGCATGCGCTCGATGCCGGAGCGCAGGCCTGGCCGAAGAAGCCGCTGCGAGCCATCGTGCCGGTCGGCGCGGGAAGCTCCACCGACATCGTGCATCGGCTCGTGCTCGAGCAGGTGTCGGCCCAGCTGGGGCAACCGGTCGTCGTCGAGAATCGCGTCGGCGCCGGCGGAACGGTCGGTAGCGCGATCGTCTTCAAGGCGGAACCCGACGGCTACACGATCCTCGCGCACGGCTCTGCCCACACCATCGCGCCGGCGCTCTACAAGACGCTGCCGTACGATCCCTCGCGCGATTTCGTAGCCGTCTCGCCTGTGGGCATCTCGCCGTGCGTTCTCGTCACATCCCCCGCGAGAGCCTGGAGCACGCCAGCGGGGCTCGTCGCCGCCGCGAAGGCCCGGCCCGACTCCTTGAATTTTTCCTCGGTAGGCATAGGCACCGCGACCCACTTGAGCGCCGAGCGATTCGTGTCGAGCGCGGGCATCCGGGCGACGCACGTGCCGTTCAAGGGCGGCGCGGCGGCCATGGTGGAAGTGATGACCGGGCGCGTGGACTTCTTCTTCGGACCGGTGGCGCTCGTGCTGCCGAACGTTCGCGACGGAAAGCTCCGCGCGCTCGC
Organism: Burkholderiales bacterium; assembly: GCA_035620515.1. Lineage (GTDB taxonomy): Bacteria > Pseudomonadota > Gammaproteobacteria > Burkholderiales > SG8-41 > SG8-41. Next base: position 1,422 of record DASPGR010000187.1, on the reverse strand, counting down.
GGTGAACACGACCGGCCGCTCCGCGGTGCTGCCCGATGTGCCGACACTCCGCGAAACCGGATACAGCGATTCGGAGTACCCGATTTGGTTCGGCCTGTTCGCGCCGGCGAGAACGCCATCGGCCCTCGTGAGCAGGCTCAACCGCGAAACGCAGCAAGCTCTGCAGGCGCCCAAGGTGCGCGACAGGCTCGCGGCGCTCGGAGTCGATCCGATGGTGATGACGCCGGACCAGTTTGCGTTGCATGTCAAAAGCGAGGTTGCGCTGAACGCCGGGCTTGCCCAAAGGGCCGGTCTCACGGCCCAGTAGGGCATGGCGGAGTATCACTTCGATTTCGATGACAGCCCGGCGTACGAGCGCGCGATAGGGCGCTGGAGCCGCGCGGTAGCGCCCGTCTTTCTCCAATGGCTCGCGCCGCCCGTGAACGCTCGCTGGCTCGACGTGGGCTGCGGCACCGGCATTCTCGTCCACACACTGCTCGAGCTTTGCTCGCCTGCCGCTGTCACCGGCGTCGACTCTGCCGTGGCTCAAGTCGGGCAAGCTTCGCGGGGGCCGGCCGGAGGCCGGGCGTCATTTGAAGTGGGCGACGCGCGCAGTCTGCCCTTCCGGGATGCGTCGTTCGACATCGTCACCTCCGCGCTGGTCCTGAACTTCATTCCGGAGCAGCAGCAGGCGCTCGCCGAAATGCGGCGCGTCGCCCGCACGGGCGGAACGGTCGCCGCCTACGTGTGGGACTTCGAGGAAGAGCTCTCGCCGAGCGGGCCGCTACGCCGCGCGATGCGCCGGTTCGGATTGCAGGTGCCGCCTATTCCCGGCACGGTCGAGTCGCGACTGGAGATGCTCCGGGCCCTGTTCAAGGAAGCAGGGCTCGAGCGAATCGAGACGAGGATCATCGACGTCTGCCTCGCGTACAAGGACTTCGACGACTTCTGGAAAGCACAAACACCGAGTTACGTGCCCACGACCAAGGTCATCGCGTCGATGACCGAAAGCGATCGCACTCGCCTGATGCGCGCCGTTCGCGACCAGCTGCCCACGGCGCCAGAAGGCGTGATCGAATACTTTGCTCGCGCCAATGCCATCAAGGCGCGCGTGCCGCGTGGCGTGCGCGCCCGGCATTGAAACGGGTCGGTGCAGGTCGTCTCGTAGCCCGGGACTCAGGCTTCAGCGACCGCAGGCAAGGCCGGGACGCAGGGTGAGCGCTTGGCGCTGCTCACCGCGTTCCTCCCACCACCCCGCGCCCTCCGGGCGCACCCCTCCTCGGGCAGGAGGGGATCTTCTTGGTCTTAGTCGCCGCCGTGGAACGGCGCGACTTTCCTCTTGAAGCCCACCAGCGCTTCGGTGAGCTTGAAGCGCGTCGGGGACGGAAACGAGACGTGCTTCTGCACGTGCGCGTCGCGGACGTACTTCTCGATCGGCATGCC
>DASPGR010000186.1:0-2063 GCA_035620515.1 Burkholderiales bacterium | reverse complement strand
CAAAACAGGGGCTGGCACGAATTTTGGCCCATGGCTTTGTCGCTCGCCTTGCCAATATTCCCGATATTGGCGGCGGCTCGCTTCGCGCCCTGAGCCAAAATCGTGACAGCGCATCGCGCGTTTCATTATGTTAGGGACTCTAAGTGTCGTGACCTGTCTCAGGCCGCGCCGGTTCGGTGTTGCAGGCGTGCGTGGCCGAGGGTATCGGATCGTGAAGAACCAGCGGTCGATGCTTGCGCTAGCGCTTGCGGTCGCCGCGATAGATCTCGCGCCGGGCCCGATCGAGGTCGCGATGCAGCTCGCGGCGCTCTTCGTCCGTCAGCCGGTCGCGGCGCTCCCGCTTGCGGCCGTTCTGGCCCGCGCGCTGCGCATTGCGGTCGTCGCGCCGGTACTGGTTGCGGTCCTCGTCGGCCCGCTGTCCCTGGGCCTGCATGAATACGCCGGAGCGGCGCCAATCGCGGGCTTCGGCCTGCGACGACAGCAACAGCGCACTCACTACAGCCACCAGGAACAGCGTTTTCACCGAAGTGCCTCTCGATCAACGGCGCGTCTGGGCGTCATGGGTCTGATTATAGATGTGCCGGTTCGCGTCGCGGAGGTCGCCGTAAAGGTCACGCCGCTCCCACCCACTCAGACGGCCATCGGCCAGGTAGGCGCGCTCCTGGCGCGCAATCATGCGCTGCTCACCCATCAGGCGCCGCGCCTCCGGCCGCGTGAGCTCGCCCGAGCGTATGCCTTGCATGATGCGGCCGTGCTGTTGTGCCTGCATGCGGTTCATGCCCGAGGCCGGAGACCGATGGCCCCATTGATTGCCGAACCGCGGATGGTCGTCGTGGCGGCCGAAGCGCTGCTCGGCCCCGCGCGCCCAGAAGCGGCGGTCATCGCCGTGACGCCCGTAGGCGTGTCCGCGGCCGCGGAAATCCGCGCGCCTTTCGTCGCCGCGATGCCCGAAGCGGCGCTCGCCGTCGTTGCGCTGGTGGCGGATATCCCGCGACATCCTGTTGAGATCGCCCTGCAGATGCCGGCGCTCGCCGCGGCTCACATCTCCGTCGGCCCGGAATGTCCGTTCTTCCCGGCGGATGTCACGCGCCTCGCTCTGAAGGCGTCGGGCCTCACCGCGCGTGAGATCGCCCTGACGCACGCCTTGCTGGATGCGGTTCTGCTGCATGCCCTGGCGTGCGTTGATGCCGCGCTCGCGCTCGGCAGCGGCTGCCGGAATGGCGACTACGCCTGCGAACAAGGCGGCCAGAACTGCATTCAATGCGATGCTTCTCATGTGGACCTCCATTTCAGGTTAATGCCCAGTGATTCAGGCTGCGGGTCATGCTAGACCGCGCATGTAAATCGACTGTTTCCAGCCGGGGCTACTTTGTAACAAGATGTTGCGATGCCCGGCCTCATCACGACGCGGCGTGATAAATGCCACGGCGGATGCGGCCGCCGCTTACTTCGGCCACGGAAAGTAGACGTCCGGGAAAATCACGTGTATCCCCGGCGATGCCGACGCCGACTGCACGGGGTACGGCTCGTAGTAGACGCGCTCGACTCGCCGCACCTCACGCACGTGGTGACGGTGCCCGTAGTGCTTGTTGTGGCCGTGCTTCCAGTAGCGGTCGTGATGCCGGTGATTGTCCCACCCGCGATGGGGTCCGCCGTGGGCCCAAGCCGGAACCGCAACCAGCAATGATGCAACCAGCGCCGCCTTGATCAACGATTTCATGTCAAATCTCCTCAGCAAATCCCCTGCAGTTTCGATTCAGTTTCACTCGGCTTCCGCGGATTTCACCGTTCCGCATGCCGCCCAGACTAGCGGTGCGGCGGGTAACATTCATTTCACGGTCAACGCGTTTTGTAACCGAGTGTTGCGAGCGCCGCGCCTGCAATAAAGACTTACAATGTGGTGGCACGGAGGGAAGCGAGCAGGTACGATTGCGCCATGGCTGAATCCAAGGCAAAGATCCTGGTCGTCGACGATGACGCCCGGCTGCGCGATCTTCTCAACCGCTATTTGAGCGAGCAGGGATTCGCGGTGCGCGTCGTCCACGACGCGATCGAGATGAACC
>DASPGR010000185.1:0-10023 GCA_035620515.1 Burkholderiales bacterium | reverse complement strand
TGACTGCGACCGCGCCCCCGGGGTCGCCCCATGGCGTGACCGAGGAGCAGGTCGTGGCGATGGTCGAGCGGCTCGCCGCGCGCATGCGCGCCAATCCGGATGATCCCCAGGGCTGGAAGATCCTGGCGCGCTCGTACGCGGCGCTCGGGCGCTTCAAGGAAGCCTCGGACGCGTACGCAAACGCGGCGGCACGGGCCACCGACGATGCGCAGCTCTATGCCGATTACGCAGATGCACTTGCGATGGCGCAGGGGCGCACTCTCGAGGGCGAGCCGGAAAAGCTCATCGCGCGCGCGCTTGCGATCGATCCCACCAACACCAAGGCGCTGGCGCTGGCGGGCACCATCGCTTTCAATCGCAAGGATTACGCAAAGGCGGCGGACTACTGGGAGCGAATCCTGGCCGTCGAGCCCGCGGATTCCGAGACGGCCCAGGCGGCACGCGCAAATGTCGCCGAGGCGCGCGCGCTCGCCGGCGGCGCGCCCGCGGCCCCGCCCGCCGCGGCCTCAGCGCCATCCGCTCCCGCCGCGCCGGGCAGCCGCGTCAGCGGCACCGTGCGCCTTGCTCCGGAGCTTGCGGCCAAGGTTGCGCCAACCGACACCGTGTTCGTCTTTGCGCGCGCCGCAGAAGGCCCGCGCATGCCGCTCGCGATCCTGCGCCGGCAGGCGCGCGAGCTTCCGATTTCTTTCGCGCTCGACGACTCGATGGCGATGACGCCGGCGATGAAGCTCTCGAGCTTTTCGCGGGTCGTGATCGGCGCGCGCGTCTCGAAGAGCGCCAACGCGACGCCTCAAGCCGGGGACCTGCAGGGTGTCACCGCGCCGGTTGATGTCGGCGCCGAGCGCATCGATGTGGTGATCGACACTGAACTGCGCTAGCGGTAGGACCGCGCGCAGCCGTTCAAACCTTTACAAATGCTCTCGGAATAATGTCCAATTCCGAGTGGACCTCCTGTCGTTGGAGGCATTCTCTGCCCCGGTCGGGCTGAAGGGAGGAGCGCATGGCAGACGGCCTTATCAAGCGCTTTTGGAGATCGTTCTGGACACCGAGCAGCCGCTACTCCGTTGGCGCGCTGCTCATCGTGGGCGGCATTGGCGGTGTCATTTTCTGGGGCGGGTTCAATACTTTCATGGAGTACTCCAACACCCTGGAATTCTGCATCTCGTGTCACGAGATGAAGGACAATGTCTACAAGGAATACACCAAAACCATCCACTTCCAGAATCGCACCGGGGTGCGCGCGATCTGCTCCGACTGTCACGTTCCCAAGGAGTGGGTGCCGAAGCTTGTTCGCAAGATCAAGGCGTCCAACGAGCTCTTCCACCATTTCCTCGGCACCATCGATACGCCGGAGAAGTTCGAAAAGCGGCGCAAACAGATGGCGGAGGCCGTGTGGCGGGAGATGAAGGCGAACGACTCGCACGAATGCCGCAACTGCCACAACTTTGCGTCGATGGACTTTTCGAAGCAGAAGGAGTGGTCAGCCCCCATGCATAAGACAGCGATGAAGGAAGGCCAGACCTGCATCGACTGCCATACGGGAATTGCGCACAAGCCTCCGTCGAACTAGCCGCGGCTGGGTCGCCAGGCGCCCGGCTTCGGCCGCGGTGGTCGAGATCCACGCGGGGCGCGGAACGGCAGACCCCACGACCCGGGATACCTCCGAGAAACGTGGACTATAATAGCCGACGTCGCACAGGGACCCGCCCGCGACCTGCTTCGAGAAATCGCTACCGTACTCCCACATGCCCGGACGCGTTGCCACCACAGTCACGACGAGCGCCCTGCTGATCGGTGCCGTCCTCGTGCCGCTGTCCGCTCTCGCGCAGATTGACGGGCGCACCGGCAAGCAGGTGGTGGACGAGGTGTGCGCCGCATGCCACGGCACGGGCGCCAAGGGGGCCCCGAGGATCGGCGACAAGCGCGCCTGGGCGCCGCTTGCGTCACGCGGCCTCACGAGCCTCACGGAAAGCGCCCTCAACGGCATTCGGAACATGCCGGCGCACGGGGGCAGCCCGGGGCTCTCGGACCTCGAGATCGAGCGCGCCATCACCTACATGGTCAACCGCTCGGGCGGCCAATGGACTGAACCGATCGGCGGCGTCACGCCCGCCCTCGAGCGCAAGGGTAAGGAGGTCGTTCAGGCGCAGTGCGCGAAGTGTCACGCAACCGGCGTCTTCGGCGCGCCGAAGATCGGCGACAGGACAGCGTGGATACTGCGGCTCAGACGGGGGCTCGATTTCGCCGTCCGCTCGGCCATCAACGGACACGGACCCATGCCCCCGCGCGGCGGGGTGGCTGATCTTACTGATTCCGAGCTGCGCGCCGCGATCCTCTACATGTTCAATCCTGCCGGCATGGCAGCGGAAGCTGCCAAGCCAGGTCCGATTCCGGTACGCGACCCGAACCGCAAGGTCGTCGATGGAACTGAAATCTACCTCGGCATCGTGTCGGCGGACGCGATGCGCGAGCGCTTCGCGTCGGCCGATCCGGAACGCTCCCTTCATGGCGGCATCCCGAAGGGATCCGGGTACTACCACATCAACCTTTCGCTGTTCGACAGCAAGACGCGCCGTGCGATCACGGACGCGAAAGTGGAAGCCAGCGCGACGGAGCCCGTGTCCGGAGGCGACACCAAGGAGCTCGAGCTCGTGAGCATCAAGGGCGTGCAGAGCTACGGAAACTACTTCCGCATGTCGGGCAGGAACCCCTACCGCATCGTCGTCCGGGTCCGGAAACCGGGCACTCCACGGGAAATTAAGGCCGAGTTCGAGTTCAAGAGCTATTAGCAGGGAGTAACCGAAATGAAAGCGATCCGACTGCTAGCCGTCGTCGTCGCAGCCAGCGCATTCATCGGAGCTGCCATGGCGGTTCCACCCGGCAAGACTTCGGAGTTTGCAGGCGGAGGAATGGGGAAAGTCGTCTTCAATGGGAAGCTCCACGCCGACAAGGGCCTCAAGTGCGACGCCTGCCACACCAAGATATTCGCGATGAAGAAGGGCGCGAAAATAACGATGGCCGCCATGAACAAAGGCGAGAATTGCGGCGCGTGTCACAACGGCACCAAGGCATTCGCGTCGAGCGACCCCAAGAACTGCAATACCTGCCATAAAAAGTAGCCCTCAAGCGACCGGCGGGAGTTTCTCCGCCGCCGTCGCGCGCGCAAGCGTTCCCTCGCGCGCCTCAAAGCGTCGATGAACGCGGCGCCAGCACCGCGGCCGACTCGTCGTTCGTCGGCGCGAGGCTGGCAATCCCGGCGCACATCACGCGCGCAAAATGTCTCACGCGCCGACATCCACTCTGCTGAAAATACTGGCTTTACATGGCCCTGGTTGGGGCGCGATGGCTCATTTGATCTGAATCAAGACGCGAGGCCGTGGTGTCCCAATAATGGGTCCCATGGATGTGACGTTTCCCGGCCGGCCGAGCGTACCTTCCCTGACGGGGACACAAGCCTTTCTGGCGGGCTTGCCGCTTTTTGAAGACATGGACGGCGAAGCCATCGCCCGCCTCGCAGCCGCCAAAGTCGACATGTCGCTGCCGCAGGGCAGCGTCATCTTCCGCCAGGGCGAGGCGGCGGCGGGTGTTTATGTCGTCGTCTGCGGCCAAGTCAAGCTCTCGCTCCAGACCGCGGGCGGCCACGACAAGGTGATCGAGCTCCTGGGCCCCTTGGAGAGCTTCGGCGCCGTGCCGGTGCTGCTGGGAGAGCGGCACATGCTCACGGCGGAAACAATCGAGGAGTCGACGCTGGTCTATCTGGGAAAAGACGCCGTGCTCGGCGAGATCGAGCGAAATCCACGGTTCTGCGCCCGAATGCTGCGCGAAGTGTGCCGCCGCCTGCAGAGCCGCACACGCGACTTCGAGAACTGCATGCTTCGCACGGGAGCGCAGCGCGTCGCCGCCTTCCTGCTCGGACAGATCCCGGACGGCGTCAACGGAAAATCCGTTGCGGTGACGCTGCCCGCAAAAAAGGGAATCATCGCTTCCCGCCTCAATCTCACTCACGAGCATTTCTCACGCATCCTGCATGACATCCAGGCCGCCGGTTTGATCGAGGTTCATGGCCGCGAGATCAGGATGATCGACGTCGCGCGGCTGCGCACGTACCCCGGTTAGCGTCCTTTGGGCGGGTGAGTCAGCCCTGCCGGGCTTTCGACACGCGCTCGGATAAAATAGCGCTTTCGGGTCAAGCGCATGTCCGACGCCGCCAGCACGAGGAAAAAACCCGCTCCGCAGCCGCCATCGGCGTCGAACTTCATTCGCTCCGCCATCGAATCGGACCTGGCACAGGGCAAATATGCGGCACGCACCTGGGCCGGGCATCCCGGACCTGCGAGCGTCCAGGGTGGCGCTCCCAACGACGCTGCCCGCATCCGCACGCGGTTCCCGCCGGAGCCGAACGGCTACCTTCACATCGGGCACGCCAAAGCGATCTGCCTCAACTTCGGACTTGCGCAGGACTACGGCGGAGCGTGTCATTTGCGCTTCGACGACACAAATCCCGAGACCGAGGAGCAGGAATACGTGGAATCGATCCTCGAGTCCGTGCGATGGCTCGGTTTCGACTGGGGCCCCCATCTCTACTACGCGTCCGACTACTTCGATTTCATGTACGAAGCCGCGGAATATCTGATCGGCGCGGGCCATGCCTACGTGGACAGCCAGAGCGCGGAGGAGATGCGACGCACCCGCGGCACGCTCACCGAGCCCGGCAGGGAAAGCCCCTACCGCAACCGGACGCCGGCCGAGAACCTGAAGCTCCTGCGCGAGATGCGAGACGGGAAACATCGCGACGGCGCGCACGTTGTCCGCGCAAGGATCGACATGACCTCGCCCAATATCAACCTGCGCGATCCCGCGATCTACCGCATCAAGAAGGCCTCGCACCATCGCACGGGCGACAAGTGGTGTCTCTACCCCATGTACACCTATGCGCATCCGATCGAGGACGCGCTGGAGAACATCACGCATTCGCTCTGCACGCTGGAATTCGAGGATCAGCGCCCGTTCTACGACTGGCTGCTCGAGCGCCTCGCCGAAGGGGAGCTCCTCGCCCGGCCGCTGCCGCAGCAGATCGAGTTCGCGCGGTTGAACCTCACCTACGTCGTGCTCTCCAAGAGAAAGCTCATCCAGCTGGTCGCGGAAGGCCGGGTCGAGGGCTGGGACGATCCCCGCATGCCGACGCTCCTCGGCGCGCGCCGCCGCGGCTACACCCCCGAGGGCTTTCGCCTCTTCGCCGAACGCATCGGTGTCTCGAAGGCGGACTCGTGGATCGAGTACAGCGTGCTCGAGGACTGCATGCGGGAGGATTTGAACGCGCGTGCCGAGCGCCGCATCGGGGTGCTCGACCCGGTGAAGCTCGTGATCGACAACTATCCGGAGGGCCGCGAAGAGGAGTGCCTCGCGCCGAATCACCCGCAGAAACCGGAGCTCGGCAGGCGTGCTGTGCCGTTCTCGCGCGAGCTCTGGATTGAACGCGATGACGTGATGGAACAGCCTCCCAAAGGCTACTTCCGCCTCTATCCGGGAAACCAGGTGCGGCTGCGCTATGCCTACGTCGTGAAGTGCGAGCGGCTGGAGAAGGACGCCGCCGGCAAAATCATTGCCGCGCACTGCACCTACGACCCCGATACGAAGTCGGGCACCTCCGGAGCCGAGAAGACAAAAGTGAAAGGCAATATCCACTGGATCTCTGCGCGGCACGGCGTGCGCGGTGAGGTCCGACTCTACGACCGGCTGTTCCGGGTCCCGAACCCGGGTGCAGGCGAGCGCGATTTCCTTCTCGATCTCAACCCGGATTCGAAGCGCTCGGTCTCGGCCTGGCTCGAGCCCGCTTTACGCGGAGCCAATCCGGCACAACACTACCAGTTCGAACGGTTAGGGTATTTCGTGTCTGACCTCAGGGATTCGCGTCCTGGCGAACTCGTATTCAATCGAATCGTTACGCTCCGGGATTCGTCGGGCGGCTAGTCCAGTCGCAGCAATTGTTCCTGCCGCAGCAAGCCCTTGCGCAGTGTGTCGCGTCGCACACCACGCGGGCTCGCACCCTGGTGCGCGGGTGTTAAATCGAACACTTACTCGTTGGTGCCCATGGGCTAGACTCGCCTGAAGGGGTGCGGCGCCGCCTACCCGGGCGTTACTACAGCCCGGCGGGCGCCGCGCCCGGAGCCTAAGCACCTGTGGTCGCAGCCGTTCGAACGATGCGGGCTTGGTCCCAGGCCCGTGAGGACCCGATGACCTCCATGCGCCCGTATCCCAAGCGTTCCAGATCGTGCGCCACCTGCCTCGCACTGCTCACTGCATGTCTGGCGGGCATGTTCCCGATGACCGCGTCGGCCGCCGCGCGAGGTGCCCCCGAACCGCTGGTCATCACGAGCGGTGTCGGCTCCTACGCGCTCTCGCCCATGCTGGACTTTCTCGAGGATCCCGGAAAGCGCTTGAGCATCGGGGATGTCGCCGCGCCCGCAGTCGCGGGACGCTTCCAGCGTGCGGCGGTCTCGGGTGCGGAGATCAATTTCGGCTATTCCCGTTCGGCGTACTGGTTGAGGCTTCAGCTGCGCGTCTCGCCCGGCGCCGCGCGGCAGTGGCTGCTCGAGATCGCCTACTCCTCCCTTGATCGCGTCGAGGTCTACACGCCCCGGGCAGGTGGCGGTTTCAGCGTCCAGGTGGCGGGTGACCTCCAGCCGTTCGCCGAGCGCCCGTTTCCTCATCGCAACCTCGTATTTCCGCTCACGCTAACCGGCGAGGCTGACCAGACGATCTACATGAAAGTCGTAAGCGCCGGAAATCTCACGATCCCGGCGACGTTGTGGCAGCCCGCTGCGATGCACTACCACGACCAGCTGAGTTATGCGGTGCTGAGCATCTACTATGGCCTGCTTCTCGCGCTTCTGCTCTACAACCTGCTGTTGTTTTTCGCAGTGCGGGATCGGGCTTTCCTGGCTTACGTCGCGTTTGTCGCCACGATGGCGGTCGCTCAGGCCTCGTGGAACGGGTTCGGCAACCAGTTCCTTTGGCCTCATTGGCCCGCTTGGGGCAACATCGCGTTGCCCTCGGGAATGGCTGCCGCGGCTTTCTTCGGCACCCTGTTTGCCCGCACGTTTCTCGACACGCATCGCCACTATCCGCGGCTCGATAGGGTGCTCGTCGCCCAGATGGCGGTATTCGCGGTCGCCACTTTCCTTCCGGTCGTGGCGTCCTATTACGTGGGTGCCATCACGGTTTCGGTCGCCGGGCTGGTCGGCGCGGCAGTGCTCACCTGCAGCGGGATCTACTGCGTGGCCAAGCGCCAGCCGGGTGCGCGCTATTTCCTGCTCGCGTGGACAGTTCTGCTGCTCGGGGTCGCGGTGCTCGCGCTGCGTAATCTCGGCTGGCTGCCGACGAACGCGCTTACGTTCTATTCGATGCAGATAGGGTCCGCAGCCGAAATGCTGCTGCTCGCGATCGCGCTCGCGGACCGCATACAGACCGTTCGGCTCGACAAGGAACGCGCGATCAAGGAACTGCTCGCCGCCAAACAGGCGGCCGTCGGAGCGCTGCTGCGCTCCGGGCAGGCGCTGGAGTCGCGCGTGGCGGCACGAACAAGTGAGCTTGCCCAAGCGAATGCAAACCTGCGCCAAAGGGAGCGGGAACTGAAGCACCTGGAGCAGCAGGATCCGCTCACCGGGTTTGCCAATCGCAGCCTGCTCGACGACCTCATCGGGCACGCGGTTCTGCGCGCGCAGCGCACCGGGCACAGCTTTGCCGGACTGGGCATCGACGTCGACGGCTTCAAGAACATCAACGGTCTGCACGGACGTTCGGTCGGTGACAGGATGCTCAAGACCATCGCCGCGCGCCTGCGCGAGAGCGTGCGGCAGGCCGACACGGTGGCGCGCTTAAGCGACGACGAGTTCTTCGTCATCCTCGAAGACCTCGTCGACCGCGAAATCGCGATCCGCATCGCCGGCACAATTGTCAGCTCCCTGAGCGAGCCGGTCCTCGTCGACAGCCTCACTCTGCAGGCCGCGGTAAGCGTCGGTGTCGCCTACTTCCCTGATCACGCCAACAATCCGGGGCAACTGATGCGCGGTGTCGAGATGGCGGTGTACGCGGCGAAGTCTGCGGGCCGCAACTGCTGGCGTGTGGCTCCGGGGCCGGACACGATCCCGACATCGCGGTAACGCGCCGTCTCCATATTGTCCTGCCGGGAGCGGGCGCGAAGTCTGGCCGTGCCTGCCCGGCGCGCGACATTGTCCCGTCGCTCAGCGCCGCCGCAGCCACCATTTCCGGCCTTCTTCGAGCAAAAGCATCGCGACCGCGAACGGCAGGATGAAAAGCCATGTCTCGATTCCGATCGGAGCGGTGCCGACAAGCGCGTTGCCGGGCCACGTGTAGATGATCGCCAGCATCAGCGCGAGCTCGAACGCGATCCCCGCGTAGATCAGTGGATTGACCGGTTTCGCGCCAAAGGCGCTCGCGCGGGGGTCGCGGCAGAGAAACACGTTCACGACCTGCATCACGATGATGCTCGCGAGGCACGCCGTCGTGGCCTGGAGATAGAGAGGATCGGACGGGGCGAGCCGCTCGCCGTATTGCCAGCCTCCGGCTGCGAGAACCGAGAAGAACGCGGCCATCGCCGCCGTCGCCTCCATGATGCCGAGCCAGAGATAGGCGCGCACGATGAGCTTCCAGTCGACGAGTCGCTCGTCGCGGCTGCGGGGCGGGCGGCGCATCGTGTCGGGGGCGGGCCGCTCGGCGCCCAGCGCGAGCGCCGGCACCATGTCGGTGCCAAGATCCACCGCGAGAATCTGGATGACGGTGAGCGGAAGGGGAATGCGGAAGAGCACGAATGCAAGGTACGGAACGATCTCCGGTATGTTCGACGTGAGGATATAGGTCAGGAACTTGCGGATGTTCCCGAATATGGCGCGTCCTTCCTCGACGGCCGCAACGATCGATGCGAAGTTGTCGTCGAGCAGCACCATGTCGGCGGCGTCGCGCGCCACATCCGTCCCCACCACGCCCATCGCAATGCCGATGTCGGCGCGCTTGAGAGCAGGCGCATCGTTCACCCCGTCGCCCGTCGCCGCAACGATGTGACCCTTGCGCTGCAGCGCCTCGACGATGCGCAGCTTCTGCTGGGCGCTCACCCGCGCGAACAGGATCTCCGCCGTGTCGAGCGCAAGCTGCAGCTGTGTGTCGGACCAGTGCGCAAGCGTATGGCCCGTGACGATTCGCGCTGCCGCGGCAAGGCCGATCTCGCGCGCTATGGCGTCGGCCGTATGCGGATGGTCCCCCGTAACCATGATCACCCGTATGCCGGCATCGCGGCAGGTCGCGATTGCCTGCGACACCTCGGCGCGCGGCGGGTCGCGCAGCCCTACAATGCCCGCAAGCACGAGCTCCGTCTCCCATACTGCCCGCACAGCGTCGACGGGAAGCGAGCGGTACGCCAGGGCGAGCACGCGAAGGCCATGTTCGGCCATCTTGTCCTGGGCCGCGAGGAAGTCCCGGGCCGATGCCTCGCTCATCGGCTCGACGCGCCCGCCGTCGGCCCCCGGCGCAAAGACGGCGCTGCAGAGCGGCACGACGGCCTCGACCGCGCCCTTGCAGTAGAGCACGCGTTCGGTGCCTCCCTCGTGCACCGTCGACATGCGCCGGCGCTCCGAATCGAACGGAAGCTCGTCGCTGCGCACCTTGCGCGTGTCGCCGGCCTGCGCGTCCGAGGCCATCTCGACCAGTGCGATTTCCATCGGGTCGCCCCGCAGTGCAGGCCCGTTCTCGCCATTGACCTGGCGCAGGCCGTGACAGTGGCGCGCGATTTCGAAGAATGCCGGGTTTGCCGCCGCCGCTGCGGGAGCCAAGGCGCCGAGATCGACTGAGCCACCGAGCCAGTGGGCACGTACCGCCTGCATGCGATTCTCCGTCAGCGTTCCCGTCTTGTCGGTCACGATGACGGTCGCCGAGCCGAGAGTTTCGGCTGCCGGAAGATGACGGATCAGCGCGTTTCGCTTCGCCATGCGCTGCGTTGCCATGGCGAGG
>DASPGR010000184.1:0-10231 GCA_035620515.1 Burkholderiales bacterium | reverse complement strand
CGCGCGTTGCGGCGGCGGCGCATCAGCGCCTCGTTGGCGGCGATCCGGACAAGCCATGTCGAAAGCTTGGATCCGCCGCGGAATGCGCCGAGCGACCGGTAGGCCTTGAGCCAGGCCTCCTGGACCGCGTCCTCCGCTTCGCCATCGTCGCGCAATATAGAGCGTGCGGTTCTGTAGAGCGTGCGGTTATACAGGCGCATCAGCTTCTCGAATGCTTGCCTGTCGCCCGACAGGATTTTTGCGATGAGCTCGGTATCGGCCCGCCGCTCGACTGGCGCTAGTGTGGTTTGCGTTTCCATGTGGCCTCCAGGAGGTTGGTTCTAAGTAATCACCGGCTGCGTCTCAAAACTGTGACGAGGTGCCGGGGTCCGCGATTCGGTCGTGGTGATCCAGCGCATCATGTGGTGCGTCTAGGCGAGTAGCCGCTCGCAGCTACCGATGTTGGCGATGTGCGAGTCGAGCATCGTCTGCAGGACAGTCCTTCCGCCTATCTCGGAAATGCGCGGCAAGGCAGTCGCGATGCTCTTCGCTACCCAGGCCTGGCCTCGATTCAGGAACTCCAGCCGGTCGCGCCATCCGACGATCGCAAGCCCCTTGCGGTAGAAGTCTCCGACCGCCGTAGTCGGCGTGAGGTCCGCACCCAGCAGCAGATGGATCAGCACGGCGCAGTTGCGCGCCTCGTCGCGCTGCACGGCACTCAGCACGGTCCAGCCGCGGGAGTCGAGCGGCAGCTCGTCCGCGTAGGCGGCGAGAAGCTTCGCGCCGGCGCGCTCGGCCTCGAGCAGCGTGTTCAGCAAGCACCCGTATTCCTCCCGCTCCATCGGCTGCGGGTCGAGCGCTCTTTGTGCCGTCAGGGGGGCGCTCATGTCATCGACGGAATGTCGTACATGTGCAGGCGGTGATCTTCGACCCCGCGCACGCCGGCGATGTTTTCCGCCGCCACGCGCGCCGCGGTTCTCTCCTCTTCCGCGTCGATCATTCCCCAGTAGTGCACCACGCCTTCGGTCACGATCGCGTTCGAGGAGCCGCGCCGCCACCAAGGCTGGCGCTCCAGCTCTGCGATGAGCCGGGTGCGGATGGCCTTGTCGCTCTGCGAACGTTTCGGTCTTTTGGGACCCGAGTGCCCCGCGACGGCCAGAGCCTGAATCAGGTTCGCCCGGCTCACGATGCCGACGAGACGGTCGCCGCGCAGCACGGGCACGCGCTTGATACCGCGCGTCTCGAGCAGCGACGCGATTTCGGCGATCGGCGTATCGGGCGAAACCGACACCACCTCGCGCGTCATGATGTCGCGCGCGTAACGAGCATGCGACCTGACATAGTCCCCGATGGACCGGTCGCTGCCGAGCAGGCGCAGCCACCATGACCTGTTCTGATCGGCGCGGTCGGTACCGATCTCGTGCCGGTGCAGCAGGTCACCTTCGCTCACCAGCCCGACCAGCCGGCCTTCGACCATCACTGGGACGGCGCTGATGCGGTGCTTGAGCAGGAGCCCGGCGATTTCCCGCACCGGCGTATGCGGAGCGGCTGTGATTACGGGCGATGTCATTATGTCGCTTGCGTTCATTGCATTTCTCCTTCTCGTGCCGCGGCGCTCTGGCGGTTGCCGATCAGCCCGTCGACCACCGCCGGGTCAGCGAGGGTCGAGATGTCGCCGAGATTTGCGCAGTCGTCAGCCGCGATCTTGCGCAGGATGCGCCGCATGATCTTTCCCGAGCGCGTCTTGGGCAGCGCCGGTGCCCACTGCAGGTGGTCGATGGCCGCGATCGGCCCAATTAGGCGACGCACCCAGCGCGCAAGCTCGCGCGCAAGGGCTTCGCTCGGCTCCCCGGCAGCCTTGAGGGTGACGTAGGCGTAGATACCCTGCCCTTTGAGCTCATGCGGATAACCGACAACAGCGGCTTCCGCCACCTTGGCGTGAGCGACCTGCGCGCTTTCGATCTCGGCGGTGCCCAGCCGGTGTCCGGAGACGTTGATCACATCGTCGATGCGCCCGGTGATCCAGTAGTAGCCGTCGCGGTCGCGCCGCGCGCCGTCGCCGGTGAAGTAAAGGCCCGGGTAGGTGCTGAAGTAGGTTTTCAGGAACCGGTCGTGGTCGCGGTAGACGGTGCGCAGCATCCCCGGGCCGCCGTCGCGCAAGCACAGGCGCCCTTCGCATTCGCCTTCGAGCACCTTGCCGGCTTCATCCACGATCACCGGCTGGACGCCGAAGAAGGGCAGCGTCGCGGACCCGGGCTTGGTGGCGACCGCGCCGGGGAGCGGCGCGATGAGGATGCCGCCGGTCTCCGTCTGCCACCAGGTATCGACGATCGGGCAGCGGCCCTCTCCCACCACTCGGTGGTACCACAGCCAGGCCTCGGGATTGATCGGCTCGCCCACCGAGCCAAGCAGGCGCAGCGACTTGCGGCTGGTCTTCTTGACGGCATCGTCGCCGTGGCGGATGAGCGCACGGATCGCAGTCGGCGCGGTGTAGAAGATGCTGACCTTGTGCTTGTCGACGATCTCCCAGAAGCGCGATGCGTCGGGAAAGGTCGGCACGCCTTCGAACATGAGCGTGGTCGCGCCGTTGGCGAGCGGCCCGTAGACGATGTAGCTGTGCCCGGTGACCCAACCGATGTCCGCGGTGCACCAGAAGACGTCCTCGGCGTGGTAGTCGAGCACCAGCCGATGGGTGAGCGAGACCGAGACGAGATACCCCGCGGTGGTATGCAACACGCCTTTCGGCTTGCCGGTCGAGCCCGAGGTGTAGAGGATGAAGAGGGGATCCTCCGCATCCATCTCTTCGGGCGGACAGGAAGCCGGCTGCAGCGCGACCAGCTCGTGATACCAGACGTCGCGCCCCGGCAGCCAGTCGATGAGACCGCTGGTGCGGCGGAAGACCACGCAGTTCTGCACGGAGGGGCAGCTCGCCAACGCTTCATCGGCATTTGCTTTCAGCGGGATGCTGCGGCCGGCGCGCCGGCCTTCGTCCACCGTGATCAGCACCTTGGCGTCGCAGTCCTTGATGCGCCCCGCAAGCGATTCGGGAGAGAACCCGGCGAACACTACCGAATGGATGGCGCCGATGCGCGCGCACGCGAGCATCGCGATCGCGGCCTCGGGAATCATCGGCATATAGATCATGACGCGGTCGCCTTTGCCGACGCCGAGCGACTTGAGCCCGTTCGCCAAGCGGCAGACCCGGGCATGTAGCGAGCCATAGCTGATGGCGCGGCTTTCCGCTGGATCATCGCCTTCCCACAGGATGGCAATGCGTTGCGGATGCGAGGCCGCATGGCGGTCAAGGCAGTTGACGCTCGCGTTCAGCGTGCCGTGCTCGAACCAGCGGATGCGGACGTCCCTCGGTCCGTAGGAGACATCGCGCATGCGCACCGGGCGCTTGAACCACTCGAGCCGCTCGGCCTGCTCGGCCCAGAACCCCTCCGGGTCGGCAAGCGAACGCTCGTGCTCGCGGCGATAGGCGGCTTCGTCCACCCAGGCGTGGCGCTTGAACTCTTCGGGGACCGGGAAAGTCAGGTTGTCAGGCATCGACGAGCTCCCAGTTGAGCAGGTTGTCAACGACGCCCTCGACATAGGCCGCGCGGCGCTCCTGGTGATCGAGGTAGTAGGCGTGCTCCCAGACGTCGATCACGAGCAGCGGTTCGAGGCCGCGCGTGATCGGCGTTTCGGCGTTGGAGGTCGCTATGACCTTCAGTTCCGTGCCATCGCGCACCAGCCAAGCCCAGCCGCTGCCGAAGTGTCCGATCGCCGCGTCCTTCAGCGCCCCAGCCCACTTGGCGTACTCGCGCGGGGCCGGCCCGCTCTTCGGCCGCAGCGAGCGCCAGTAGAAGGCATGGTTCCAGGCCTGGGCCGCGTTGTTGAACAGCGCTTCCTGCGCGGGATTGCGCGCGGCGAGGGTGATGATTTCCTCCAAGGTGCCGGTCGCTTCGCCGAGGAGTGCATTCGCTTTCTCGATGTAGGCGCGATGGTGCTTGCCGTAGTGGGTCTCGACGGTGCGCCGCGAGATCCACGGCTCGAGCGCGTCGGTGGGATACGGCAGTTCGGGAAGCTCGATTCGCATTTCTGTTCCTTTGTTCAAATGGCGAGGTCGTCGCGGCGCAATTTCGCGCTCGCCACCACGTCGCTCGGCGCCCCGGTGAAGACCAGCCGGCCGTCGTTAAGAATTGCGCAGCGGTTCGGCGATGCGCAGCGCCGCGAGGGCTCCTATCGTTGATATATCGTGATAAGATATATATACATCGTATTACGATATATTGTCAAGCATGCCCTTGTGGCCTATAAACGGGTCTTCGCACCACGCCATGCTGCGACGCAAACCGCGAACCCCCACGCACCTCGAAGCCGGCGAATACCGCCAGCTCGCGGCCTTCCGCTACGCGTTGCGCCGGTTTCTGCGCTTCAGCGAAGCGGCGGCGGAACGGATGGGCCTCAGCGCGCAGCACTACCAGGCGATGCTCGCGCTCTGCGCCAGCCCCGAAGGTCGGCTGACGATCAACGATCTCGCGCAGCAGCTCCTGATCCGCCACAACAGCGCGGTCGGGCTAGTCGACCGGCTGAGCAAGCAGGGACTCGCCACGCGCGAGCCTTCCCCGGACGACAAGCGCAAGGTCTACCTGCGCCTCACGGCAAAGGGCGACCGGGTCCTCGCGCGCCTGGTCGAAGTGCACCGCGAGGAGCTGCGGCGCATCGGACCGCAGCTCAGGGATCAGCTCGACGAAATCGCAAAAGCACAAACGCGCAGGGAATAGGATTGGACACGCTGCCTGCCCCTTGACAAAGGCGCGATGATGCTGCTCACCGAAGCGGATTTCGCCAATCTGTCGCTGCTGCAACCGAACGCGGCCCTTCGGCGTCTGCTTCAGGATGCTAAGGTGGTGGCGTCGGACGCCATGCCGCCCGACGTCGTAACGATGAACACGCAGGTCGTCCTGCACCACGAGACGAGCGGCGAGCGCCGGGTGGCGCGCGTTGTATTCCCTGGCGACGCCGAACCGGCCCGGGGCCTGCTCTCCGTGCTCGACCCGATGGGCATGCAGCTCCTCGGCGCGTCGCCCGGGCACGCCATCGAAGGCGCGTCTCCCGACGGCGTGCGGCGCTTGCGGGTCGAGCAGGTTGTCTATCAGCCGGAGGAGAGTCTGCGCACGCATCTCGTCACCCGCTGACATCGCCCGGCAGTTGCTCGTCGCGCTCGCATGCGGCTTCGAACGCCCTTCGGACCGTCCAGGCGAGCACGATGAAGACGAAGGCGACGACGATTGCAGCCGCCAGGATCGCGAAGTTGTGGGCATCAAGCAGCTCCATGACGGGCAGGCCAAGCAGCACCGCGCTCGCTAGGCCGTCGCCTCGCAGCGTAGTTGTCATTACGCCTCCTCCAGCAGCGGTTCGCCCGATCGCGGGCAGACGGTGTGCCGGCCGGTCGAGCGCGGCGCCTTGAACGACTGTGGGCGGCTGCGCGTGAATCCCTCGGCCGCCGAAACGAGACTTGCGACGCCGATAACCGCGACCACCACATCCATCCAGCCGAACGAGCCTCGATAGAGCGCGCCAGCGGTAGGTACCGCGAAAAGGATGCCACCCGCGATGGCCGCGCCCCAATGGTCGGCGTTGCGGCTCCGGCGGGCACGCATGAGCCGGGATTCGATCAATTCGTAGTACTTGGGCATTACTGTCTCCTATTCGATTGGCAGCTGTTGGCGCAGCTTTCGCTCCGGTTGATCCAGGAGCTCATCGACGCGCAGCGTGCGGCGGCTACCGTCGGGGAAATCCCATTCGATCGCCTGCCCGGCCGACAGGCCGAGCAGCGCCGTGCCGATCGGCGAGAGCACCGAGATCCGGCCCTGCGCCGCGTCGGCGTCGCGCGGGTATACGATCTTCACCACGCGCTGCACGTCCGCCGTTTCATCGCAATAACGCACCCTGGAATTCATCGTGACGACGTCCGGTGGAAGCGCCATGGACGAAACCACGATCGCGCGCTCGAGCTCGCGCTGCAGGTCTCCGTTGCCGCGGCCGAGCATCGTCAGCAGGGCGTGATCAGCCTGCGTTAGGATCAGCGAGTCCATTACGCGGCCTTTCCGCCCGGATCCCGGGTCACGATGGCGTAGTGGCTGAGCGCAACCCAGTGCTTCGCGGTATCAGCCGTGAGCCGAGACAGCTCAGTCGAGACGCCGAGCAGATCCGCAAGCGGCGCCTCGTACCGCAGCACGCAGTACGTGGAACGCACGTACTCTTCGGTCAGAGTCGCGCCACGCATGCGAAGCGCCCGTTTGACGGCCTCGCGAAAGTCGGCATACATGCTGATGCGCACGTGCATGATCGGCTCCTGCAACTGCACGCCTTCGATCAGCCTGATCTTGGGCGGCTCCACCTGCAGGCTCGGTCCGTAGACTTCACGCAGCACTTCGACCGGCATCGTCAAGCCTTCCTCGTTCTTGGCCAGCACATGCAGTCCTTTGTGGGATGCGTTAAGGAGGAAGTCATCGCGTTGTGGCACGAGCTCCTTCGCTTCGGTCGCGAACGCGAACTGAAACGCCGCTCCCTTGCGCCGCACCAACTGTTCGATCGGCAGATCCGGATACATTTCGTCGCTCCTATGCAGCGCGAAGCTCGCGGTTGCGGGTTGCGTCCAGGATGCGCACCGTAAGGGTTCTCGCTCCCGGAACATTGACAGTGACGCGCGACCCGGGCGTGCGCCCGAGCAGCCCGAGCCCGATCGGCGACAGCACCGAGATACGGCCGACCGCGGCATCCGCCTCGATCGGGTGAACGAGGACCAGGGAGCGGCGCAGGCCGTCCGGCTCTTCGCGATACGTCACTTTCGAGTTCATCGCAACGCGGTCCGCCGGCAGTTCTTCGTGCGGCACGAGCCGCGCCTCAACCAGCAGGTCCGCGAGCGCGTCGGCAACCGCGGCCTCGAGCGCGTGCTGACGGTGCCGCTCGCCGAGCATGAGGGCGAGCACTTCCGCATCGCTCGCCGAGAGAATCAGTTCGTGATACTTGGCCATCATTACCTCCGCTAAGAAAACGTGAGTAAGCCGGTCGGCTAGCGCCTTCCCGCATCTGCCGCCGCCGAAACGGCGAACAAGGCAAGTCCGAAGCCGCCGACGATTGCGTGCACGGCACCCGCGGCGCCACCGCCGAGAAGAATGTCGAGAACCGGCATGACGAAGAGCACGGTGCCGGCGAGGGTTGCCCCCCGCGCAACATTCAAATTGCGCATTACCGCCTCCAAATAGGGCTGGAGAAAAAAGCCAGCGCACCGCCGCCGCGTAAAAGCGCGGGGCGGTCCGCAACTGCGTGGGACGGGATCCCGGTAAGCTGGCCCTAGGCCGCTACCGGGTTAGCCAAGAAAGACGAGAGTGCCTGGACTGACGAGCGCGCGCGCCGGCACCGCGAGAGCGGTGACGTTCGAAAGTGCGTTGCCATATAAGCGCGCCATGATGAGTCCGACCATATCACAGAAACAAAATAAATCAACCTGCGCGACATTCATCGATCCATTGGGCCGACTTTGGACTTCCGGGCAGCGTAGTTTTGGCGGGCGCCTCAGCGTACGACCGCGGGCATTGCCTGCGTCTTTGCGCGCGCCCGCGTGACAGCATCACGAGCAAGAAGGCGTTCTAAGTAGCGATCCAGGTGTTCGCTCCCAAGCGATAACCTGGCACTTTTCGCCCACGATAGTGTATGGCCGGCGAGAATGTCCGCCACCGTGAGGCAATCGCCAACGAGGTAGTCACGATCGCCTAACCCTCCGGCGAGGACTTTCACAGCGTTCCGGAACTCCCACCCGGCAGTTTCGATTATTGCCGGCACTCGACGCTCACGCGGAAGCGCAAATCGATGCTTTGCTATGGTCCACAGCGGTGCGTCGAGTTCCGCAATGACGTAACTCATCCACTTGAAGCACTGGCTCCGGTCAACTGTACCGGCCGGTGGCATTAGACGGCTCTGGGGATACTTCTCGGCCACGTGCATGCAGATTGCGGCCGACTCAGTAATGATCGTTCCATCGTCATCCAATACCGGAACCTTGCCGGCTGGATTGATCTCCAGGAACTTCGGTTCGCGCCCCTCGCCGCGCATCAGGTCGATCTCGACGTACTCGTAAGGCGCCTCCACCTCCTCGAGAGCCCAGGCAGCCCGAAGCGTCCTTCCGTTTCGATAGCCGTAGAGCTTCATGCTCGATCAGACCGTAGCCGGCTGTCTGTGAAGCCGGCTGGCCACCTCGAGAAGAGATTCCCTGTCGAGCCGAGCGAGCTCGACCTTTGCAGCCTCCGCGATCCGGGGATAGTTCTTGCCAATGGAACGCGCGTAAGCCGGGTCGTAGTGCGCTTGCATAAGCCGCTCGAAGAGCTCAGGCGCGCGTCCCTCTTTCGCAAGGCGCTCCCATACCGAGTACTCCTCGCCGCCCACGAGCGGCCGCAGATGCCGCAGTCGCTCCATCATGGCATCAAGGTCGGTCTCGAAGTGGCGGTAGTCTTCCCGCCACAGCCTCACGCGTTCGCTCATCGGCGCACTGATCGCGAAAATCCGCCCGGTGTGCATGGCCTGAAGCAGCTCGGCCGGCAGTTGAATCACACCGATCTTCTTGCTTTCCGATTCAACCCATACCGGCTGGCTTGCGTCAAAGCGCCGAAGCTTGTCCACGAGGAGCGAGTCGAACCACTTTTGCGTCGGCTGCGCTACGCCAGGAATCTCTCCAATAAGCGAACCCCGATGGCTGGCGAGGCCTTCCAGGTCGAGCACTTGCGCGCCAGTCTCGGCCAAGGCATTTAGTAGCCGTGTCTTGCCGCAACCCGTGGGGCCGCAAAGCACGTGATAGCGGTATCGGCCTGGCAGCTGCGCGAGCTGATCGCGAACCCATGCCCTGTACGCTTTCCAGCCGCCGGGCAGCCGATCGACGCGGAATCCGATAGTGGACAGGGCATCGAACCAAAGCTTGCTGCGCTTGCCGCCGCGAAAGCAGTACACGAGCATGCGCGCGTCCTTCGGGTAACGCGCTATGAGATCCTCGATCGAGCGCGACATGTTCTTTAGCGCATACGAGACGCCGACGAGGTAGGCGCGATGCTTGTCGGTGCGATGCGTAGTGCCGACTTCACCGTACTCATCGTTGTCGACGACCGGCAAGTTCACCGCACACGGCAGATGATCCTCCGCGTACTCACGTTGACTGCGCGCGTCGATCACAAGCTCGTACTGGCCTTCGAGTGCCCGCTCGAGAAACTCCGGAAAAGACCCGCCAGGATCTGGGTGATTCGACGGACTTGCCATGTACCTGCCTAGCACAAAGGGGCGCCCCACTCAATAGGAAAACAACCGTCGCTTTTCCTAATGTCTGGCTTCGCCCTGACCGCTATCCTCGCCGCGGTCTGAACAGACGTCCCCCCGATTGTAGGTCAGCGGAAAAGAGGTCAGCTGGTAAGAACGTACCTCGCGTGATCGGCAAAGCAGGAAGAGGGATGAGTTATGGAAAGCCGATGGAACTACGCCGTCTTCGCTACTTCGTCGCCGTCGCCGAGGAGCTGCACTTTCTGCGGGCCGCACAGCACCTGCACATCGAACAATCCCCGCTTTCCCGTGCCATCAAGGAGCTCGAGGCCGACCTTGGCGTAAAGCTATTTCAGCGCACCACGCGCAGCACGCGCCTTACGCGCGCGGGAGAGGTGTTTCTAGAGGAGGCGCGGCAGATATTGGCAGCCGTTGCCCAAGCGCGGGCGAGCGCACGTGGCGCTGCTAAGGGCAGGCAGGGCCGATTGACGGTGGCTTTCGCCGAGGGCATAGCACACCCGCGTCTTTCCAGCCTGCTCGCCCGGTATAGAGCGGACGCCGACCAGGTCGAGCTCAAAATCGTGCAGATGCCCTTTGAGCAACAGGTGAAAGCGCTGCATTCAGGATCGCTGGATGCGGGATTTTCCTTCGCCGCGGTCAAGAGAAACGGCATACAGGCGCATACGGTCTGGGCCGACCCGGTCGCGGCCGTCCTGCCGGCACTGCACCCGCTTGCAGCAAAGGCGCAGATTGAGTTGAAGGAAGTTGCACGGGACCCGCTGGTGTTTTGCGGCGGCCGGTCCAGCGCGGACCGTTATGCGCAACTCGAGGCCGCCATCCACGCGGCGAGCGAGTCGCCGAACATCGTCGAGCACGCGGCCAATCAGGAGGTACTGCTGACCCTTGTCGGCGCCGGGTACGGGGTAGGCTTTGTCCTGGAGGGGCAAGGGCAGACCATTCA
>DASPGR010000183.1:0-34095 GCA_035620515.1 Burkholderiales bacterium | reverse complement strand
CGGAGTTTCTTGCGCTGTTCAGCCATGGCGGGTGAAGCCGATGTCCACGGCCGCTTATTATACCTGCGAGGCGAGTCTGCCGATGCGCTGTTGTGCCGTTGCGAGGTTGAAGTGGGTGTGACCCCTGGCCGCAGCGAGCTGCGCCGCCCGCCGATAGAAATCCAGCGCGATCTTGGGCTGACCGACGTGCTCGAGCCCGACCGCCAGGTTGAAGGTGTAATTTGGGTTGGTCGGCTCGAGGTGATAGGCCTGGAAGTACGCGTGCTGGGCCGCCGGCCACATCGATTGATCGGCGTAGAGGTTGCCCAGCGTGAAATAGAGGTGCGCGGAAGGCTCGCGCGCGATCAGGGTTTTCAGCCGCGTTTCGGCGGCAATGGGATCGGCCCGCCCCAGCAGCGCAATGAGTCCGCTCTGGGCAAGGGGCTGACGGGGATCGAGCTCGAGAATCCGGAAGTAATGCCTGGTCGCTTCTTCGCTGTTGCCCTCCAGCACTTCGATTTGTGCCAGTCCGAGCAGCCCGTCGATGTTTCTCGGCTCCGCCCGAAGTAGCTCGCCGTAGAGGCTCCTGGCTTCCGCGAGGCGGTTCGCTTCAAGCGCAGCGTAGGCGCGCGGCAGAAGCGGATTCATCGCGGGCTCCGGGCTGCCGCGACTGACCACGATCCGTTCACGCTCGGGCGCAGCCTGCTCGCGTGCAGGCGCCGGTGCAGGGCGGGGAGGTGCCGCGCGGGGCGCCGGCGCAGCAGAGGGTTCAGCCGGGGACGGGGTGCTTGCGGCAGGCTCGGGCGCAAGCACCGAGGCCGCGGGCAGCGGGGGCGGTACGGGCGCCGGGGGCTCGGGAGCAGGCGCTTGCGTCAACGGGGGCAACGGGCCCTTGGGTGCGACAGGCGCCGGGCGACCCAACGGGCTTGGCTGCAGTATCTGCAGCGCCACGTAGACGGCGAAGGCGACCGCAATCAACACCGCGATCACTCCAAGCACGAGGAGCGGGCTGCGCAGCAAGGTTCCCGATGCCGATGGCTGCGACCGGGCGCCCGCCTGGAGCACCGTGGCTGCCTGCGCGTGATCCCGCGCGGCGCCTGCCGGCCGTTCCTGCGGCTGGGCCGCGGAAGCCGATTGCGTCGCCCCCGGCCTTTCTGTCGCCAGGGGTTCGAGCGACAGCTCGGACTTTCCAGCCGAAGCGCCCGCGTTTGCGGTCACCGGCGCCTCCTGGCGCGCGTCACCGCGGTCCTTGGCGGCCTTTTCCAAGGCCTTCATCAAGAGGCTCATTGCGCAGCGGCGGCCGGCTTGGGCGTTGGCAGGATATCGCCCGGTGGCGGGCGCAGGCTCGAAGGCACCTTGCTCAGGTCGGGCGGGGTCTCGGGCTTCGGCAGGAAGCGCTCGAAGAGTTTGAGCTCGTCGCTCGCGAGCGTCGGGTTGGTGACGATGGTCGTGCGAATGAAGATCACGAGCTCGCTCTTGGAAACCTGGTCGTTTCGGAACGCCAAGGCGTCGCCCAGATCGGGCACGTTGCCGAGGATCGGCACCTGGTCGCGGGTGCGCTGGGACTCGTCCTGCATCAGGCCGCCGAGAACCACGATCTGGCCGTTAGCGACCTGCAACACGGACTCCATCTCGCGGGTTTGCACCTGGGGAACGGGATTGGCAATGCAGTTGCTGCTGTTTCCCGGCGGGTTGCACAGCGTCGGATTTGGATCATTCACGAACGGCTGTTGCGGGTTCAGACGCGTAATGGTCGGGCGCACGGTGAGCGAGACCCGCTGGTCGTCCCCGATCTGCGGCGTCACAGCCATCACGACACCCACCGCAACGGTCTTGGGCGTAGTCGAGACCGTGCTCAATGCCGTCGTTTGGGCCTGCGTAGTCTGGGACTGGATCTCGAAATAGACGACGTTATCCACGACCTTGAGCAGGGACGTCTGATTGTTGAGCGCCATCAGCTTCGGGCTCGAAAGAACGCGCGTGTTGCCGAACTGCTCGAGCAGCTTGACGGTGAGCTGGACCTGCCCTTCGCGCTGGTTGTTCTGGTTGTAGAACAGCGCGAAGAACGGCGCAGTGGATAGGTTGCTGCCCAGCAGAGCCTGCGTGAACGCGATACCGCCGCTCTGCGAGATGCGGGACCAGTCGATTCCCGCCTGGTAGTTGTTGGCCAGCTGCACTTCGACGATGGTCGCCTCGATCAGCACCTGACGCTGCATCGAGGTGACGATGCTGTCGATGTGCTGCTGTATCAGCTGATGCTGTTTCTCGGTCGCGTTGACGGTCACGGTTCCCGAGATCGGATTGACCACGACGTCATCCGGCAGGAGCGAGGTGCGCTGCGCGCCCCCCGTGGCGGCGATGACCGAAGAGGCCAGATTCGGCGCACCCTGTCCTGCACGGCTCGCCGCCTCCATCTGTTTGGCGCGAAGCTCCTGCTCCTGCTTCACAAGCGCGAGGCGCTCCGCTCTCGCCTGGGCGTCGAGGCTCTGCAGCCGGGTCGAATTCAGGATGGAACGGATGTTCTCGCGCAGCTGTTCCCAGAAATCGTTGCGTGAGGTCGTGCGCACAACCGTGCTCGAGCCGCTTGTCCCTGCGCCCGCTGTTACTCCTGCCGCTGCCCCGGCAGTACCGCTCGAGCCAATTTCGCCCGTCACGCCGATCGTCGAGGTCGTGTCGCGCACCATGTTTACGTACGCGATCCGATACGTCCTCACGTAGGACACGTCCGGCGAGACGATGATCGTGTTGCCCTCCACGCGATAGCGGATGTTCACCTGCTTGGCAACGCGCTCGAGAATCGCCGGCAGCGTCTCGTTGATCGCGTTGAGACTCACGAGCCCGGTCAGTCCCGGGTGAATATCGATGTTCTGCTTGGTATCGCGAGCCAACGCCAGCAGCAGGTCTTTCACCGGTACTTCGTTGACCACCACTGTGTAGGTTTGCGGCTTGACCGCCGGCTTGGGCGGCGGCACGAACGTGCTGACGCGTGCCGGAGGCGGAATCGTGCTATCCGTCTGGGGTTTGGCCTTGGGTTTCTCG
The DNA here is from genome assembly GCA_035620515.1 of Burkholderiales bacterium. Taxonomy (GTDB): domain Bacteria; phylum Pseudomonadota; class Gammaproteobacteria; order Burkholderiales; family SG8-41; genus SG8-41. The sequence continues at coordinate 31,077 of DASPGR010000183.1, read as the reverse complement.
ATATGCCCCTCGGATTCCGGGATGTAGGGGCGGTATGCGGTACAGCCCGCAACGAGGGTCATTGCGAGGGCGACCGCCACGAGGGGCAAGCGGACCGGACACGAGTCGGTCTTCAACATTTCCCCGTCCGACGCTGCCGGCCCCGGGAAGCTGTCTACGCGTTTTGGTTCCGTTGCTGACGCCATCGGCTTGTTCTTCCCCTGATCGAGCCTTCCCTTGCGGTTGCGGGTTCAATGCCCGGCTGGGGTCACGATTTCGCCAGCCGTGCGATCTCCTCCCGAATGCCTCCCACCGTGCGCAGAAACGGCCGATTCACTCTCAGTGATTCCGGCAGTTTATCAAGCGCTTCCTGAGCCGCACGATAACTATTGAAGCTTCCAAAAAGAACAGTTAGGAACGGCTTTTCGTTCGCACTGGTACGATACACAAAAACTTTATTAATTTCAATGAGCTTTCCAAGTTCATTGAGATGGAACCTTAGCAATGTCGCATCGTTGGTTCCCAGGAGCTGGATACTGAAGGTTCCAGGATCCTCGCGCGCAAGCCATTGCTCGGTGGCTATGATCCTGGCGTCAAGAATGTCAGTCGGATCAAGTACTTTGGTACCAGGCTCGGATTTTACGGAAGCCGCCGGATTTTGTTGGGCGGACGCAACATGGGTCGGGGGAATCGGCGCCGTGGGGGGCTCAGGTTTGGGAGTTGGCTTCGCTTCCACAGCGGGTTCGGGTTTGGGTTTTGGCGCGGATCCCGGCTTCGGTTCCGGTTTGGCAACTGCGGGTGCGGATGCCGTGCTCGACCCTGCTGTGTCCACTGCGCGCGGAGGCGTGACGGCGGACTTGTTCTCGGAAGGCGCCCCACCCACTTCGGCGCGGACGCTGGGTGCAAGCGTGTCCGGCTTGGCTGACGCAGCTTGAGAAATGGGCGTTGCCGCTTCCACGCGCGGTTGCACGGGCGGCTCCTCGAGCCGCGCGATACGACCCTTCGCCTCCGTCGCGACGGGCGCCGTGGTCGTGGTGGCGTATTCTTGAAGCGCTATGTAGATTCCGACGCCCACCGCGGCGCCCATCACGAGCAACGCAATCCCCCAGAAGGGTCGAACTCCTGCATCCGCCCCCGGCAGGGAACCGAATTCGCTGTCTCGCACCGCCGCATCGACATGCTTGCGCCTGATGGTATGCGTGTTCTCCGAGAACGCCGCGAGCAGGGCCTTGTCCGCGATCAGATTGACCCGGCGCGTGAGGCCCTGGGCCGCGCGCGACACGGCTTTTATCACGGGATCGGAGAAGAGCTCCGGCCCGTGATATCCGGCCGCCCGCATCCGGAACATGACGTACTCACGCGTCTCGTCGAGTGACAGCGGCGAGAGCCGGAAGCTGTGGGTGATGCGCTCGCGCAGCTGGCGGATATTGTTCTGACGCAGCGTCTCGTCGAGCTCGGGCTGGCCAAAGAGCACGATCTGCAGCAGCTTGTCGTTCTTCGTCTCGAGATTCGAGAGCAGCCGGATTTCTTCCAGGGTAGGAAGCGGCATGCTCTGCGACTCCTCGACGAAGACCACCACCCGCTTGCCCTCGCCGTGGCGTTTCAGCAGGTAGTCGTGCAGCGCCTGCATGACTTCGAGCCGCGATGCATCGCGCGGGACACCAAGCTGAAGCTCGAATGCGATCGCCTGAAGGATTTCTTCAGGCGATACGCTGGGGTTCGCGATGTAGACGTTCTCGATGTGATCCGGCAGCCGCGCCTGCAGCATGTGGCACAGCATGGTCTTGCCGCTGCCCACCTCGCCCGTCACCTTGATGATGCCCTCGCCCTGCGAGATCGCGTAGATGAGCGCCTCGAGGACGGGGCCGCGGTTGCCGCCGCTGAAGAAAAAATCAGTGTTGGGGGTGATCTTGAACGGCGGCTGGTTCAGTCCGAAATGGCTGTAGTACATCGCCGGTTCTCAGGCCGTTACCGTGGGGCTTCCGGCACGGCCCTATTTGGAGGCCGGCCGCGCCGCCTTCGCGGCCTCGCCGCCACTGTCCGCGTAGTTCTGCATTCTGCTATAGAGGGTCGTGCGATGGATTCCGAGCAGTTTCGCCGCCTGCGTAAGGTTGCCCTGCGTAATCATCAAGGCGGCCTCGATATAGCCGCGTTCCCATTGGCCGATGGTATGGTCCAGGTTGAAGCCTTTCTGCAGCTGAAGGTGGCGCTTTGCAGCCTCCAGCACCGATTTGAAATCCTGTCCGACCGCGAGCCCGGGCAGCTCGATGTCGAGGCTCTCCATGTCGAGTTCCGCCTGCAGCTGCTCGGCGCCGACCTTCTGGCCGCTGTATTTCGTGGTGAGACGGATCGCGATGTTGCGCAGCTCGCGAACGTTGCCGGGAAAGCTGTAGTCGAGCCAAATTTCGAGCGCCTTGGCATCGAGCTCGAAGGGGTCGACGCGCGCCTGCTTCGCATAAAAATCGCGGAAATGATCGAGCAGAATGCGCTTGTCCTCACCGAGATCGCGCAGGGGAGGCACGTTGATCGTGAAAACGGAGAGCCGGTGGTAGAGATCCGCGCGAAACCGGCTGGCCCGGATCTCCTGGCGCATGTCGCGGTTGGTCGCGGCCACCACGCGCGCGTTCGAAACACGGCTCTGCGTCTCACCCACGCGCTGGTATTCGCCGTTTTCGAGGACGCGAAGCAGTTTCGCCTGCAGCTCGAGAGGAAGCTCGCCAATCTCGTCCAGGAACAGCGTCGAGTCCTTTGCGTCCTCGAAGTAGCCGGAGCGGGATGTCGTGGCACCCGTAAACGCGCCCTTGGCGTATCCGAAGAGCGTCGGCTCCACGAGCGTGGGGGAAATTGCGGCACAGTTGAGAGCGAGAAAGGGACGGGACGCCCGCTGGCTCATGCGATGCAGCGAGCTTGCCACGAGCTCCTTGCCGCTGCCGGACTCGCCCTCGATCAGCACCGGAAACGGCGCGTTGGCGAACTGCGCGACCTGTTGCCGCAGCTTCTCGACGAGCAGGCTCTTGCCGAGGAGCCCGCCGTCGGCGGCCGCCCCGCGCTCGGCATCGCTGATCTCAAGCGCGCGTTTGAGGAGCCCCTTGAGCGTTTCGGGCTCGCAAGGCTTCGCGACGAACTCGATCGCGCCAAGCGTGCGGGCGTGGCGCGCATTGGTTTCATCGCTTTGCCCCGACAGCACGACGATCTTGATGCCGGGCGAGTGAGCGATCAGCTCACTCACCAGCCGGAAGCCCTCGTCAGGACGGTGCGGAGTCGGCGGCAGCCCGAGATCGATCAACGCGAGCTGCGGCGGCGTGTCGAGCTGCCGCAGCAGGTTCTTGACCTGGGCGCGAGAATCCGCGACATAGACATTGAAGTCTTGCCCCAGCACGAAATTGAGCGTGTCCGTAATCAGCGGATCGTCGTCGACGATCAGCAAATCCGGCTTCCCTGACTTACCTTGCTTCGCCATTTGCCCCCGTTTAAGCCAACGCTATTGTATCGCAAAGGCTTTTTCGCGGGCGGGCCAGCGCATGTCAGGGCTCGATGCAGGCCAGGAAGGCTTGCTCGAGGTCCCCGCCATCGACGCGCGCCGCAAGCTCGGCCGGCGCGCCTGCATACCGCAACTTTCCCTGGTGCAGCACCGCCATCCGGTCGCACATTTCGGCAACGTCGGCGAGCGCGTGGGAGCTGAAGAAGACCGTGCGCCGCGTCTGCTTGAGCCCCCTCAACGCCTGCTTGAAAAGCGCCCGCGCCTTGGGGTCCAGGCCGCTCGTGGGCTCGTCGAGCACGTAGAGATCCTTGCCGGAGAGGAGACACGCCGCGAGCCCGAGCTTCTGAGTCATCCCCTTGGAATACGTGCGCGCCGCCTTGCCCAGAGCGGCCGGATCGAGGTCGAGCGTGGCAAACATCTCCCTGGCCCGCAGCTCATCATAAGGCTGCCGGTAGAGCCTCATCATGTACTGGAGAAAATCGCGGCCCGTCAGAAAGTGCGGCGGGTTGAAACGTTCCGGGAGAAACGCGAGACCGCCGCGCGCAGTGGTCACCCGGTGCGAGATGCCGAAAATCTCGATCCTGCCGCCGTCGGAGTCGCAGAAGTCGAGCAGGCACTTGATCAACGTCGTCTTGCCCGCCCCGTTCACCCCGACCAGGCCGAAGAATTCGCCGCGTTCCACCTCGAGCGAAAACTCCTCCAGCGCGGCGACCTCGCCGAAGCGCTTGCTGACCCGTTCGAACCGCAGCGCGGCGTCGCTCATTCAGGATGCGAGGAGTTGGGGTGTCGCGTTACGGTATCCCAAAGCCCGGCGCGTCACAACTTGGCCCGCATGTGCAAAGCGCCGCGTTGGCTATAATTCCCGATCATGTCGTCCTTCGATGCCGCTTTGCTGCGGCACCTCTCGAACGTTAGCACGCCGTACCGCGATCCGCTGGCTCTGGTCGAGTGGGGCAAGCTGAGTCTCGATGACGCGTGGCTGCCCGAGCCCGCGCTGTCGCTCCATGGGTTGCCGGAATTCGAGGCCGTGTCAGCGCCGGTGAAGCGGCGCCTGTCGCAATACGAGTTCATCAACGTAATGCTGTGCGGCCTTTGGCTCGAAGGCCTCCTGCTGCTGCGGCTTGCGCGACGTCTCGACCCCGGCCTTGTCCGTGGCGAATACGAGTACCTGCTGCACGAGATGCGCGAGGAGACAGGCCATAGCCTGATGTTTCTCAGGGCCATCGAATCGAGCGGCCTTGCGCTGCCGGAAGGTGCGTGGCGCGCGCCGCAGCTCTCGGGCCTGCTCGCTCGTGGCCTGCCGCTGACGGGCGCATTGTTCTGGCTCGCCGCCGTCATCGCCGAGCACGTGCCGGACCAGTTCAACCGCTTCGTCTGGCAAGGCGCAGAGCACGTGAACGCGGCGGTCAAGCAGATCCTTTCCCTCCATATCGTCGACGAGGCGCGGCATATCGCGCTCGCACGGGAACGCCTGGAGGCGCGCGTGAGTGGCAGCAGCGCAGTGCGACGGGCGGCCCTTGGCTGCGCTGCTCGCGTCCTGCTTCGCGACCTGACGGGTGTCTGCTACTTTCCGCCCGCAAGCTTCTACGAGCTTGCGGGCCTCGCGCCTGGACGCGCGTGGCGCCGGCGCGCACTCCGGAATCCGGCGCGGCGCGCGTTCATCGCCCGCTGCCTCGCCCCGACGCGCCGCATGCTGCGGGACCAGGGCCTGAACGTCGGGCCCTGACGGGTCAGGTCTGATCCAGGATTTCGATCGCGCTGCGGCTGCTGCGCCAGTTGAGCTCCAGCGCCGCGCGCCGGCAGTTGATGAGGAGCGTCCCCGCGAGTCCATCGACCCACGCCGGTTCGCCGCCCCACCCGAAGAATCGCCACGCAAGGCGCGCAAGGGCGGCGGCCGCGGACGTTGAGAGGGGAAGCGTCAGCCGGTGTCGCCTGCGGAGCGCGTCACGAAAGCTGAAGCTGTCCTCGGTGGCAAGATTGAACGCACCGCGGACATTGCGCTCGAGGGCCGAGCACACGGCGCGCGCCACATCGTCTTCGTGCACGCATTGCAGTAGCGGCTGCGGCTCGGGCAGGCGCACGTAGAAGGGCTGGTTGAGAAGCTGCCGCAGAACAGGCTGCGCGTTCGGCCCCAGAATGACGTGGGGGCGCAACCGCACGCACTCCGGAAACTCCAGCTCCAGCAGCTGCTCGAGGCGCACCTTGTGCTGCGCGTACAGAAATCCCGGCAGCGGCTCGAGGGGCGCATCCTCGCGCAGATGCACGCCGCTGCCGTACACCGCGGCGGTCGAGAGGTGAATGAGCCGCAGCGCGCCTGCGCGGCGCGCAGCATGAAAAGCCTTGAGGCTCCCGGTTACGTTGACGTCGAACATCTCCTGCTCCGGCATCCTGCCGCGCAGGACCACGAAGCCGAAGTGGATGAAACCGCCGTGCCCATCAACCATCGACTCGAGCTCCGGGCTGCGAAAATCTCCAACCGACGCGCGGAACTTGGGATGGTGATAGGCGGGCGGCGTGAGGTCGATACCGGTCACCTGCTCGATGCCGGGCTCCGCGCACAATCGGGGCAGGAGCGCAGCGGCGAGCCGGGAACTCGAGCCGGTCACGAACACTTTCATCGTCAATCGCGTTTCACGGGACGGCTGCTCGTTGCATTGCGGTCTGCCTCAGCTCGCAAGCGGGCTTGCCGGATCCGGGGCATGGAACGCCGGTTCGTGCCGGAACGCCGGCATGACTTCTCGCGCGAAGAGTTCGAGCGACTCGCGCACCACCGTCCCCTCGACGGCGCCCGCCCCGAATGCAAGAAGGAGGTGCGTTACACCGCCGGCCGCATACTTGCGCAGCTTGTCCCGGCACTCGGCCGGGTCGCCTACCACCGCGAGGCCGAACGTTTCCAGCAGGCCGAGATCTACCCCGAGCTTCATGAGCGCGCGGAACCGTCCCAGCTCGTGCAGCTGCTCATAGCTCGGGAAGCTCCGCTCGAGCACGGGCAGCGTCGCCGCGAAGAGCTCCCGGTAGAACCATGTGAAAGCATCGGCGGCGAGCCGCTGCGCGCGGCGCCGGTCGGGGAGGCACAGCACGCCGAGCGTCATCCCGATTCGCGGAGGCTCGGCACCATCCCAGGCGGCGACGTAGCGCCCGACGTCATGCTTCACCATAAACCACGGCTTGAACGGCCCGGCGAGGATTCCGAGGCGCTGCGCCGCGGCCCATTCGTAGGTATCAGGGCTGACCGCGGCAGCCCACAAGGGCGGATGGGGGCGCTGGAGCACGTGAGGAACGATGTCGAGCGCATCGAGCCGGTAGAAGCGGCCGTGAAAGGTCACGGGCCGACGCGCAAAGCTCTCGCGGAGAATCGCGAGCCCCTCCTCGCAAAGCGTCCGGCTGGCGGCCATGTCGGCACCGAAGGCGGCGTACTCCCGGGGCGAAAAACCGCGTCCGATGCCGACCTCGAGGCGCCCGCCGCTGAGGACGTCGAGCGTGGCAACGCGCTCGGCGACGTGCACCGGGTGATGCAGCGGCAGGGGCACGATTGCGTGCCCAAGCCGGATCTCGCGCGTGCGGGCCGCGGCGGTCGCGAGGACAAGCTCCGGCTTGGAACTATGGGAGTAGCCCCGCAGGAAGTGATGCTCGACCAGCCAGGCGCAACCGTAACCCATGCGGTCGGCGAGCTCGATCTGCGCCAGCGTCTCGGCGTAGACCTCGGCCTCGCTCAGGCCCAGCCGAGGGGGATTGGAAAGCTCGAAGAAAAGATCGAAGCGCATGCCGGCGATGGGCTGCGGGAGGTCGCGATATGATGACAGCCGGTTGCCCAAACTCCAACGGGCGCGCCGTGGCAGCGCGCGTGCCGCGCTGTTCGGCCGCGGCGTTGTGGTTTAGAATTGGCCGCCTCCAGCCGCGCCCGCCACGATGGAAAACCTGGTTGAAATCAAGGACGTCAATTTCTCGTACGACGTTCGTCCCGTCCTCAAGCGGATCAACATGACGGTGCCGAGAGGCAAGCTCGTGAGCATCATGGGCTTGAGCGGCTGCGGCAAGACGACGCTGCTGCGGCTCATCGGCGGCGCGCTGCGACCGACGAGCGGGGAAGTGCGCGTCGCCGGAACGCTGATGAACGACCTCGACCAGGACGGGCTCTACGAGATGCGCCGCAAGATGGGCATGCTCTTTCAGTTCGGCGCGCTCTTTACCGATCTTTCGGTTTTCGACAACGTCGCATTCCAGATGCGCGAGCATACCGATCTGCCGGAAGACATGATCCACGATCTCGTGATGATGAAGCTCAACGCGGTGGGACTTCGCGGCGCCCAGCACATGATGCCGTCGGAGCTTTCCGGCGGGATGGCTCGTCGCGTCGCGCTGGCCCGGGTCCTTGCTCTCGATCCGATGCTCATCATGTACGACGAGCCGTTCACGGGTCTCGATCCAATCTCTATGGGCGTGATCAGCGAGTTGATCCGCCAGTTGAATGTCGCGTTGGGCGCGACTTCCATCATCGTGACCCACGACGTGCAGGAGACGCTGAAGATCGTCGATTACGTCTATTTCATGTCGGACGGAGCGGTCGTGACGGCCGGCACGCCCGATGAGATCCGCAGCTCGACTGCGCCTTTCGTCCACCAGTTCGTGTGGGGTGAAATGGACGGGCCGCTTCCGTTCCATTACCCCGGTTCGACGTATGCCGCCGATCTCGGCCTGGGAGACGCGCGTGCCTGAGCGGCTCGCGAGCGGTCTGCGCGGGATCGGCCATCGGGTCGTGGACGGAATCTGGCGGCTGGGCTATGCGAGCCGCTTCTTTCTGTTGACGCTGCTGCGTTCGACGACAGCCTTTCGCCGCTTCGGTCTCACGGTGCGCGAAATCTACTTCACCGGCGTGCTCTCGCTCATCATCATCATCGTGTCCGGCCTGTTTGTGGGCATGGTCCTCGGCCTGCAGGGCTACGAGACGCTGCAGAAATACGGCTCATCCGAGGCCGTGGGGACTCTCGTCGCGCTTTCGCTCACCCGCGAGCTCGGCCCGGTGGTGGCGGCGCTGCTGTTTGCGAGCCGCGCGGGGTCCGCGATGACGGCGGAGATCGGGCTCATGAAGGCGACCGAGCAGATTTCCGCGATGGAAATGATGGCCGTGGACCCGATTGCGCGCGTCATCGGCCCGCGTTTCTGGGGCGGGGTCATTTCGATGCCGCTGCTCGCCGCGATGTTCAGCGCCGTGGGGGTTTTCGGGGGCTATCTCATCACGGTAGTGGTGATTGGAGTCGACGCCGGCGCCTTCTGGTCGCAGATGCAGAGCGCGGTCGACTTCAGGCAGGACATCATGAACGGCGTGATCAAGAGCGTGGTCTTCGGCATTGCGGTCACTGCGATCGCGCTGTTCGAGGGGTATGATGCGCCGCCGACGGCAGAAGGCGTCTCCGGGGCCACCACGCGCACCGTGGTGACTTCATCGCTTGCCATTCTCGGGCTTGATTTTGTGCTGACGGCGTTCATGTTTACGGGGATTTGAGACTATGCAAAGAACGATTCTTGATCTGTGGGTCGGGATCTTCGTCGTCGCGGGCATCATCGCGTTGCTGGTGCTCGCGCTGAAGGTGGGAAACGCCAGCGCCACGTTCAACGTCGGGGACACGTACCAGGTGTTCGCGGAGTTCGACAACATCGGCGGGCTGAAGGTGCGCGCGCCGGTCAAGAGCGCGGGGGTCGTGGTCGGTCGGGTCGACAGCATCCAGTTCGAGACCCAGCGCTATGTTGCCCGCGTCGGCATGAAGATCGATCAGCGCTACAAGTTCCCCAGGGACACCTCGGTGTCGATCCTCACCTCGGGCCTCTTGGGCGAGCAGTACATCGGGCTCGAGGCGGGAGGCGACAGCGCGATGCTCAAGGACGGCGATGTCGCCAAGATCACGCAGTCCGCGGTGGTGCTCGAGAAGCTGATCGGTCAGTTCCTGTACAACAAGGCCGCTGAGGGCGGCACGAAATAGGGGCGGCATGGACACATGCTGTAACGATGATGGACAACCAGGCAGGCAGCGAGTGAAACAATGACGAGAATTTCCACTTTCTTGGTGCTGGCGTTCTTATCGGGGCTGGGCCAGCCGCTCTTCGCGCAAAATACCGTGGCCCCGGACGTCCTGGCCAAGGGCGTGACGGACGAGGTGATCGCGATCCTGCGCGCGGACCCGGATGCCTTTGCGGGAAATCCGGCGAAGGTGATCGAGCTGGTCGAGAACAAGGTGCTGCCCCACTTCAACTTCATGCGCATGACGCAGCTCGCGGTGGGCAAGAACTGGCGGCAGGCGAGCGCACAGCAACGGGATGCCCTCACGGGGCAATTCCGCACACTGCTTGTGCGCACGTACGCGACGGCATTTACAGCGTACCGCGACCAGACGATTTCGTACCGCCCCTTGCGGATGCAGCCGGAGGATGTCGACGTTGTGGTCCGGTCGCAGATCATTCAGCAAAGCGGTCCTCCTGTCGGCGTCGATTACAGCATGGAGAAGACCGCGAGCGGCTGGAAGGTCTACGATGTCGCGATCGAAGGGGTCAGCCTCGTGCAGAACTATCGCAGCACGTTCAACGGCGAGGTGCAGCGCGGCGGAATCGACGGGCTGATCGGCGCGCTCGAGGCGAAGAACCGCCAGCTCGTGCAGAAGACGCAGAGTGCCGGGCAATGATCGAATGCCGCGACGGCCGCTGTGCGGTGAGCGGGCCAATCAACCTGTCCAACGTCATCGCCCTGCTCGGCGAGGGCAAGGATCGGTTTATGGCCCCTGCAACGACGGTTGATCTGGCCGGCGTCACGGAGGTCGACTCGACCGCCGTCAGCCTGCTGCTCGAATGGCGGCGGGAAGCGGCGCGCCACGGCCGCCGCATCGAGTTCCTGAACCTGCCCGGGAACCTGACGAGCCTTGCGAAACTCTACGGCGTCACCGAATTGCTGAGCGGGCGCTGAGCGCGGCGACGGCGCGCCGTCCCGAGATCACGGCAGACACCACACGGAAGCACGCGCAAGTTGATCGATCCCGAACAGATCAAGGGCTGGATCGCCGAAAGCCTCGCCTGCGAGCACTTGCAGGTGGATGGGGACGGGCATCACTTCGAGGCGGTGATCGTCAGCCCCGCCTTCCGCGGCAAATCGCGCGTTCAGCAGCATCAGCTGGTGTATGCCGCGCTGGGCGAGCGCATGCGCGCCGAGATCCATGCGCTTTCCATGAAGACCTATACGCCCGAGGATTGGCAGCAGGCCGGTCGTGGATAAGCTCGTCATCGAAGGCGGCGTTCCGCTTAGCGGCGAAGTGCGGGTGTCGGGGGCCAAGAACGCGACGCTCCCGATCCTGTGCGCGTCGCTCCTCACGACGGAGCCGCTCATCGTCACGAATGTGCCGCACCTTCGCGACGTGACGACCATGCTGACGCTCCTCGGCCAGCTCGGCGTCGCGATTTCCGTTGACGAGCGACTGGGCGTTGAGCTCGGCGCAACGCACATCACGTCGCCGGTCGCGCCTTACGAGCTCGTGCGCACCATGCGCGCGTCGGTGCTCGTCCTCGGGGCGCTGACGGCGCGCTGCGGCGAGGCGCGCGTGTCGCTCCCGGGCGGCTGCGCCATCGGACTCCGGCCGGTCGACCAGCACATCAAGGGCCTGCAGGCGATGGGCGCTGATATCGCCATCGAGCACGGCTACATCGTGGCGCGTGCGAAACGGCTGAAGGGCGTTCGCATCTGCCTCGATCTCGTGACCGTCACGGGCACCGAGAACCTGATGATGGCGGCCGCGCTTGCGTCCGGATCGACTGTCATCGAGAACGCCGCGCGCGAGCCCGAGGTCGTCGACCTCGCCAGGTGCCTCAATGCGATGGGCGCGAAGATCCGGGGTGCCGGCACCGATGTCATCACGATCGAGGGTGTGGAGCGGCTGCACGGAACGCGCTATCAGGTCATGCCGGATCGCATCGAGACCGGCACCTTCCTGGTCGCTGCTGCGGCGACCGGCGGGGAGATCACTCTTAAAGACGCGCGACCTGACGTCCTCGACGCGGTGCTCGACAAGCTGCGCGAGGCCGGAGCCCGCGTCAGCACGGGCGCCGACTGGATCTCGGTTGCGGCGAACGGCGCGTTGAATGCGGTCAACGTGCGAACGGCGCCGTATCCGGCGTTCCCGACCGACATGCAGGCGCAGTTCCTGGCGCTTAACAGCGTTGCGCACGGCATGGCGCGCGTCACGGAGACGATCTTCGAGAACCGCTTCATGCACGTCCAGGAGCTGAAGCGGCTGGGTGCGGACATCGAGGTGGAGGGCAACACGGCCGTCGTAAAGGGCGTGGCCCGCCTCGACGGCGCCAATGTGATGGCAACCGATCTTCGCGCTTCCGCGAGCCTCGTCCTGGGCGGGCTCATCGCAAACGGCAAAACGACCGTGGATCGCGTCTATCATCTCGATCGCGGCTACGAGGGCATCGAGGAAAAGCTCTCCCGGCTCGGGGCCCGCATCCGCCGCACGCGCTGACATGACGACCATCCGGCGCCTTGCGAGCGCGCAGCCCGACTTCGATGCCCGGCTGGGCGAGCTCGTGCTTCTCGACTCGGCCGAGGATGCGGATGTGGACCGCGCGGTGGCGCAAATCCTCGCCGATATCAAGGCAGGTGGGGATGAAGCACTGCTCGACTACACACGCCGCCTTGATCGGCTGCAGGCGGCGTCGGTCGCGAAGCTCGAGGTGACGGCTGCGGAGGCGCGCGCTGCGCTCGGGCGCATTCCCGCCAGCATGCGGCGCGCTCTCGAGACGGCCGCCGCGCGCGTGAGCGTCTACCACGAGAAGCAGCTCGCCAGCTCGTGGAGCTACCGCGACGCGCACGGCACGGAGCTTGGACAGCGCGTGACCGCGCTCGATCGGGTGGGAATCTACGTGCCGGGCGGCAAGGCGGCATACCCGTCGTCCGTGATCATGAATGCGCTGCCGGCCCGCGTCGCGGGCGTAGGCGAGATCATCATGGTGGTGCCGGCACCCGGGGGCGAGCGCAACGACCTCGTGCTCGCAGCCGCATCGATCTGCGGGGTCGCGAGGATATTCACGATCGGCGGCGCGCAGGCGATCGCGGCGCTTGCATACGGCACGGAAACCGTGCCTGCCGTCGACAAGATCGTCGGGCCCGGGAACGCGTACGTTGCCGCTGCGAAAAGGCGGGTCTTCGGAGTGGTAGGCATCGACATGATCGCCGGACCCTCGGAGGTCGTCGTCGTGTGCGACGGGAGCGCGGACCCCGACTGGGTGGCGATGGACCTCTTCGCCCAGGCCGAGCACGATGAGCTTGCCCAATCGATTCTCATCACAACCGACCCGGGATTTCTCGAGGCGGTGGCCGCCAGCATCGAGCGGCAGCTCCCGGAAATGCCGCGACGCGAAGTGATCGCCGCCGCATTGCGCCGGCGCGGCGCCCTGATTACGGTGCGCGACCTCGGCGAGGCCTGCGACGTGGTCAACCGCATCGCGCCCGAGCACCTGGAGCTCGCGGTCAAAGACCCGGATGCGCTGCTCCCTGCGATCCGGCATGCGGGTGCGATCTTCCTCGGGGCCTACAGCTCCGAGGCGCTGGGAGATTACTGCGCCGGCCCGAACCACGTGCTGCCCACCTCGCGCACCGCGCGCTTCTCATCGCCGCTCGGGGTCTACGATTTCCAGAAACGCTCGAGCGTCATTCGTGTTTCGAAGGAGGCCGCACGTGAGCTTGGCGCCATTGCGGCGGAGCTTGCCCGCGGCGAAGGGCTGACGGCGCACGCGAAATCGGCCGAGTACCGCATGAAAGCTGAAAAAGCCTAGACACGGAGGACACGGAGGAAACCCGAACGAGTCGTTTTGCGTTTGGATCTGCCTCCGTGTCCTCAGTGTCCTCCGTGCCCTTGCTTTGAACCATGGCAAAAACACCGCAAGAGATCATTCGAGACGACATCCGCGCGCTGACCGCGTATCACGTTCCAGACAGCGCAGGGATGGTGAAGCTCGACGCGATGGAGAATCCGTACGAGCTGCCGCCCGCACTGCGTGCGCGGCTCGCCACGCTCATCGAGAGCGCTGGACTCAACCGCTATCCCGATCCCGGCGCGCGGCGGCTCAAGGCGCGGCTGCGAGAGTCGTTCGCTGTGCCCGACGGCGTCGAGCTTCTGCTCGGCAACGGCTCGGATGAAATCATACAGATCCTCGTCCTGGCGTCGGCCCGACCGGGAGCGGTCGTGCTGGGAGTCGAGCCCTCCTTCACGATGTTCGGCATGATCTCGGCCTTCGGGGGCGTGCGTTATGTCGGGGTCGAGCTGCGCGAGGGCTTCGCGCTCGATGGCGAGCGCATGCTGCGGGCGGTGGAGGAGCACAGACCAGGCCTCATCTTCATCGCCTATCCGAACAATCCTACGGGCAATCTGTTCGACACCGCTGCGATCGAGCATGTCATTCGCACGGCACCAGGCCTGGTGGTGATCGATGAGGCCTATCACGCATTCGCCGGCGCGAGCTTCATGGCGCAGTTGCCGCGACACGGTAACCTCCTCGTCATGCGCACGCTCTCGAAGCTGGGCCTCGCCGGATTGCGCCTGGGCGTGCTGGCCGGCGACGCGCGGTGGATTGCCGAGCTCGACAAGCTGCGATTACCGTATAATGTCGGCACGCTCACGCAGATGGTCGCAAACGAGGTGCTCCAGCACGGCGCGGTGTTGACAGAACAGGCGGCTGCCATCAAGCTTGAGCGCGGGCGCCTGATGCGCAAGCTGCAGGAGGTCCCGGATTTGACGCCCTATCCGAGCGACGCCAACTTCATATTGTTCAGAGTCACCCACGCGGAGTGTGTTTTCGACGGACTGAAACAACGCGGAGTACTGATCAAGAGTCTCCACGGTTCCCACCGCCTGCTGGCGAACTGCCTGCGGGTGACCGTCGGCACCCCCCAAGAGAACGACGTCTTTCTCGCCGCATTGATCCAATCCCTCAACGCTTGATCCCCGAGGCTCAACTTGCGCGCATCGCGCCGCACTGCTGCGGGCCCCACCATGCGTAAGGCCGAAGCAAGCCGCAACACGCGGGAGACCCGCGTGGCGGTGAAGCTCAACCTGGACGGGAGCGGAAGGTCGAAGATCGACACGGGCGTACCCTTCCTGGATCACATGCTGGAGCAGGTCGCGCGCCACGGCGCGGTGGACCTGGAGGTATCGGCCAAGGGCGATCTTCACATCGACGCGCACCACACGGTCGAGGACATCGGGATCGCGCTGGGCCAGGCTTTCGCGAAGGCCGTCGGCGCGAAGGAGGGCTTGCGCCGCTACGGGCACGCCTACGTTCCGCTCGATGAGGCGCTCTCTCGCGCGGTGGTGGATCTCTCCGGCCGGCCGAGACTGGAGTACCGGATCAATTTCACACGCGCGCGCATCGGTGATTTCGACGTCGATCTCGTGCACGAATTCTTCCAGGGCTTCGTCAATCACGCCCTTGTCACGCTTCACCTTGAAAACCTGAGTGGCACCAATGCCCACCACCAGGCGGAGACGGCGTTCAAGGCGTTCGCCCGCGCCCTGCGCGCCGCGGTCGAGCGTGACCCGCGCGTGGAGGGCGTGCCTTCCACCAAAGGCTCTCTGTAGGGCGGCCGCCCGTTCTGAGTCCAGAGTTCAACGTTGACGTTCAAGGTTCAAAGTTCGAAAAGGCCTTAGCGCAAGACGTGGAACGTTGAACGTAGAGCTTTGAACCTGGAACAGGCGAATCCATGACCGACGTCGCCGTGGTTGACTACGGTATGGGCAATCTCCGCTCCGTGGCAAAGGCTGTCGAGCGGGTCGCCCCGCGCCTCTCCGTCGCCGTCACCAGCGACCCGGAAACGGTACGGCGCGCGGAGCGCGTCGTGTTTCCGGGACAGGGCGCGATGCCTGACTGCATGCGCGAGCTCGACGCCAGGGGCCTGCGCGGGGCCGTCGTGGAGGCCGCACGTGCCAAGCCGTTTCTCGGCATCTGCATCGGGCTGCAGATGCTCTTCGAGCGGAGCGACGAGGGAAATACGACGGGCCTCGGCCTGCTGCCGGGCGAGGTGCGGCGCTTTCCCGCCGAGAAGATGACTGACGCCAGGGGCATGCGGCTCAAGGTGCCGCACATGGGCTGGAACCAGGTGCGCCAGACCGCGCCCCACGCCCTGTGGGATGCCATTCCGCAGTACGCACGCTTCTACTTTGTGCACAGCTATTTCCCGGTGCCGGCGAACCGCGCAGTCGCCGCCGCGGAGGCGGTCTACGGGATTCCTTTCGCCTGCGCCTGCGCCAGGGACAATGTCTTCGCAGTGCAGTTTCATCCGGAAAAGAGCCAGGCGGTCGGCCTGCAGCTCCTGGCAAATTTTGTGGCGTGGCAGCCGGCCGCGCGCCATGCAGCGCAAGCCGTGCCGGCCTCACCTGCAACCTGATCGATCAACCATGCTTATCATTCCTGCCATCGACCTCAAAGACGGAAAGTGCGTGCGGCTCAAGCAGGGCGTCATGTCCACCGCCACGGTTTTCTCCGATGACCCGGGCGCCATGGCCAAGCAATGGCTCGCGCAAGGCGCAAGACGGCTGCACGTCGTGGACTTGAACGGCGCGGCAGCGGGTCGCCCGAAGAACGAGAACGCGATCAAGGCGATCATCGGAGCCGTGGGCGACAAGCTCCCGGTGCAGCTGGGCGGCGGCGTGCGCGATCTCGACACGATCGAGAAGCTGCTCGATGCGGGTGTGAGCTACGTCATCGTCGGCACCGCCGCGGTGAAGACGCCGGGCTTTCTCCACGATGCGTGCACCGCGTTTTCCGGGCACGTCATGGTGGCGCTCGATGCAAAGGACGGCAAGGTCGCGGTCGATGGCTGGTCGAAGATGACGGGCCACGAGGTGGCAGACCTCGCAAAGAAATTCCAGGACTACGGGGTCGAGGCCATCATCTACACGGACATCGGCCGCGACGGCATGCTGAAGGGCATCAACATCGAGGCCACCGTCACGCTCGCGCGCCAGTTGAGCGCCCCCGTCATCGCGAGCGGGGGCATCAACGGAATGGACGATATCAAGGCGCTGTGCGCGGTCGAGAAGGAAGGCATCACCGCTGCGATCACGGGCCGTGCCGTCTACGAGGGAAAGCTCAATTTTGCGGAAGCGCAGAAGCTTGCTGACCAGCTCTCCAAGAAGGAATAGACCTGAGGCGGCAAGGGAGAGGCGGAAGGCATCAAGGCGCGTATTTCAGCAATCGTCTCCAGTTTTCCCTTTTTCATTTCTCGATCCATGGGCCTGGCGAAGCGTGTAATCCCCTGCCTCGACGTGACCGCAGGCCGGGTGGTCAAGGGCGTCAACTTTGTCGGGCTGCGCGACGCCGGCGACCCGGTCGAAATCGCGCGCCGCTACGATGAACAGGGGGCAGATGAGCTCGCCTTCCTCGATATCACCGCGTCGAGCGACGGGCGGGATCTCATCGTTGGCGTGGTGGAGGCGGTTGCCGCACAGGTCTTCATCCCGATGACCGTCGGGGGCGGCGTGCGCACAGTGCACGATGTGCGGCGCCTGCTCAACGCGGGCGCGGACAAGGTGAGCATCAATACGGCGGCGGTCGAAAATCCGGAGCTGATCCGGGAGGCGACCGGCCGTTACGGGGCGCAGTGCATCGTGGTGGCAATAGACGCCAAACGCGTGGCGGGTGCCGGCGCTCCGCACTGGGAGGTCTTTACCCATGGCGGGCGGCGACCGACGGGGATCGACGCCCTCGACTGGGGCCGCAAAATGGAGCAGTACGGCGCGGGCGAGATCCTCCTCACGAGCATGGACCGCGATGGAACCCGCGGCGGCTTCGATCTCGAGTTGACCCGCGCGTTTTGCGAGGCGCTGACGATTCCCGTCATCGCAAGCGGCGGCGTTGGCAATCTCGATCATCTGGTGGAGGGCGTGTTGCAGGGCCACGCCGACGCCGTTCTCGCCGCGAGCATATTCCACTATGGTGAGTACACGGTGCGCGAAGCGAAGGAGTACATGGCGCGCCACGGCATCGAAGTACGGCTCTGACCGCCGCTTCCTGCCGGGAGTCCCGGGTTCACCGTTCCGGGTTCAATCTCCTGGTCAATGCGTTAGACTCCGGTCCCTGAACCCGAACGTTGAGCATTGAAGCAATGAAAGAGACATGGCTGGACCAGGTGAAGTGGTCGCCCGACGGCCTCGTGCCGGCGATCGCCCAGGATGCCGGCAGCGGACGAGTGCTGATGGTGGCCTGGATGAACCGCGACGCGTTGCGTGAGACGGCGCGAAGCGGCGAGGCGCACTACTGGTCACGCTCCCGCGCCAAGTTGTGGCACAAAGGCGAAGAGTCGGGCCATGTGCAGCGCGTGCGGGAAATCCGGCTCGACTGCGATGCCGACGTGATCGTGCTCGCCGTAGAACAGGCGGGCGGCATTGCGTGTCATACCGGACGAGAGAGCTGTTTTTACCGGATGCTGAAACAGGGTGAGTGGGTCGAGGTCGATCCGGTCCTCAAGGACCCCGGGGAAATCTACCGGCGATGACGCGAGACGACATACTCGCACGTCTCGGCGAGGTGATTGCCGCACGGCGCAACGCGGACCCTGCCACGTCGCATGTTTCCAGCCTTTTTGCGGCCGGAGAGAACGCGATCCTCAAGAAGCTGGCGGAGGAAGCCGCCGAGACGGTGCTCGCTGCCAAGGGCGGTGATAAACTGGACCTCGTGCGCGAAACGGCGGATCTCTGGTTCCACAGCCTGGTCGTGCTGGCGTGGCACGGACTCAAAGCGGAGGACGTGCTCGCCGAGCTGCGGCGCCGGGAGGGAGTATCCGGGATTGATGAGAAGGCGACGCGCAAGTGAGCCGGGGTCCGCGCCGATTACGTGCCGCCCGCAAGCGGCGGCAAGGAGTGATACATGGGCTCGTTTAGCATCTGGCACTGGCTGATCGTGCTGCTGGTGGTCGTGCTGGTGTTCGGCACGAAAAAACTGCGCAACCTCGGCACCGATCTCGGCAGCGCCGTCAAGGGCTTCAAGGACGGCATGAAGTCCGAAGAGGAAAAGTCCGCACAGGCAAAGCCGGAAATCCCGCCCTCGACCGGGCAGACGATCGAGGGCGAGGCCAAGAAGGAAACCCCCAAGACGTGAGAGGTGAGGAGTTACTCCTCACGACTCGCCTGGCATGTTTGACATCGGGTTCTCCGAACTGCTCGTCATCGCGGTCGTCGCCCTGATCGTGATCGGGCCCGAGCGGCTGCCCAAGGTCGCGCGGACGGTCGGCCACCTGATCGGCCGCATGCAGCGCTACGTGAACGACGTCAAGGCCGACATCTCGCGCGAGATGGAGCTCGATGAGCTCCGGAAGCTTCGCTCCAGCATGGAGGAGACGGCACGCTCGTTCGAGCAGTCGGTGCAGAAAGAGGTTCGCGAGACGGAGAGCGCGCTGAACAGCGTCGCGGATTCCGCAAAAGCGGACGCGGAAGCCGAACCGGTGCGCGACGCAAATGCCGCGTCGTCCCCCGGGAGCGGGCGCCCCGCAGAGGGGGGCACCTCGCAACTCGATCTGGCCCTGGATTCGTCCGCCGACGCGTCGACGCGCAAGCCAGCCTGAACCCTCGTACGGGCGCAACGCATGGGCGAAGATACTTTCATCTCCCACCTGGTCGAGCTGCGCGATCGCCTGCTGCGCGCAATCATCGCCGTGGGAATCGTTTTCGTGTGCCTCTTTCCGTTTGCGTCCGAGCTCTACGACTGGCTCGCGCGCCCGCTGCTCTCCACGCTGCCGCAGGGCTCCACGATGATCGCGACCGGCGTGGTCACGCCGTTTCTGATCCCGGTCAAGGTGGCCGCGATGGTGGCCTTCTCGATCGCGCTTCCCTATGTCCTCTATCAGGCGTGGGCCTTCGTCGCGCCCGGGCTCTACGCGCACGAGAAACGGCTTGTCCTGCCGCTGGTCTTCGCGAGCACGGTGCTTTTCCTTATCGGTGTCGCGTTCTGCTACTTCTTCGTGTTCCGGCTGGTCTTCGATTTCGTCTTCAACGTCGCGCCGAAGAGCATCACGGTTGCCCCGGACATCGAGAACTATCTCAACTTCGTTCTGACCCTCTTTCTCGCTTTCGGGCTGACGTTCGAGGTGCCGATCGTGGTGCTCGTCCTGACGCGCATGGGCATCGTGACGATCGAGCAGCTGGTCAACGCCCGGCCTTATTTCATCGTGGGCGCCTTCGTGGTGGCCGCGATTGTCACGCCGCCGGACGTGATCTCGCAGCTCCTGCTGGCGTTCCCGATGTGGATCCTGTTCGAGGTGGGGTTGCTTGCGGCGCGCGTATTCAGCCGGCCGCCGGCGCGCGAGGACGCTGAGTCTGAGCCGCCGGGCGGCGAGGCGAGCGAGCGGGAGCTCGAAAGCGCGCAGACCCCTGAGAAGGGCCCCAATTCCTGAGGTTCGCGGTCGGTGGCGGCGACACGGACAAAGTCGCCACGGGGACACGCCTCACGGCTTCAGCGGCTGCGGTTTGCGGCGGCCCACGGTAACGGTGACGTCGACCTTGCTCCGTTCCCGCACGAGTCGCAGGCGCGCCTGCGTTCCGGGCGAGAGCGCGGCAACCAGGTTGAGCATGCCGATCGAGTCGGCGACCGGGGTATCGTTGACGGCGACCAGCACATCGCCCAGCTTGACGCCCGCGCGGTCTGCCGGACCGCCGCGCTCTACCTGCGAGATGAGGACCCCGGTTGTCCGCTCCAGCTTCAGCGCTTTGGCGAGCTCCTTGGTAACGTCCTGCACGCCAACGCCGACCCAGCCGCGCGTGACGGATCCCTTCTGGATGATCTGCTCCATGACCTGGCGGGCGATGCTGACCGGGATCGCGTAGCCGATGCCGGCAGCGCCGCGATACTGGTCGGTCTCGCGCGCCTCCGACAGGATCGCGGTATTGATCCCGACCAGGTTGCCTCTTGCATCGACCAGCGCGCCGCCGGAATTTCCCGGGTTGATCGCAGCGTCGGTCTGGATGAAGTTCTCGAACGTGGCGATATCGAGATTCCTTCGCCCGAGGCCGCTCACGATGCCGAGCGTTACGGTCTGGCCGACGCCGAAAGGATTGCCGATCGCAAGCACGACGTCCCCCACCTTGAGGCGATCCGACTGTGCGAACGTGATGGCAGGCGCATCGCTCACCTCGATCTTGAGCACAGCGAGATCCGTCTCGGGGTCGGCGCCCACGATGCGCGCCGGAACCTTGCGCGAGTCCGCGAGCGCCACCTCGATCTGGTCCACTGCCCTGATCAGGTGGTAATTGGTGAGGATATAGCCCGCATCGCTGACGATGACGCCGGAGCCCAGTCCGACGCGCCGCTGCAGCCCGTTGTCGGGCGGGTTGCCGAAGAAGTCGCGAAAGGTCGGATCGTTCTGGAGCGGATGCTGCGGCTCCTTGACTTCCTGGCTCGTGAAGATATTGACGACTGCCGGCATCGCCTTGCGCGCGGCCTCGCTGTACGAGCCGCTCTCCCGGGCCGCGCTTGCCGCACTGGGTTCCTTGATCGCCACGATGCTTCCCGGCGCACGCGGAGAAAGCAGGTCGGGCCGCAGAGTGGATACGACAAACAGCACCGCGAGACAAACGGTCGCGGTCTGGGCAAACACCAGCCAAAGCTTGCGCATAGTTCCGGACTTGATGAGCGCGATTATTGCCCGAAACGGATTCCCCCTGAAAGCGCAGCGGAGCCGCTCTTTGCGTGTCGCTTGGAATGCGATTCGACGGGACGTCGGGGAGCGCGAGCGATCAGCGTGTGCCATGCCTCGCCACGCTCGTGGCGTTCAGCAACACGCGGGCCGAGCGCCGGCGATGTCTCGCAACGCACTGAACGCAAGCATTTTTTTCAACTTTTGCTTAAATTTCGTGAGGGCTTTGTGTACAATGTCGCCCTTTGCGGTCGCGGGGAATAATCGTATGGCAGACAAAGAGTTGGACGCGGGAAAGCGGCGCCTGCTGATCGCCGCGACCAGCGTCGCGGGAGGCATTGCGGCGGGCGCGACGGCCGTGCCGTTTGTGGCGAGCATGATGCCCTCCGAGCGCGCAAAAGCGGCGGGCGCGCCGGTCGAAGCGGACATCTCCGGCCTTGCTCCGGGAGAACTCATGCGCGTGGAATGGCGCGGCAAACCGGTCTGGATTCTGCGGCGAACGAAGGAGATGCTCGAGTCGGTGAAGGCAAATGACGATCGAGTTGCCGACCCCAACAGCACGCGCCATCCCGATTACACGCCGCCGTACGCGCGCAACGAGTTCCGCTCGATCAAGCCCGAGTATCTCGTCGTGGTCGGCATCTGCACGCACCTCGGGTGCTCTCCGGTGGACAAGTTCAAGGCCGAGCCGGAGGCGTTCGACCCCAACTGGAAAGGCGGCTTCTACTGCCCGTGCCACGGCTCGCTCTTTGATCTCGCGGGACGCGTCTACAAGAACAAGCCGGCGCCCGACAATCTTCCGGTCCCGCCCCATACCTATCTCTCCGACAGCAAGATCCGCGTCGGCGAAGATCACAAGGCGGCGTAGGCAATGGCAGCAGGCGAAAAGCAGCCGGTCACCGGCGCAGGGCCCTTCAACGGCCTGTTGACCTGGATCGACAGGCGCTTTCCCCTCGTCCAGCTCTGGCGCGAGCACCTTGCGGAGTACTACGCACCCAAGAACTTCAATTTCTGGTACTACTTCGGCTCGCTCGCGATCGTGGTGCTCGTGATGCAGATCGTCACCGGGATCTTTCTCACCATGCACTACAAGCCGGACGCCGCGGAAGCCTTTGCCTCGGTCGAGTACATCATGCGCGAGGTGCCGGGCGGGTGGCTCATCCGCTACATGCATTCGACCGGCGCCTCCGCGTTCTTCATCGTCGTCTACCTTCACATGTTCCGCGGCCTGATGTACGGCTCCTACCGGCAGCCGCGCGAGCTCGTCTGGATCATCGGCATGATGATCTATCTCTGCCTCATGGCGGAGGCCTTCTTCGGCTATCTCCTTCCGTGGGGACAAATGTCGTACTGGGGCGCCCAGGTGATCATCAATCTCTTCGACGCGATTCCCTGGATCGGCCCGACGCTCGCGATCTGGATCCGCGGTGACTACGTCGTGGCGGACGCGACGCTGAACCGCTTCTTCGCGCTCCACGTCATTGCGATTCCGCTGCTGCTTCTCGGGCTCGTGGTGGCGCACATCATGGCGCTGCACGAGGTGGGCTCCAACAATCCCGACGGCGTCGAGATCAAGAACGTGAAGGACCCGAAGACCGGCCACCCGGCCGACGGCATCCCGTTCCATCCGTATTACACGGTGAAGGACACACTTGGGGTCGCGGCGTTCCTGATCGCGTTCTGCGTGATCATGTTCTTCATGCCGGAATTCGGCGGCTACTTCCTCGAGTACAACAACTTCATCCCGGCCGATCCGTTGAAGACGCCGGCCCATATCGCGCCGGTGTGGTATTTCACGCCGTACTACTCCATCCTGCGCGCCGTCACCGAGGACTTCATGATCGTGCTCGCGCTTGGCGTTGCGGCCTACGTGGCGCTCATATGGCTGACTGTCGGGGCCTTCCAGATCCGGGTGACCGCAGTGCTCGTCGGGGCCGTGCTCATCTTCTTCATGAAGGGACCCGAGCAGTTCGTCATCGACCCAAAGGTGTGGGGCGTGGCGCTGATGGGCGCCGGAACGCTGATCTACTTCCTGCTGCCCTGGCTCGATCGGAGTCCCGTCAAGTCCATCCGCTACAAGGGGCCGATCACGAAGGCCGCGCTGGCCCTCTTCGTCGTCTCCTTCATCGTGCTCGGCTATCTGGGCACGCTGTCGGTGACCGAGGGCCGCACCCTCACGGCACAGCTCTTCACGCTCGTGTATTTCGCGTTCTTCCTGTTGATGCCGTGGTACACGGCCATCGACAGGACGAAGCCCGAACCGTCACGCGTGACGTGGGAAGGCGCGCATTGACATGAGCTGCGCGCGGAAACTGCTGGTCGTGCTGCTCCTCGCCCCGGTGCTTGCGCTGGCGGCCGAGAGCGTGCGCCTCGACCGCGCGCCGATCGATCCGCACGATCTCACGTCGCTGCAGCGCGGGGCCAAGATCTACGTGAACTACTGCCTCGGCTGCCACAGCGCGGGCTACATGCGCTACAACCAGCTCGAAGCGCTCGCGCTGACCCCCCAGCAGATTCGCGACAACCTGATCTTCACGGGCGCAAAGGTTGGCGACCTCATGAAGAACAGCATGGATCCGAATGACGCCAAGGAATGGTTTGGCGCCGTCCCGCCGGATCTCACCGTGATCGCCCGCTCGCGTGCGTCGCCCGACGGCAGCGGCGCGGACTGGCTCTACACGTATCTGCGCAGTTTCTATCGCGATCCCTCGCGCCCGACGGGGTGGAACAATGTCGTGTATCCGGACGTCGGCATGCCGCACGTCCTGTGGCAGATCCAGGGCGAGCAGGAGCTGCGCACCGAGGTCGTGGTGATTTCACGCGGCAACGACGAAGAGGACGTGGAAAAGCGGGAGGTGCAGAAGCTTGTGCTGGCCAGGCCCGGGATGATGAGCCCCCTCGAGTACGATCTTCTCGTGAGGGATCTCGTCAACTTTCTCGCCTACATGGCCGAGCCCGGGAAGCGCACCCGCATCGAGATCGGCATTTTCGTCCTGCTGTTCCTCGTCATCTTTTTTGCCCTGGCCTACGCTCTCAAGAAGGAATACTGGAAGGACGTCCACTAACAACTGTGGCCCGCGACCCGCTGCGGGTCCCGCCCCCGATCGCCGCATCTATGATGACCCTATACTCAGGCACGACCTGCCCCTTCAGCCAGCGCTGCCGCATCGTGCTGTACGAGAAGGGGATGGACTTCCAGATCGTCGACGTGGATCTGTTCAACAAGCCCGAGGACCTGGCGGTGATGAACCCGTACAACCAGGTCCCGGTGCTGGTCGAGCGCGAGCTCATCCTGTACGAATCCAACATCATCAACGAGTACATCGATGACCGGTTTCCCCACCCGCAGCTGATGCCCGCCGACCCGGTGATGCGGGCGCGGGCGCGCCTCTTCCTCTTCCGCTTCGAGCACGAAATGTTCGGCCACATCGAGTCGATCGAGAAGGGCACCCAGAAGCAGGCGGAAAAGGGGCGCGCCGTGATACGGGACAATCTCACCCAGATCGCCCCCGTGTTCACCAAGCAGAAGTACATGCTCGGCGAGGAGTTCACCATGCTCGATGTGGCGATCGCCCCGCTTCTCTGGCGGCTCGACCACTACGGCATCCCGCTGCCCAAGACGAGCGCGCCGCTCATGAAGTACGCCGAGCGGCTCTTCAGCCGGCCTGCGTTCATCGATGCGCTCACGGCCTCCGAAAAGGTCATGCGCCGCTGAAGCCATGGCAGAGCGCTCCACCAAGCCCTATGTCATCCGCGCCATCCACGAGTGGTGCTCGGACAGCAATCTCACGCCCTACATCACGGTGCAGGTCGACGCCAATACGCGCGTGCCCACGGATCATGTCAAGAACGGCGAGATCGTGCTCAACGTGAGCTACGATGCGACGCACCGGCTGAAGATCGGCAACGACACGATCCAGTTCGCGGCCCGCTTCAGCGGCGTCTCGCGCGAGTGCTCGGTGCCCATCGCGGCGGTTACCGGGATTTTTGCGCGCGAGAACGGCCAGGGCATGTTCTTCCCGCGCGAGCCCGCGAAGAACGGGGCGAGCGACACCCCGTCCGAGCCCTCTCCACCGAATGGCAACGGCGGCAAGCCCAAGCTCCAGGTCATCAAGTAGTTTTGCCCGCGCGCATGGCGGGCGGCGGCGTTCCGGAGCAGGGCCGCGGGCGGTCACAGCCGGTGCCGGGACGGTCTATAATGGCGCCCCGAGCCGGCATAGCTCAGTGGTAGAGCAACCGCCTTGTAAGCGGTAGGTCGTCTGTTCGAGTCAGACTGTCGGCACCAGGCATGCGGGTCTCGCGAAAGAGCGTGCCGACGCGCGTGCGGCGCCAAAAAAAGGCCCTGCGGGACAATCCCTTAGATGGGCATAGTGGCTGAAGTGACAGCCGGTGCTCATCGTGGCGGCGCACGGGGCGCCCCGGCTCAATGGTTGAAGCGGCGGCGTTAAGTCTCATTTAAGAGAGGGTTTAAAGAATGCCTTACCGTTCCCGGGCAGTGTTGGGGGAAGACGCATGATCCAGGTCGAAAACCTCGTCAAGGCGTTCGGGCCAAAGCTCGCCGTCAATGAAGTCTCGTTCTCCGTCGAGCGCGGGGAGGTCCTGGGATTTCTCGGCCCGAATGGCGCGGGCAAGTCCACCACCATGCGCATGGTGACCGGCTTCATCCCGCCCACCTCGGGGTCGATCCGGGTCGGCGGCTTCGACGTGCTGGAGAATCCCCTGCCGGCCAAGCGGCTGATCGGCTACCTCCCCGAGAATGCCCCCGCCTACGCCGACATGACGGTGCAGGGTTTTCTCATGTTCGCCGCGGAGCTGCGAGGCCTCTCCGGCATGGCGCGCCGCGGCGCCGTGGACCGCGCTGTCGAGCTGTGTTTTCTAGAGAACGTGCGGCATCAGGTGATCGACACGCTCTCCAAGGGCTACAAGCACCGCACCTGCCTTGCGCAGGCGCTGATCCATGATCCCGATGTCCTGATCATGGACGAGCCGACTGACGGTCTCGATCCCAACCAGAAACACGAGGTGCGCAACCTCATCAAGCGCATGGGCGCGAACAAGGCGATCGTGTTCTCAACCCACATCCTCGAGGAAGTCGAGGCGGCATGCACGCGCGTCATCATCATCGACCGCGGACGGATCGTCGCGAACGGAACGCCCGAGGAGCTCAAATCGCGCGCGCCCAATGCCGGCGCGGTCTGGCTGCGCGTCAGAGGTACCCCGGCCGCCGAAATCACCGATCGGCTCTCCGCCATTGCGAGTGCGGCGAGCACCGAGGTGATGAAGAACGAGGCGGGCATGGTGGACGTCCGCGTCTATCCCGACCATGCGAAGGGCGGCGCGAGCCTGACGGGCGAGGTGGCGGAGCTCTCCGCGCAGCAGAAATGGACGATCGACGAGCTTCGCACGGAAGAGGGCCGGCTGGACGAAGTATTCCGGGCGATCACGCTGCCCGACACGGTGAAAGCGCAGTGAGCATCATGAGCGCATGGACCAACATCAGGGCGATCATCAAGCGCGAGCTGGGAGGGTATTTCACCTCGCCCATCGCCTACGTGTTCCTCGTCATCTTCCTGCTGCTCACCGGCTTCTTCACATTTACGGTGGGCAGCTTCTTCGAGCGCGGCGAGGCCTCCCTCGTCTCCTTCTTCACGTGGCACCCGTGGCTCTATCTCTTCCTCGTGCCGGCAGTGGGCATGCGGCTGTGGTCGGAGGAGCGGCGGCTCGGCACGATGGAACTCCTCCTCACGATGCCGGTGACCACGTGGGAAGCGCTGGTCGGCAAATTCCTCGCCTCGTGGCTGTTTCTCGCCCTGGCGCTCGCGCTCACGTTCCCGGTGATCATCACGGTCAACTATCTGGGCAGCCCCGACAACGGCGTGATCTTTGCGGGTTACGTCGGGAGCTTCCTACTCGCGGGCTCGTATCTCGCCATCACCTGCATGACTTCCGCGATGACGCGCAACCAGGTGATCAGCTTCATCGTGGCCGTGCTGATCTGCCTTTTCCTGATACTCGCGGGCTACGAGCCCGTGACCGGGCTCCTGTCGCGGTTCGCAAGCGCGCGCGTGGTCGACGTTGTCGCAGCGTTCTCGGTGATGACCCACTTCGACGGATTCCAGCGCGGCGTGATTGATCTTCGCGACGTCGTATTCTTCGCGTCGCTCATGGGATTTGCCCTCTTTACGACCGGAGTCATCATCCGCAGCCACCGTGCCGGATGAGACCGCTTACGAAGACTTTTTTATGAGAAGCAGGCGATTCGAAACATTGCTCTACTCCGTGGCAGGGGTCGTAGTCCTCCTTGCCGCCCTCATCGCGCTCAACTACATCGTGGGCAAGGCGAGCTTTCGCGCAGACCTCACGCAGGGCGACGTCTACACGCTCTCGTCCGGCACCCGTACGGTTCTCTCGAAGCTCGAGGCTCCGGTCAAAGTCCGCTTCTACTACACACAGGGCGCTGCGGTGCCGGTCGGCCTCAAGACGTTCGCCAAGCGCGTCGAGGACCTGCTGAACGAGTACCGCGCAGCCTCGGGCGGGAGGGTGGTCATCGAAAAATTCAACCCGCAGCCCGACTCCGACGCTGAGGATTCGGCCCAGCTCGACGGGCTCGAGGGCCAGCTCACCAACACCGGAGAGAAGTTCTACCTCGGACTCGCGATCGCCTTCCTCGACCAGAAGGCGGCGCTGCCGGTGCTGACGCCCGACCGCGAGCGGCTGCTGGAGTACGACATCACGCGCGCCATCGCCCAGGTCGCCGCGGCCAAGAAGCCGGTGATCGGCGTCATGAGCGCGCTGCCGGTCATGGGGCGAGCGCTCAATCCGATGTTGAGGCAGCAACCGACGCAGCCCTGGGTGCTGATCTCGGAGTTGAAGCGCAGCTTCGAGCTGCAGGAGATCCAGACCGACGCCAAGAAGATCCCGGACGACATCAAGGTGCTGCTCGTCATCCATCCGCGGGACATGATGGAGGAGACGGAGTATGCGATCGATCAGTTCGTCCTGCGCGGCGGGAAGTTGATCGCGTTCGTCGATCCGTACGCCTACTTTGACCAGCAGGCCGACATGCAGAACCCCTTCGGCGGATCGCGCGCGGGCCAGTCCACGTTCTACCAGCTGTTCAAGGCCTGGGGACTGGACATGGACATGGGGAAGGTCGTGGCGGACATGACGTTTGCGAGCGGCGAGGGCCCGCGCCTGCTGCCGACGCTGCTGTCCCTCAATACTCAGGCGCTCAACATGGACGACGTGGTGACGAGCCAGGTCGGGACGCTCCTCATCCCCTTCGGGGGCTCGTTCAAGGGCAAGCCCGCCGAGGGGTTGACCCAGACCGTGCTCGCGCACACCTCCAGGAACGCCATGCCGGTGGATCTCATCATCGCCACGCTTTCCGGAGAGCCTTCCACCCGCGGCTTCGAGCCCACGAAAGAAGAAATGCCGCTCGCCATCCGTCTGACGGGCACGTTCCATACCGCGTTCCCGGAGGGCAAGCCCAAGCCCTTCAACGCGCCCGCCGGAGACGACAAGAAGGTCGAAAAGCCCAAGAAGGAGGAGCCGGCCGAGCCCCAGATCAAGCGTTCGGCGGAGGAGAATTCCGTCGTGCTGGTCGCCGATGTCGACCTCCTGACGGACAACGCGTCCGTGGATGTGCAGGAACTCTTCGGGCAGCGCGTCGTCATTCCGCGCAATGGCAACCTGGCGCTCGCCCAGGGCCTCGTCGAGCAGCTCGCGGGCGATGATGCGCTCATCAGCCTCAGAAGCCGCGCCGCATTCAGCCGCCCGTTGACCGTCGTCCGCCAGATGGAGGCGCAGGCGCAGCAGCAGTATCTCGGCAAGATCAAGGAGCTGGAAGACTCGCTTACCCAGACCCAGGAGAAGCTTCAGTCGCTGCAGAAGGCGAGGCAGGGAACGTCGGCCACCATACTCACGGCAGAGCAGCAGGCCGAGCTCGAGAACTTCCGCAACAAGGCCGTGGAGACGCGGCTCGCGCTGAAAGATTTGAGGAAGAATCTGCGCGTTGAGACCGACCGGCTGGAGCTGTGGACGAAGGTCATCAACATCGCGCTCATCCCGCTGCTCGTCGCGCTCGCGGGCCTTGTCCTCGCGCTGGCGCGGCGGGGGAGGGCCAGGGCAGCATGACCCGCAAACAGTTCCTGATTCTGATCCTGGCTCTCCTCGTGCTGGGCGGCGTGGGCCTCGCCCTTTTCTGGAAGGACTATTCGGCTTACCGCGACAGCGGCGCCAGGATTGGCGCAAAGCTCCTGCCGGATCTCAGGATCGCGGATGTCGCCGAGATCCGCCTGCAGGCCGACAAGCGTCGCGCGACCCTCGTGCGCAAGGAGAACGCGTGGGTCGTCGAGGAGCGTGGTGGCTACACTGCCGATTTCGATGCGATCAGCGCGCTCATGGTGAAGCTGATCGAGCTGAAGATCACCCAGTCCGAACACGTCGCGGCCAAGCTCTACCCGCGGTTGAACCTCGGCGAGCCGGGCAAGGGAGACGGCGCCGGCACGGTAATGGAGTTCAAAGACGCCGCGGGCAAGAGCCTTGCCCGCATCATCCTGGGCAAGACGGTTCTTAAAAAGGATCCCGTCAACCCGCTGCCCGGGGCGCGCGACGGCGTGCCTGCGGGGCGTTACGTGCTGCCGCCCGGGGCGAAGGACCTTGTGGTCGCAGTTTCGGATCCGCTCAATGCCGTGGAGGCCGATCCTGCGAAGTGGCTCAAGAAGGATTTCTTCAAGGCGGAGCGCATCCGCACCCTCGCCGTCGGGCCTGAAGGCGGCGCGCCGCAGTGGAGAATCACCCGGAACGAGGAGTGGGGCGAGTGGCGTTTCGCGAACGGCGGCAAGCTCGACGCCAGCGCGGCAGTGACCGCGACCAACAAGCTCGGCACGATGCGTTTCGCCGACGTCATCGCCGGTCCCGGCAGCGATCCCGTGCACCCGTGGACGGTGGCCGTGGCCGAGACGTTCGACAACCTGACCTACCGCGTGAAGATTGCCAAGCGCAAGGCCGGTGACGACTACCAGATGACCTTCACCGTGTCGGGCACGCCCCCCCGCAAGCGCGTGCCGGAGAAGGGCGAGAAGCCGGAAGAAAAGGAACGGCGCGACAAGGATTTTGCCGAGACCCTGAAAGCACTCGATGAGCGCATTGCCGCGGAAAAGGCTCTTGCCAAGTGGACCTTTGTCGTTGCGAGCGCCGAGGTGGAGCCCTTGCTCAAGAGCGGTGCCGAGATGACGGCCGCGAAGGAAGGGGCCAAGAAGTAGCGTCCAGGGCGTCCCGCGGCCGGCCTTACGCCACGGCGGCGGCACGGCTCGCCGCGCTATAATCTGGAGAACCCGCTGTCCGACTGAACCGGCCGGGTCCGCGACTCATGCGCCGTGCATTGCAAATCCTGGTTGCTTTCCTGCCCTGTCTGGTGTTGTCGTCCTGCGCGACCACAATGCACGGCCAGGAATCATCGCGTGACGGCGCGACACTGGTTGGCGTGTCCGCGGCGACGGCGGCAGCGGTGTCGAGCTCGAATGCCAGCGTAACTTTCGTCTCCGGCACGCCGGTTCCCCCGGGCGCGCCGGGCGGGCACCTGACGTTGAGCAGCAGCAGTTCCTCCGGCGCACTGGCAGCAGTGATCGCCATTGGCATCGTCGCGGGCTACATCGTGGGCGAGGAGGGGCCGAAGCCTTTGCCCCCGGGCACGAAACTTCTGCACACATGCTCGTGCTACGGCTACAAGCCACCCGTCAGCGGTGAGACACGCCTCGCGGACAGCAAACCGTGAATCGTGATCACCCATCACCCATCACCGATCACATCTTTCCCCGAAGATGAAACTCCGTGAACTCCTGAAATCGCCGGTGTTCCCGCTCGGCAAGAAGTGGGAATTCAAGAAGCGCACCGATGGCTATGAGTCCGATACGACGGCGCTGGTCCGCCGCATGCTCGAGGACGAATC
>DASPGR010000182.1:0-8786 GCA_035620515.1 Burkholderiales bacterium | reverse complement strand
TGCGCGAGCCGCTGCGAGGTGAGCGCGAAGAGTTTCTCGTAGAGCCGTTCCGGCGCGAGCGGATCGGCGCCGATAATGAGCTCCCCGATGCCCGTGCGCACGGCATGGATCGCTGCCTCGATCGGCGTGTAGCTGGTCGCGATGCCGATGCCTTCCACCCCCTGGTCGGTCTGCATCCGCACCAGGATCTCATTGGCCTTGGGCACCTTGAAATGGCTGACCCAGTGCGGGCGCCCCTCGTCCGGCGCGCGCAGGATGTGCACTTCGAGCTTCGTGATCTTCATGGGCACTGCACTCTAGTTGAACGGCCACGGCATGTCGACCAGAAACTGGAGGACTCCCCTCGGGAAATAGAAAACCAGGAGATGCGACAGCAGGCTCAGGAAAGTGCCTGCTACGGCCGCCGCCAGCACGGCCTGCGTCCACGCCACGTTCGCCTTTAGCCGCAGGAAGGCGCAGAGGAAAACGAATATCCCCAGCACGAAACCGACCGCGGCGATCGCGGCGAGCAGCCCGAGCATCCAGCCCTGGAAGTGCCACTCCGAGTACCGCGGGCGCTCCTCGGCGGACCATTCGCGTTCGCTGTCGTGCAGCAGGTACGACGGCCGGCCGCGCAAGGAGAGCGCAATTGCCGCCACGAGCAGGGCAAGCGTGATCAGCGCCACGGACAGCGGAAAAACCCGGGTGAGAAAGCTGTGCCCGGACGCTTCATAGATCACGTAGCCGACGCATGCCGTGACCACGCCCAGGAAAATCATCTGCGGCGTGCGGTGAATGGCGGCGTGCGCCCCGTCGGCCGTCAGCGGCGCGCGGGACGGCTTGAAGCGCGCGGCGAGGAATACGGAGACCGCGATAAGGGCGAGCATCACCTGCACGCCGGTGCGCTCGAGGAAGCTCATGCCGTAGACCTGCACCGACTGGTAGACCGCCGCATCAAGCCGCATCGACAGCACGAAGCCGATGAGCAGCGCGGGGCGCGACCAGCCGAAGCGCTTCATGTACATGCCGAGCACGCCCAGCACGAAGAGGGCGGCGAGATCCGCCCAGTCGCGGGTGGCCTGGAACGCCGCGAAGTAGATGATCACGATCATGAACGGCGCGACCAGCATGAAGGGAACGAGCGTGAGGCGCGCGATCGGCTTCGCGAAGAAGAGACACGTTCCGGCGCCGATCACGTTGGCGAGCGCGAGCGACCAGATGATGATGAAGGTGAGATCGAGGTGGCGCTCCATCATGCCGATCCCGGGCTCGATGCCGATCAGGATGAGGCCGCCGAGGAAGACGGCCATGCTGCCCGAGCCCGGAATGCCGAACATGAGCGTCGGGACGAGCGCGCCGCCGTTGTCGGAGTTGTTCGCCGATTCGGGCCCGATCACTCCCCGGATGTCGCCCTTGCCGAGCATGGCGCGGTCTTTCACCGACTGCACCACGTGTCCGTAGGCAACCCAGTTGGTCACCGAGCCCCCGAGCCCGGGCAACGCCCCGATCAGCGTTCCGATCGCCGAGCAGCGAACGACCAGCCATTTATGGCGGAGCGTTTCCGCGAAGCCGCGCAGCGTGCCCGACCCGAGCTCCGGGACCTTGGAGATCCTCGCGCGGCGTCGCAGGATGTCCACCATCTCCGGCACCGCGAAAAGAGCGAGGCCGAGGATCACCAGAGGAATGCCGTCGCCCAAGTACACGGTGCCGAACGAGAAGCGGTAGTCGCCGGTGGCGGGAGCGGAACCGATGCTCCCGATGAGAAGCCCCAGCCCGCAGCTTGCCAGGCCCTTCAGCGCGCTCGCCCCGGTCAGCATCCCCACCATGGTGAGCGCGAGGATGATCAGCATCAGCTGCTCGCCGAAGCCGACACCGAGGATCAGCGGCCGCGCGACGTATATGCTCGCGGTCAGGACGAAGGCGCCGAAGAGGCCGCCCAGGAGCGAGGCCGAGAACGCGGCGCCCAGCGCGCGCGCCGCCTCGCCGCGCTGCGCGAGAGGGAACCCGTCGAGGATGGTGGCCTGCGCGCTCGACGTGCCGGGTATGCCCATGAGCACCGCAGGAAACGTGTCCGAGGTGTTCGTGACAGCGAGCAACCCGATCATCATCGGCAGCATCAGCGTCGGATCCTTGCCGTAGACGAACGGCAGCAGCAGCGACAGGCCCGCGATTCCGCCGAGGCCGGGCAGAAAACCGACGACGAGGCCGAGCAACGTTCCGAGAACGAGGAACAGGAAGTGCTCGAGATCGAGCAGCCCTACCAGCGCGGCGATGAGGAAGTCCGTCATGGGTGCAGGACGCCGAAGCGGTCGCTATCGCGGCCTCGACCGCAGGGGCGGCCAAGCCGCCCGGCCGGGCCGTGGGCGACTCGGCATCGACATTCGAGCGAGACGTCCGGATGAGGCGCCGGGGCCCTCAGAGCGTCACGTCATGCTTGGTCTTGAGGAACGCCTTGATCCATTCCCAGACATCCGGCGGGACCGTGGTGGCCGTGCTCATGATCGGGGCCGCCGAGTCTCCGACGAACTGGGGATAGCCTTCTATGACTTTGGCCGCCTGCTTCTCGAACTCGGGATCGGCAAGCGTCTTCTGCGCCGCCGCACGCCAGGCATCCACGATCGGTTTCGGCGTGCCGGCCGGCAGCAGGATCGACTTGTTGGCCATCACGCCCATCTTGAGAACCGACTTCCACGCCTCGTAGGCCGGGCCCGAGGGCTTCTTGCCGTGCATGGTCTCGTACACCTCGGCAAAGCTCGGGAGTTCCTTGAAGTTCGGGTCGCGCTGGAGGTTGCCCGCCTCGTCGAGAACCCCGAGTGCGAAGAGCGGCACGGCCTTGCCCGCCTTCACCAGCTTCGACGCGTTCTTCAGGAAGGCCGGCGTCGTGTCGTAGTTGATGTTGAACTCGCCGCGCTCGAACGCAAGGCGCGTCGGGCCGCGGGCAATTCCCCACACGTACTTCACGTCGAGGCCAAGCAGCTCGAACGTGATGGTCATCCGCATCTCGGCCCCGGTCGGGCCGCCGCCGCCGAATGTCAGCGCCTGGCCCTTCAGCTTGGCGATATCCTTGGCTCCTGTCACCCCGAGCGCAGTCGAGGCATACACCACCGAGCCCTGCGGCGAGAGCAGGATGGGCACCGCCTTGTTGAGATCGAGCTGGAACTTGTCTCGCTTGAACACGAAATTCATGACCGTGGAAGACGAGCAGATCAGCACGTTCAGCCCGTCCGGCCTGGCACGCGACTGGAATTGGTTCGCGCCCGTGATCGAGCCGCCGCCGGGCACATTGCGGATGATGATGGACGGATTGCCGGGCAGATGCTTCTCGAAGAAAGGCGCGAGCGCGCGGCTGTAGACGTCGCTGCCGCCTCCCGGCGGGAAGGGCACAACCATCTCGATGCGCTTGCCCGAGAAATCGACTTTCTGCGCCGCGGCATCCATCGCCGGCAGACCGGCAAGACCGGCAAGACCGGCAATGATCCCGAAACACGCGGCAATGCGGAATGACCTGATCATGGTGACCTCCTCCCTGGTATCGTGACCGACCCGCGCTCTTGTCAGCGCTTGCGGTCACTATAGCCCTCCGTACGGCGGCCTACAAGCTGCGCTGCTGCGACCACCGTCATGCCAGCCGGGACGTCTGGTCACGGCTCAGCGGTCACGCATCACGCGCTATCGACGTCAGCGCCTCGCGGCCCGCGGCATCGCCTCCTGACCCTGCGTGCCCGCGACATTCTTCCACTGCGGGCGCTCGAGGCGGAAGAGCTCACCGAGCGACGCGTAACCGAGGCCAGAGAGCCGGCAGACCGGATCGAGGAGCCTCGGATCGACGCGCCCGTCCTTCCACACCGAGGACTCCACGTGCACGTGGACCACGCGGCCGAGGATGATGTTGGTCTCGCCGTCGGTCACGACCTGCGCGACTTCGCATTCCAGGTGCGCCTTCGCTTCCCCCACCCGCGCGGGGCGAACTTTCACCGACGGCGCGGGCGTCAGCCCCGCCCAGCTGAACTCGTCCTCGTCCCTCGGAAAGTCGCCCGAGGTGAAATTCATTTTCTCGAGAAGATCCATGGTGACGATGTTCGCGACGAACTGCGGCACCTCGCGCATGTTGGCGAGGCTGTCCTTGACGCCGGTCGAGCCCAGCGCGACGTACGCCGGGTTGCTGCCCATCAGATTGAAGTAGGAGTACGGAGCGACGTTGCGCACGCCTTTCGCCGAAATCGTCGAGACCCAGCCGATGGGACGCGGAATGACGAGCGCCGTCAGCAGAAAGTAGAGGTCACGGCTTTTCCAGTCGGCAACGCCGACTTCGAGCGGGCGGTCGAGCACGCTCGGCGGCGCGTCGTGAGAGGCGGACATGAAGGGGTCTTTCCAATGCAGGGATCGGGCGCGCAAATACTACCACCACATATGCCGACTGGGTGCCGGGGGATGAGTGATGGGTGCAAGAATCAAACGGGTTGCTTAACACTCATCACCCGTCACCCATCACCAATCACGAAGTAATGTTAGAGCTTGGGCGTGACGCTGCCCGGATGGGTTTTCTCGTAGCGCTCCTGGCAGTAGATGCAGCGGGTGGCAAGCGGGTAGGCAAAGAGCCGGTCGGCGCTGATCTCGCCGCCGCAATCAACGCACTGGTCTATCTCGCCGCTTTGCACCCGGGCCTGTGCCGCTTCGAGCTGGCGCAGCTCCGCGAGGTAGCGCTGATGCAGCGAATGGTCGAATTCCTCCTGCACGCTGTTGACCGCCTCGTCGCCGGAGTCGAGCGCCGTCCCGGCGCGGTCGAGCGACTTGTCGTCGGCCGGCTTGGGCATGGTGCGGCGAATGTTCTCGTGCACTTCCTTGCTGAGCTCGGCAAGGCGATGCTCGAGCTCCTTGTTCTGCGATCGGGAAAGACCCACGTCGCCTCCTCTTCGTTTGAGCACCGATGACACCCGGGCGGATCCCATCAGCTTGGAACAGAGCGAAACGGGATGGTTTCCCGGCCGCCGCGCGCGGACTCGGTCCGGCACGAGCGCCCGACGGTATCCACTTGTTTTCGCGATTAATTCAAGGCGGCCCGTAAAGCTTGCTGATTGCGCGCCGGCGGCAGACAATGGCCGCACAGCAAAAAAGGCGCAGCCCCCGCGCCGACGAATCGCGGGAAACCCAAGGGAGAGAAAAATCATGCTCGAACTGCGTGTTCGCCTTCATCCTTCCGTTTTCATCCTCGAGCTTGCGCTGGCGCTGGCCACGGCGTGCGGTGCGTCCGCCGCTTTTGCGCAGGATTATCCGACCAAGCCGGTGCGGATCATGGTCGGATATACGCCGGGCGGCGGCGTTGATACCACCGCGCGCATCGTCGGTGCGGCGCTTGCTGAAGTGTGGCGCGGGACGGTAATCGTGGAAAACCGGCCGGGCGCTTCGGGCAACATTGCCACGGAGTACACGGCGAAAGCAACGCCCGACGGCTATACGCTCGTCCTCTGCAACATCGGCTCGCACGGCGTGACGCCCGCCCGGTTCAGAAAGACGCTGACCTACGATCCGGTGCGCGACTTCGCGTTCGTCGCGAAGATCGGCGGCGTGCCCAACGTGTTCATGGTGCATCCGTCGATGCCGATGCATGCCCTCGGCGAATACATCGCGTATGCAAAGGCGCATCCCGGCAAGCTCAACTTCGGCTCGTCCGGCGTGGGCGGCTCGCCTCACCTGTCGATCGAGCTTCTCAAGACGATGACCGGCATTAATATCGTGCACGTGCCCTACAAGGGCGCGGCCGCCGCGCTGGCCGACGTCATGAGCGGGCACATGGAATCCTCGGTCGGCAATCTCGCGGGCGGGCCGCTCGCGGCTATCAAGGCGAAACGGGTGCGCGCGCTCGCCGTCACTTCGGGAACGCGCAACGCGCAGGTGCCGGAGGTGCCGACTTTCGCCGAGTCGGGCGTGCCGGGTTACGACGTCACCGGTTGGTACGGCCTCTGCACGCAGGCCAAGGTTCCGCAGGCGATTCAGAGCAAGATCAATTCCGATCTCAACAAGCTGCTGGCGGGCGGCACCCCGCTGCGCAAGCGTCTCGAAGGCCAGGGCATTACCATCACGCCGGAGTCTCAGGCCGCCTTTTCCGCACACGTGAAGTCCGAGATCGCGCGGTGGACCAAGGTCGTGCAGGAAGCGGGGCTCGAGACCACCAAGCGCTGAGGGCCACGCGGCATGGCGAGGACGATCGGACCGTTCGATTACGTGATCGTGGGAGGCGGCAGCGCCGGCTGCGTGCTCGCGAACCGGCTCTCGGCCGATCCCAACACGTCGGTGCTGCTGCTCGAGGCCGGCGGCAAGGACAGCTGGATCTGGATCCACATCCCGGTCGGCTATCTCTACTGCATCGGGAATCCGCGCACCGACTGGTGCTACCGCACCGAGCCGGACCCGGGGCTCAACGGACGCTCGATCCTGTACCCGCGCGGCAAGGTGCTGGGCGGCTCCTCCTCGATCAACGCCATGCTCTATCTTCGCGGGCAGGCGCGCGACTACGACGAGTGGGCGCAGCTGACCGGCGACTCGAACTGGTCCTGGCAGCACGTGCTGCCGGTGTTCATGGGGGTGGAAGATCACTGGCGCGGCGCGGACGAAAAGCACGGCGAAGGTGGCGAGTGGCGCGTCGAGCCGAATCGCCTGCGCTGGGATGTGATCGAGGCCTTTCGCGATGCCGCGATCGAATCGGGAATTCCGTGGACCGACGATTTCAACCGCGGCAACAACGAGGGCGTATCGAAGTTCGAAGTGAACCAGAGGAGCGGCGTGCGCTGGAATGCATCCAAAGCGTTTCTCCGCCCCGCGATGAAGCGCCCCAATTTGACGGTGGTGACCGGCGCCCTGGTGAAGAAGCTCCGGCTCGAGGGCCGGCGCGCGACCGGCGTCGAATTCTTCCAGGGCAGGGAGGAGGTGTATGCCGAAGCGCGGCGGGAGACGATTCTCTGCGCAGGCGCGATCGGCAGCCCGCAGATCCTCCAGCTCTCCGGCGTCGGCCCCGGCGCGGTGCTGCAGCGCCAGGGCATCCCGCTGATTCACGAGCTCCCGGTCGGTGAAAACCTCCAGGACCACCTGCAGCTTCGAATGGCGTTCAAGGTGAATAGCGCGGAGACGCTGAACACCATCCTCTCCTCGTGGTGGGGCAAGGCGAGGATCGGGCTCGAATACGCGCTCTTCCGCAGCGGCCCGATGACGATGCCGCCCTCGCAGCTCGGGGCCTTTGCGAAGTCGAGCCCCTCGCACGCAACGCCCAATGTCGAGTATCACATCCAGCCGCTCTCGCTCGACAAGTTCGGGGATCCCCCGCACCGTTTTCCCGCTATCACGGCGAGCGTGTGCAACCTGCGCCCGACCTCGCGCGGTCACCTGAGAATCACTTCTCCCGATCCGCGTGCCTACCCCGCGATCCAGTGCAATTACCTCTCGACGCCCGAGGACCGCACGGTGGCGATCGAGTCGATGCGGCTCACGCGCCGCATTGTGACCGGGACCGAGGCGCTGAAGCCCTTTGCGCCCGAAGAGTTCATGCCGGGGCCGCAGTACCAGTCGGACGAGGAGCTCGTAGAGGCGGCGGGCAACATCGGCACCACGATCTTTCACCCGGTCGGCACCTGCAAGATGGGGCGCGCGGGCGACGCCACGGCGGTGGTTGACCCGCACCTTCGCGTGCGCGGGATCGAGCGCTTGCGCGTCATCGATGCGTCGGTCATGCCGACGATCGTGTCGGGGAACACGAACTCGCCGACGATCATGATTGCCGAGCGGGGAGCCCAGCTGGTGCTGCGTGATCGGTGATTAACTGGATTCGCGCTATGATCCATACGGGAGTACTTAACCCAACAGGAGGATGCCGTGCCGTTCTATGAGCTGAAGGATCTGGAAAAGAGGAAGTCACGCGTCAACAACAAGGTGGAATCCGGCAGCGTGCCGGGCGAACTCATGAAGTTCGGCATCGTGACCAAGCCGGAAGGCGAGGGGCCGCCGCTGCACGAGCATCCGAACGAGGAGCAGTTCAGCCTCGTCATATCCGGCCAGATGCACTTCGTGCTCGGCGACGAGGACCGCGTGGTCGGCCCCGGCACACTCGTCCACATTCCCAGGAATACGCGCCACCGCTCGCGGCCTGTCAACGGCCCAGCGACGTTCATCACCATCAAGAGCCCCTGCGGCAGCGGCGAGCTCGACCAGGACTACCACCTGCGGCCGGAAGCGAAGGAGATCGAGAAGCTCTATCCAGGGAAGAATTGACGCGTCCGGCGTCCTGAACGAGGCGTCGCAGACAAGGCGTCTCAGCTGCGGCGTGTCAGATATAAAGGCCGCGGCGCTCGACGATGCGGGCGATGAGGTCGAGCGCCAGCGCGCACATGACGCCGAACGGCAGATAGCCCATGTAGCCCAGCAGCGGCATCTCGAAGAGCTGGAACTTCTGCGCGTAAGGGATGCTGTAATGCCACTGGGCGAGGCTGCCGTAGTTCCACATTTCCCAGAAAAATCCGCAGACGAGCGCCGCAAGCGCGGGCTGCAGTAACGGGCGCCAGTCGCCGCGTGCGAGGGGCGAGAGCAGCGTCTCGCCGAGCACGAGCTGCTGCAGGCCGCAAAAGACCAGCGGCGGACCGATCCAGAGCGCAGCGTAGAACAGCTCGGGCGAGACTCCCGTGGCAGCCAGAGCGGCGATGCCGGTCGCGAGTGCCAGCCACGCCAGTCCCAGGCTTGCTTTGACCGGGGGCAGCGCAAGCGCTTCGATGCGCGGACACTGCCGCAGCCACGCGAGCGTGCTCGCGACTGCGGGCAGCACG
>DASPGR010000181.1:0-8140 GCA_035620515.1 Burkholderiales bacterium | reverse complement strand
TTGTGGCCGGGACCTTTGCGCTCGTTGCAACCATGCCCGTCATCGCCGCCGAAAAGGTGGATCCTGCCGTTACCAAGGCCTGCAAGGGCAAGAAGGCCGGTGACGAAGTGACGGTCGGTGGCAAGAAGGTGAAGTGCCCGGATGCGATGAAGAAGTAAGTTAACGCGTTTGCAACGCGCGGCGGGATAAACCAGGAGATTCGAAGAGAACTGGCACACGCGTTCGCGCGGCATTCGAGTCAGGAAGGGCGGGGTCGTGACCCCGCCCTTTTTTTGTCCACGTTCCGAGCCGGCGCGCAGAGCGACTGCGGCGCCGGTAGGTTCTAGTACAATCTCCGGACACGGCCATGGCAGGAAAGCGCGTCATCGTTGGGATGTCGGGCGGCGTCGATTCATCGGTCGCCGCCCTGCTGCTGAAGCGTCAGGGCTTCCGCGTATCGGGCCTCTTCATGAAGAACTGGGAGGACGACGATACTGACGAGTACTGCTCCTCGCGCGAGGACCTCGTCGACGCGGTTGCGGTGGCCGAGCGGCTCGGCATCGAGATCGACGTCGTCAACTTCTCGGCCCGGTACAAGAAGCGGGTCTTCGAGGAGTTCCTGCGCGAGTACCGCACGGGCCGCACGCCCAATCCCGATGTGCTGTGCAATGCGGAGATCAAGTTCCGGGCGTTCCTGGATCACGCGCTCGATCTCGGCGCCGACTACATCGCGACCGGGCACTATGCGCAGATCCGGTCGAGCGAAGGCTCTTTCCAGCTTCTGAAAGCCGAGGACGGGACCAAGGACCAGAGCTATTTTCTGTATCGGCTGACGCAGGAGCAGCTTGCGCGGACGCTCTTTCCCCTCGGCGCGCTCCACAAGCGCGACGTGCGCGAGCTCGCACGCGCCGAGGGTCTGCCGGTGCACGACAAGAAGGACTCGACGGGCATCTGCTTCATCGGCGAGCGGCCGTTCCGCGAGTTTCTGGGCCGTTATCTCCCGCCGCAACCGGGAGAGATACGCACGCTCGAAGGGCGCGTCGTCGGCCGGCACGAGGGCCTGATGTACTACACCATCGGGCAGCGGCAGGGCCTGGGCATCGGTGGCAGCCGCGACGGCGACGGCGAGCCGTGGTACGTCGCGGCCAAGGATCCTGAGCACAATCGCCTCATCGTCGTGCAGGGGCGCGAGCACCCCGCTCTCTACCACAGCCGCCTCCGCGCGGCCGACCTGACCTGGGTGAGCGGCGTCGCGCCCCATTGCCACTGGGTCTACAGCGCAAGAACGCGCTATCGCCAGAAAGACGCGCCCTGCTCGCTCGACAGCGTGACGGCCGAGCAATGCACGGTTGACTTTGCCGAGCCGCA
This sequence comes from Burkholderiales bacterium, assembly GCA_035620515.1. Taxonomy (GTDB): domain Bacteria; phylum Pseudomonadota; class Gammaproteobacteria; order Burkholderiales; family SG8-41; genus SG8-41. The sequence continues at coordinate 6,793 of DASPGR010000181.1, read as the reverse complement.
ATGGGCGATCACACCCGGGCAATCGGTGGTTATCTACGAGAGCCAGGTTTGCCTGGGCGGCGGCATCATCGGGTCTGCGGAGCGGCCCAGGATGGACGAAGACCGGCCGCGTGAGTGTCCTGAGGGAACTGAGCCCTTCAGGGCTCAGGGATAAAGGCGCCTCCTTGACGCGTCGGAGAGCCGGGCGTTACGCTTCGCTCCTTCGATCAGGTTGAGCTGACCCCATGGAGACCGCCGAGCGCTTCACGCTCTTCACCCAGCCCGGGTGAAGCAGCTGCCTTCGAGCGAAAGAGTTTCTTTCGAAAAAAGGTATCGACTTCGTCGCGGTCGACGTTTTGAACGATCCCGGCGGGCGTGAACGGCTGCTCGCCTACGGCGTGCGCAACCTGCCCGTCGTGGCGAAAGGCGAGCAGTACGTTTTCGGGCAGAATCTCGAGGACGTGGCAAAGTTCGTGGGCCTTGCTGGTACCGGGCATACGCCGCTCCCTCCGGACAAGCTGATTGAGAAATGGATCATCGTCCTTCGCGCCGCGCAGCGCTATCTGAGACAACTGCCGCGGGAGCGCCTATCAAGCCGCGTCATCGAGAATCGCGACCGCTCGATCCGGCTCCTCGGGCACCACATATTCCGCATCGCCGAAGCCTACCTGGAAACGGTGGTCGACGGCGTCGAATTCGGCAAGGACCTCGCCAATGTCCCCCCGAAGGAGGGCACCTTCCTTGATGGCCCCGAGTTCGTGGCCTACGGAGACGAGGTGATCGGGCGCCTTCAGCAGTGGTGGAATGGGCTCGCGGATCGCAGCTGCCAGCAGAAACTCACGACGTATTTCGGAACGCATCCGATGCACATGTTGTTTGAGCGCTGCACCTGGCACTCGGCACAGCACGCGCGACAGCTGATCCATCTGCTCGAGCGCTTCCATGTGGAGCCCGACCGCCGGCTCACGCCGGAGGATCTCGCGGGCTTGCCCTTGCCCGAGCGGTTGTTCGAATAGGCGTAAACAAAAACCGCTGGTGCCGCAATGGCGCAAGGTGAAATCCGGGGCTATACGGTTCAGGCGCGCTCGACGGATACGTTCGGGCGCGTGCTCTGCAGTACCCGCAACCACCATTTCATCGTCGACGGCCCGGTGCAAAACGGCTGCCCCGGCGAGGCTGTCACGCCGGCCGAATTTTTCCTTGCCAGTATCGCGGCATGCGGCGTCGAGCTGGTGCAGGTGATCGCGCGCGAGGAGAAGTTTCCGCTGCATTCGGTCAACGTCAGGATTGAAGGCGCCGTCGACCGGAGCAACCCGGTGCGCCGTGACCTGACCGTATTCAACACGGTCAGTCTTCACTTCAACGTAAAGGGCGTGGCCAAAGAGCAGGCGGGCACGCTGATTGAACGCTTCAAGGGTCGCTGACCGCTCTACGGAAGCGTCGCAGTTGCGACGCCGGATGTGAGAGTAGAGGTCAGTGCAGGCGGCTGAGCCGTTTCAAATCATCACTGAACCGCCAAGGCGCCAGGCACGCCAAGAGGATCCCGAAATACAACGAAGAACGGCGGTTGTAACCCTGTAGCTAGGTCAGGCCGTCCACGCTGGTCTTGTCGATGTTCCTGGCGCCGCGGATGCCGTCGAGCGATCCGACGGGTCCGTCTGCATAGCCGCCTACCGAGACGCTCAATCCGAAGCCCGCATTTTTCGAAGCCGGATCGGTCTCGTTCGGCCCGAGATCGAACATCCTGTCCTCGTTGCCAAGATTCACGCCGGAGTTCTGGCTCGCGGTGATGCCGTTCGCGCCGTTGCCGGATATCGAGTTTCCAAAGATGTCGGCCTGCGAATGTCTGCTGACAAAAACGCCGCTTCCTCCGTTGCCCTCGATCCGGTTGCCCACGACCCGGGCGCTGGACGCGCGGGTCACCGCGATTCCGTGCTCGCCGCAACGGCGAATGGTATTCGCCGCGCGGCCCAAAGGGCGCAGCAGGTAGCCGATACGCGCCACCGAACTCTCACCCACGTCGATCCCGAAACCCGGAACCTCCTCAATCGTGTTGCCCGCGATGCGGCTGACGCCGCTATGGTCCATGTGTATTCCGTGCCGGCCCGTCTTGCGGATGACGTTGCCCTCGATGGTAGCCGCCGCGCCCCCGGCCGCTCCGGAAAGATGGATCCCGTCGCGCCCCGCGCTGATCGTGAATCCCTTGATCGTGACGTCTTTGCCGCGAATGAAGAATCCGTCGCCTTTGGCGGGCACGTCGATTACCGCCTTGCCCTGGCCGTCGAGCGTGATGCGAATCACCTCCGAGGGAATGTTGATGGTCTCCCGGCACGTGCCGCTCACGAGAATGGTGTCGCCGGGTTTGGCGCCGGCGATCCTGTCCTGAATTCTCTCCCCCGCATCGCAATCGAGTTTGTGTATCGTCATGCTTTGGATCCTTGGCGTTCTTGGTGTCCTGGCGGTTGATTCAGTTACTGGACCGTAATCCCGGCCTCCTTGATGATCTTCGCGTACTTGGCCAGATCGCGCTTGATCACCTTCGCAAACTCCTCGGGCGTGTTTCCGACCAGGTCATTTCCCGCCGGCGGCCCGATGCGCTCGATGACGTCCGGCGACGCGAGCGCCCTCACCACCGCCCGGTGGAGCTTGTCCACGATCGCGGGGGGCGTGCCGGCCGGGGCGACGACCGCCTGCCACTGCGTGATCTCGTAACCCTTGAGGCCCAGCTGGTCAAGCGTGGGGACGTCGGGAAGCGCCGGGGCGCGCTTCATCGCCGTCACCGCAAACGCCCGCAGCCGCCCGGCCCTGATGTGGGGGACCGCCGTCACCACCGTGTCGAACATGTAGCTCGTCTGCCCGCCAAGCAGCGCCGCCAGCGCCACGGCGCTTCCCGTATACGGCACGTGGATCGCTTTCGTTCGCGTCATCAGGTTGAAGAGCTCTCCCGCGAGGTGATTGCCTCCGCCGATTCCGGTCGACCCGTAGGTGAGCGCTCCCTGCTTCGACTTCAACCCCGCGATCAGGTCATCGAGCGTCTTGAACTCGCTCGAGGTGAGGACGACGAGCACGTACCAGTAGACCGTGCCCTGGGTGACAGGCTGAAAATCCCGCACCGGATCGTACGGCACCTTCCGGTAGAGATTGGGATTGACCGTCATCGGGCCGCTGTTGCCCATCAGGATCGTGTATCCGTCGGGAGCGGCTTTCGCCACCAGCGCCGTGCCGATGCCGCCATTTGCGCCGGCGCGGTTGTCGACCACGACGCTCTGCCCCAGATATTCCGCGAGCTTGCGCGCGATCGTGCGCGTAAAGATGTCGCCCGCGCCGCCAGGGTTGTAGGGACAGATGAAGCGGATCGGCTTGACGGGGTAGCTCGGCGCCGCGCCGGGCTTCTGCGCGTAGGCACAGGCGCAGACAAGGAACGCGACCACCATCGCTGCGCACTTCGTCGAGGCGCTCATCGTTATCTCCTCCCTCGGGGCCCGCGGGCGCCTCGCGCGGCAACCTCGCGCAGAGCGCGGATCGAGAATAGCACAGGGCCCGAAACTGGGCTAAACTTCAAGCCCTTCGTCGCCATTGTCCCTTCCCCTGTAATGCCATGATCGCCGCCGACGCCCGCAACGCAGCGCTGCGCGCCTTGCCGCCATGAAGGCCGGACCGTCCGCGCGTCGCGCGATCCCATCGCTGGACCGGCTGCTCAGGCTCGAAGCGGTCGACGGACTCATTGCGCGTTACGGCCGTCCGCTTGTAACCGAAGCGGCGCGCGCCGAGCTGACGGCGCTGCGCGCGGCGCTCTCGCGCCGCGCCACGGGCGACGGCGCGCACTTCGATGACGACGCGTTCGTGCAGGCGTGCGCGGTGCGCCTGGCTAACGAGACGCGACCGTCCCTGCGGCCCGTGTTCAATCTGACCGGCACGGTGCTCCACACCAATCTCGGGCGCGCCCTGATGCCGCAGGAAGCTGCCGATGCCGTCGTGCGCGCAATGACCCGGCCGGTGAACCTCGAGTTCGACCTCAGCGGCGGGGAGCGCGGAGAGCGCGACCGGCACATCGAGCCCTGGTTGACGAAGCTGACGGGCGCGGAAGCCGCGCTCGTCGTCAACAACAATGCCGCTGCGGTGTATCTCGCGCTCAATACCCTCGCGCCAAGGAAGGAAGTCCCGGTCTCCCGCGGCGAGCTGATCGAGATCGGCGGCGCGTTCCGGATTCCCGACATCATGGCGCGCTCCGGATGCAAGCTTCGCGAGGTGGGCACCACCAACCGCACGCACCTGAAGGACTACGCCGCGGCGATCTCACCGCAGACCGCGGCGCTCATGAAGGTGCACACCAGCAATTACGCGATACAGGGCTTCACCGCGTCGGTCGCGGAGGCGGATCTCGCGTTGCTTGCCCGCAAGCACAATCTGCCCTTCATCGTGGACCTGGGCAGCGGCATGCTGGTCGACCTCGAGGAGTTCGGCCTTCCGCACGAGCCCACGCCGCGCGATGCGCTCGGCGCGGGCGCCGACGTCGTCACCTTCAGCGGAGACAAACTGCTCGGCGGCCCGCAGGCGGGGCTCATCGTGGGGCGCGGCGAGCTGATCGAGCGCATGCGCCGCAACCCGATGAAGCGCGCGCTCCGGGTCGACAAGATGACGCTCGCCGCCCTTGAGGCGATTCTCCGGCTCTACTCCGATCCGGCGCGGCTGCGCGATGCTCTTCCGACGCTTCATTGGCTGACGCGCCCGCTGCGCGACATCGAGGCCCAGGCGCAGCGCGTGCTGCCGGCCATGCAGTCGGCGCTGGGAGACGCGGCCTCCTGCTCCATTGTCGAAGTGAAAAGCCAGATCGGCAGCGGATCGCTGCCTGTCGATCTCATCGCAAGCAGCGGCATCGCGGTGAATGTGCCGGGAAAGCGGCGCGGCGGGGCTGCGGCGCAGATCGCGGCGGCGTTCCGCGCGCTGCCCGTTCCCGTAATAGGCCGCGTGCACGAAGGCGCTTTCATCATGGATTTGCGCTGCCTGGATCATGAAAACGAGTTCGTGACGCAGCTCCGTCAACTGAATTTGCGACTCAGTGGTGGAGGATCCCAAGCATGATCGTCGCGACGGCCGGCCACATCGACCACGGCAAGACGCTACTCGTCAGGACGCTGACGGGGGTCGACACCGACCGCCTGCCGGAGGAGAAGGCACGCGGCATTTCCATCGATCTCGGCTTCGCCTACTGGCCGCTGCCGAGCGGTGCCGTGATCGGCTTCGTGGACGTGCCGGGGCACGAGCGCTTCATTCGCAACATGCTGGCCGGCGTGTGCGGCATCGACTACGCGCTTCTCGTCATCGCGGCCGATGACGGAGTGATGCCGCAGACGGTCGAGCACCTTCACATCCTCGATCTTCTGGGCATCCGGCGCGGTATCGTCGCCCTCACCAAGGTCGACCGCGTCGCAGAGGAGCGTGTCGCACAGGTCACCGCCGCCATCAAGGCACTGCTGGAGGGCACGCGGCTCGAAGACGCGCCGGTGCTGGCGGTATCGGCCGTCTCGGGAATCGGCATCGATGAGCTGCGACAGGCCCTCGTCACTGCAGCCGACGCAGAGGCTGCGCGCTCGGCCGAAGGCCAGTACTTCAGGCTTGCGACCGACCGGGCGTTCACGGTGGCGGGCAGCGGAACAGTCGTCACGGGCACCGTGTTCAATGGCGCGGTGATGCCGGGCGACCGGCTCGTCGTCTCGCCCAAAGGCTCCCCGGTGCGCGTGCGCGGCATTCAGATGCGCGGCGCCGCCGCAGAACGCGCGCAGGCCGGCCAGCGCTGCGCCTTGAATCTTACGGGAGCCGACCTCGAGACGGTGGCCCGCGGCGACTGGATTCTGCACGAAGCGATTCATGCACCGACGCAACGGATCGACGCGCGCATCACGGTGCTGGCGAGCGAAGAGCGCGCGCTCGAGCACTGGACACCGGTTCACGTGCATCTCGCCACGGCGGACGTCACGGCGCGGGTGTCGATCTCCCGGGGCGGCGCCATTGCGCCGGGGACGTCGGACATCGCCCAGCTCACACTCGACAAGCCGATCGGTGCGCTGCACGGCGACCGCTTCATCCTGCGGGACCAGTCAGCCCGCCGCACGGTGGGTGGCGGGGCAATAATCGATCCGTTTGCACGTGTCGGCCGGCGCGCGATCGCCGCGCGCAAGGCCGAGCTCGTCGCGCTCGCGTCAGGTCCGCCCGAAACCGTGCTCTCCGAGCTCATCAAATGCCAGGAGCAGGGCGTGGATCTCGCGCGCTTCGAGCGCGCGTTCAACGTGAAGCCTGAGCGGGCCGCGCAGCTCTATGCCGCATGCGGGATCGTGGCGCTCGGCAAGGAGTCGCGGATCGGCATCCCCTCTGCCGCGCACGACGAGCTGCGCGCCGGGATTCCAGTGGCCGTGCGCGAGTTCCACGGCAAGCAGCCGCAAGCGGTCGGGCTCGAGCTCTCCCAGCTGCGCGAACAACTTGCGCCCAGGTTGCCGCTGGAGGTATTTCAGGTGCTTGCACGCGTCCTGGCCGATGAGCGACGGCTACAGATCAACGGCAGCGTCGTCCGTCTGCCGGGACACGACGCCACGGCAAATCCCGAAGACGAGAGGATGTGGCAGACATTGCAGCCGGTGCTGGAGGCGGGGGGCGCGAATCCGCCCGTTGTTCCGGAGCTGGCCCAAAAGCTCAAGTTGAAGGAGCCCGCGTTGAAGGATTTCCTTCACCGCAAGAGCCGCACCGGAGAGGTCATGCGCGTCAAGCCCGACCGCTTCTACCTGAGGAGCACCGTTGCGTCGCTTGCCGCGACTGCGCA
>DASPGR010000180.1:0-2536 GCA_035620515.1 Burkholderiales bacterium | reverse complement strand
GAACCGTCCCTCGGATTGAAGCCCACGCTGTAAAGATTCGCCGCCACCCGCGTGTCCTTCGTCGGGTCCGATGGCTGGTTGGGCTCCACGTGCGCATCGCGCCTGCCGTTGCCGTTGGTGTCGAGAACGAACGGCGACCAGCCCTGCGCTCTCACTTCGTCGCCGGTCTCCTCGAAGAGCCTGCGGTTGAGCCAGCCCACCGCGCCCGGTCCCGTGACCCCGCTCGATACCCAGAGCGTATTGTCGGAATCCTCGGCGAAGATCAGGTGGTGCGTGCCGAAGCAGGTCGAGATCAGCGTGAACTGGCCCGTCGCGGGATCGTAGATCGAGACATGCCGGTTCGCCCTGTCGAGGGGAAAGACCTTTGCCGAGGGATGGCTCGAGCCCTTCTTGCAGAAGTCCGGATTGTTCGGATGGCGCACGCGCGCCGCCGCCCAGACCCGGCCCCGCTCGTCGATCATCTGATTGTGAATGCTCGTGCGGCTGTCCCAGATCGGCTTCGGTCCCCAGAAGGGCGAAGGCGCCATCGGGTTCTTCACCGAGGACGGCGTCTTGGGGTCGCGCACGGGGTGCTTGACCTGGCTCGCGGTGTGCGTGTTCGGATCGAGCACCGGGAAGAAATCCGTGCTCTCCTCCGGCGCTCCGTAGAGCTTGCCGTTCGCGTTGACCGTTGGCTTCCTCCGGTCGGTCGCGATGAGATCGTGCATGTAACCGGTGGGCGTGCTCCAGTCCCACAGCGTGAGCACCACGTTGCGCTCGACGCCCTGCGGCCGCCCCGGTGTCGCGAACGGCAGCTCGCCGGCGGCGATGCGGTCCGTCCAGTCCGCCCAGTTGGCAAGAGCCACCTGGGCATCGAGGCGGTTGAGGACGTTGATCATCTGGGTCATGGCTTGGCCCGACGCGATGCGACGCCCCCAGGCTTCCTGCGACTTCATGTGCGCGAAATCCTTGGGCATGGTGCGGGTGCCTTTGGTGCCCAGCGCATGGCACGACATGCAGCCGGTGGTCTTGATCGTGTTCAGCCACTGGGGCTGGCTCTTCACCGGCCCCAGCGGGAAGGCGTTCTTTGCCGGGACATTGAGCATGGAGTACCAGTAGATCGCCGGGTAGTATTCCGCCGCCGCCGCAGCGCTCGGGGCCGTCACTGCGCGAAGATCGAGGGCGCTGCCCGGTACTGCGCGAACCTTGGGCGAATCGACGAGCCCGTAGCCGCGCACCCACACGCTGTAGGTCGCCTTCGGCAGATCGGGCATCAGGTAGCGCCCGCGCTCGTCGGTGACGACGATCTTGGCGAACTTGGTGGGGAGCTCCGTCGTCTCCGCGATGACCCAGACACCGGCCTCGGGCCCGGCTGCGCCGGTTACGGTCCCGCCAAGATCGCTGGCCCCGGCGCTGACGCCGGGGTCGCTGCTACGCTCGGGACCGACGTCCGCCGCGCATGCGGCCAGAAGCGCGGCGCTGACGGCCGCGGCGAGACACTTGAGAATCGTTGCGTACACGCGCATGGAAACCTCCTCCGGTAAGCGGGTCTCCTCGCGCATTTCTTATTGGCGTCCTTGGAGTCGGGCTATTAGACACCGGGGCGCCGCCGTTGTCATCCAGCCGCGGCGATGACCCGCAACCGGTCACGGGTCACCGGTCACGCTGCTGCTTAATGACAGTCCAGGGCTTTGCCTTGTTGAGGGCGTACTTCTTCACCGCCCTTTCGTCGAAAGCGAAGCCGAGGCCCGGGCTCTGGTGGAGAACGAGGTCGCCGTTCTTCATTCCCAGCTGATTGTCGATCAACCGCCGGAAGTTGAGGACCTGGTCGTCGGGGAAGAACTCCACGTAGCGCGCATTGGGCGTCGCGGCCACCAGCGGCGCGTGCACGTCATGAAACCAGTGCGGGCACACGGTCACGCCATAGCCCGCGGCCATGGCCGCGATCCGCTTCCACTCCGAGATGCCGCCGCACACGCAGGCGTCCGTCTGCAGGATCTCGGTGCCGCCCTTGTCGAGCAGCTCCTTGTGGTACCAGCGCCCGTACGCGATCTCGCCCGTCGCTATGACGATGGGCGTCAGCCTGGCAAGCTTGGCATGGCCGTCGATGTCGTCGGGGCCGAACGGCTCTTCGACCCAGTACGGATCGTATTTTTCCCAGCGGCGCACGTACTGCAGCGCCGTCGGCACGTCGCTCCACGCGTTGTTGACATCGAGCGTCAGCACGATGTCAGGGCCGACCGCCTCCCGCGCCGCCCGCACCCGCGCTTCCTCCTCGCGGGGCGAGAAGCGGCCGACCTTCATCTTCACCGCCTTGTAGCCCTGCTTTACATAGGCGGCCATCTCCCGGCCCAGCATTTTCGGAGTCTTGCCGGCGAGGTAGTAGCCACCGCTCGCATAGCACGGAACGGTCTCGGTCACGTTCGCGCCGAGGTAGAGATGGAGCGGCAGCCTCGCACTGCGCGCATTCAAATCCCATAGCGCGATGTCGAGGATCGAGATCGCCCGCATCACGCTGCCCGAGCGGCCCTGGAGCAGCGACTCCTGGTACATGTCC
>DASPGR010000179.1:0-5248 GCA_035620515.1 Burkholderiales bacterium | reverse complement strand
GGCATGCCGGTCCTGGATGCCGGCGAAGCACGCGAGTTTCTCGATCCTTCTGACCGCCATTGCCGGCCTCGCGTCGCCTAGTCCCAGGCTGCGCCGGTAGTAGGCAACCACCCGATCCTGTGCCGCGGCCAGTGCGGCGGCTTCCTGCTTGGCGAGTTTCGCCGTCCGGGACACTGCCGCGGCAGACTTCTCCTGTGCGACCTTCTCGGCTGCGAGCCGCCGGCTCGCATACTGCTTGTGGCTGGCGACGGCCCGGTCATAGGCCCTGGCCAGGGCATGTGCTTCCTGCTTCGCCTTCTCGGTCGCTTTCGCCTGGGCCGCTGCGGCTTTGGCTTGATCGCGTTTTGCTTCCGCGGCCACTCGCGCCTGGTAGCGCTTGTGGCTAGCGACCGCCCGATCCTGCGCGCGGGCTAGCTGAGCAGCTTCGATCCGCGCGTCAGGCGCTGCCTTGGCCGATACCGCTTTGATCTCTTTTTTTGTCAGCGATTGGGGCGCGCTCGCAAGGGCATTGCCCACGCAGCCGAGCGCGAGCGCGCAACACACGATGATGGAGCGTTTCATACGCCGATCCCCTCCATGGTCCTGCGTTTCCGGTGCCGATCCGTCGCGGCGGAGGCGCCGTCGTCGCGGGACATTGCGGCCACGGACGATACTTTCGCAATTCCCCTTGGTGCATTCGGAGCGCTCTACACGACGTCGCAGGCTGTGCTTCCTGCACCGAGCCGGGACATGCCCCTTTAATTTGTATCCGATGATAATGGTTTTGCGGGCCGCCCGGTATGCGCTTTTTCACCCCGATGGGTTGGGCGGGCAGCGATCCGTCGTCCCGCGGTAACGTCGCCCGCGGCCGTCCTCCTGAACCGATCGGTGTCGTAACCTATTGAGCAAGCGGGATTTGTCCGAGAACGCCCGCCTGCGCTTCCGCGTCGAGGCGGGTTTCGACCTGGTAGAGACGCAACTGGCGGGTTGGGCCGAGCACGCTCCCGGCTGCACGGATGTAGTCGCGCTTGAGGCGGTCGCGCTCCGCCTCGAGCCGCATGGCTTCAGCGAGCAGCTCCCGCGCCTTTTCGGGCGCGATTGCACCGCGGTTGTAAGCGTCGGCATACTCAACGATCACATCGAGTTGCCGCTTGCGCACGTCGACGGCAGCCGCTCGATACTCCTCGTACACCGGCCAGAATCTGCGCGCCTCCTCGGGCAGCAGCAGCATATTCCCCGCGATGCGGTCCTTGCGCCGGGCCTCGGTCTGCTGCAGCTGCTGCTGCAGGGCAGAACTCGCCCTGGCCGACGGATTTTGCTGCGCCAACGCGCCGGGCCTCGTCCACAGCCAGCTCGCAGACAGAACAAGGACGATCAGCAGAAAACGAGTCATTCCTGGTAACTCTTCGGAACGATCAACCTTGTGTCGCGCGAGATCCCACGGCGCCGATCGCAGCAAAAAGATCGGCGATGGTCTGTCGAGGGATGTCGCGTGTGATGAATACAAGCCTCGTGCTGCGATCGTCCCCCGGCCAGGCCGCGAGCTCGAGCGGCGGGTGGAAGAGGTGCTGCACGCCCTGCACCACCATCGGTCCGGTCTTGCCCTCGACATTGACGAGGCCTTTCACGCGCAAAAGATCCGGCCCGCGCAGCGCAGTCAGCACATCGAGACATTGAGTGAATGACGCCCAGGACATGGGCTGCTCGAACCGAAGCACGAAAGACTGCACCGCGGCATCGTGGACGTGGCTGTGCCCGTGCTCGTCGGTCTCGCCAAGCCAGCGCTCGACCTCTTCGAGGTCGGCCCGCGTTCGCCGCAGCCCGACGTCGATCAGGTAGGCGAGCTCGATCTCTCCGTTGACGGCCAGGCGCACCGGTGCGCGCGTGTTCACAGCACGCAGGCGCGCTGTCAGCGCGTCAAGCTGCGCCGCGGTAACGAGGTCCGTCTTGGTGACAACGAGGCGGTCCGCGAGGGCCGCCTGCTTCTGCGGCTCCTGGAACTGGTCGAGCTGCCCCGCCGCGTTCACGGCGTCCACCACCGTCACGACGCAGTCAAGGCGGAACTGCTCGAGGAGCAGCGTATCGGTGAGCAGCGTCTGCATCACCGGGGCCGGATCGGCGAGACCGGTGGTCTCGATGATCACGCGGTCGAAGTCGATGATCTCGCCATTGCGGCGCTGAACGAAAAGATCGCGCAGCGTTTCCTGCAGGTCCCCGCGCAGCACGCAGCACAGGCACCCGTTGTTGAGCAGCATCATCTGCTCGGAGGACACCTCGACGAGGACGTTGTCGATGCCGATCTCGCCCAGCTCGTTCACGATCACGGCGACCCGGTTCATCTCGGGCTTCTTGAGCAGACGGTTGATCAGCGTCGTCTTGCCGCTGCCAAGAAACCCGGTGATGATCGAGACCGGAATGAGCCCCGCCAGCACATCGCGGGTTGCAGCCCTGCTCTCCTGCGTCAACATCTCAACGATATCTGCGAATCGTCACCGTTTGCGGGCACCGGGCTCAGATATTCATTTCCAGGCAGTAGAGCCCCCCGGTGAAGCGGTCCATCGCGTAAACGATACCCCGGTCGTCCCAGAAGACATCGTTGATCTGCGCAGAGCCCTTCGGCGTCAGGGGCGGTGTCGCCGGAACGAAGTAGGCGACCTCCCGCGGCTGCAACTGATTCGACACGTCGTATACGCGCACGCCCCCGTTGAAGAACGTGCCAAGGACAATGTGGTCGGAGCGCATGGAGCACGGCCCCGGGTAGTTCTCGTGCAGATTGTGCGCGCCAAAACGCCCGCCCCGCTTGGTGAAAATCTCCGGCGGCGGCAGAGGCAGTGTCGAGACCGGAACCAGGTTGGTCTCGTCACTTCCGTTTACGACCCACGCGAGCTTCGGCCAGTCCTCGCCGTTGTCCTTCGTGCACTCGTCGGTGACGATGATGGTGTTGTCCTTGTTGAAAAGAGGCATGACGGTATGGGTGAAGCCATTGAAGGGCGGCGAGTGGCGCCACCTCGTTACAAGCCTGGGCTTCGCCTTGTTGCCGATGTCGAGGATCACCGTGCCGCCGTCGATGTAACCGATATAGACCCGGTCCGGGCGTTGCGGATACGTGTTGGTGTTATGCGGACGGTAGCCGCCATCGAATCGTGGATGGCGCGGCAGCGGACCTTCCGGGTCTCCCTTGCGGGTCCCGGGCAGCCACCAGCGACCCACCTCTTTCGGTTTGGCCGGATCGCGGACATCGATGATCTGATAGAACTGGTCGTCCTTCGGATGGCTCGGCTCGAAATCGGGCGCTCCCGAGGTGAGGTGCACGTACTCGCCGTCGGTAAACCACACGCAATGCGCGCCGCGCGAGCTCGGGCCCGAACGGTCAAAGTGGGAGATGAGCTTCGGCGCCTCGGGCTTGCTGATATCAAAGAGGTCCATGCCGGCCGGCTTGAGACCCCACTCCTTCGTCTGGTACGCAACGACCATCATGTTGCCCACGACATCGAGCGAATTCGAGCGCACCTTGGCGTGCGGAAGATCGGTCTGGACCACGATCTTCGGGCTCTTGGGATCCGTCACATCAACGGCAGTGAAATTCTTGGGCGCCGACTCGTGCGCGAGCCACAGGATGCGCCGGCCGTCTTTTGTCGCCTGCATGTTGCTGCCCTCGCCCACGCCCCCGAAACCGGCGAGCTCGTTGTGGGCAATGAGCTTCATGTTGAGGGCGAGCTGCGTTGCTTGTGCCCCCGGTCGCATCGTTCCTTCGGCTGCCATCTATCTCCCTTTCCTGGTCATGCGCCGCGGGGCTGATCCCCGCAATCGGGCGCGTTTTCTCAAAACTGCGTGTATGGCAGCCGTATCCTCTTTGGCCCGCCCGTCACGCAATGCGGCAGTGTAAAACTCGAGGCTGCGATTGAAAAGCGGTGTCGGACATTTCAGACGCCGCGCAAATGCATGAATGATATCAATGTCCTTCTGGTAGACGTCGGACTTCATGGTGGCCGGGAGGTAACGGCCTTGCACCATCATCGGGCCGCGCACATCGAACATCCGCGACGTTCCAGCGCCATCCCGGATTACGTCGTACATCAATTCAAGGTCGAGCCCTGCCTTCTCGGCCAGAACCATTGCCTCCGCCGTCGACAGGTTGTGGATGGTCACCAGCAGATTGGCGACGAACTTGAGCTTGGAGCCGACGCCAAATTCGCCGCAATAGTAGGTGGAGCGGGCAAACCCGTCGAACACTTTTCGACAGCGGTTGAAGGCCCCGCGATCGCCGCTCGCATAGACCACGATGTCCTTCGCCGCCGCCTGCGCTCCCGTGCCGCTGATCGGGCAATCGAGCATCGCGATTCCCGCCCGGGCAAGCCGCTTGCGGCAGCGCTCCTTCAACTCGATCGGCATGGTGCTCGCCTCGATGACCACGGTGCCCGGCGCTGCACCCTCGATGATGCCGTCCTTGCCGAAGAACGCCTGCTCGATCGCTGCGGGAGACGGCAGCGAGGTGATGATGATGCGTGTTGCGTTGGCCACCTCGGCGCACGACCGTGCCGCGCGCCCGCGCCGTGCCGCGAGTTCCCCGCGCCTGGCAGCTACGAGATCAAAACCGGTCACGGCGAACCCCGCAGCGAGGAGGTGGCGGGCGAACGCGCCCCCCATGATGCCCAGCCCCACGACACCGACCGCTCTTCCCGTCCGCTGCCGCCGTGCACGACGCGACGAGCCCGCCTTCGCCACCCTAGCGCCCATTCAATTCAGTTGGGCTTCATGTTGAGGCGCGCCTGCTCCGCCTCTTGCGGGCTCATGTTGTCGATCCTCTCTTCGAGAAACGGCGTCGAGCACACGATGGTGTAACGCGCGAACGGCGACTCGACCTGCAGGCGATAGCTCTCTCCGCGCGGCACATGGATGATGTCGCCTGCACCGACCGACTTCGCCTTGCCGCCGGTCCGCGCCTGAAGGCGTCCGCCCAGGACGTACACGAACATCTCGTGGCGGCTCTCCGCCTCCGGCTCGTCGTAGCCGCCCGGCACTTCGCAGAAACCGAAGGCAAGCCGTTCTCCTTCGATCCAGTCGATGTGCCGCGCCGAGCGCCGGGGCGCTTCGAGCGATTCGATGACAGGGTAAAAGCACACGTCGAGGCCCTCGACGATCGCCTGGGACTTGCCTTCCGCCTTCTGGTGCTTGTCGCGCTCGCCGACACGGTATTTGCGATTGACCTCGTCCACGGTCATCGCTTTTTCAGGAACGGCTTCATCTTCTGCCAGGCCGACGACCGTCC
>DASPGR010000178.1:0-5901 GCA_035620515.1 Burkholderiales bacterium | reverse complement strand
TTGCCGCGGCCGCCGCCACCGCGGCCGCCACCCCGTCCGCCGCGGCTGCCCCGGTCGCTGCGGTCGTTGCCATCGAACGTGTCGAAGATGATGATCTTGTCGAGCACGACGTCGTCGCGGTCGAAGTGAACGACGAAATAGCCCCGCTGGCCGCTGAAGTCGCCGCGCCAGCTCCATGACGTCCCGTTGTACAGGAATGACTCGTCGGAGGGTCGACCGAACAAATGACGCACGTCGCGCTTGGTCATCTGGCGCGGCACGATCTTCGCGAACTGCTCCTCGGTGAGGAGCTGGGTCACCGACTTGACGCGGCCGTCCGGGGCTGCGCGAACGAGATACGTCTGGGTGCCCTTGGGCCCCCACGCGTATTCCCAGAGCTCGTCCCGGTTGTCATCGAAGCGGATGTCGGTGGGATTGCCGGCCTTGGCGCGGACGTCGGCGAGAGTGCTCTGCGCCGGCACGATGCTGCGCACTCCCGCACAGCCCGCAACGACACCCACAAGCAAGGGAATGAGCAGGCTGGTCGACGCCCTCATGTGAGAGACGCATCACGCGTCTATCTATGAAACAGGTTCATGCTACTTGCTGCTTTCGCCACGCGTCGTTCCGTCCCCGCCGCTATCGCTGATGATGATCTTGTCGAGCACGACATCTTTGGCATCGAAGTGGACGACGAGCTGGACTCTCTCCCCCGAGATCTGGGCCCGCCAGCTCCAGGAGGTTCCGTTGAGCAGGAACGACTGGTCGGAGGGCTGCCCAAGCAGATGCCGCGCATCCTCCTTGGTCGCTTGCCCGGGCTGAATCATGTAGAACTGCGATTCGGTACGAATCTGCGTCACCGACTTCACGCGCCCGTCCTTGCCCGCCCGGACAAGGTAGGTCTCGGTGCCTCTCAAGCCGCCCCCGTATTCCCAAAGCTCGTCGCCGTCCCGATCAAAACGAATATCGGTCGGGTTGCCCGCCTTGGCCCTTACCTCGGACAGCGTGCTGTGATTCGGAGCCACGCTGCGCAGTCCGCCACAGGCCGACAGCAGGCCGGAGAGGAGCACCACCAGCAGTACGTTCGAGATTCTCATGGCTGGCCACCCGCGAGATTCAACTTCTTGTCCCGCGCGACGCCGTCGGGCCCGAAACTCACGACGAACTGGCCTTCCCGGCTTTGCACGCGGACATGCCAGCTCCACGCTGTTCCGTTTTCCATGAACGCGGTATTGGACGGGCGCCCGAGGAGATCCCGCGCGGCGCCTTTGGTGGTCTGGCCCGGGATGATCTTGCCGAACTGCTCCTCGGTGAGGAGCTGCGTCACCGCCTTGAGCTGGCCATCCCGGCCAAACCGGAGCAGATGCGTTTCAGTCCCGGACGGTCCCTTGGCGTACTCCCAGAGCTCGTCGCCGTTCCCGGCAAACCGGATATCCGTGGGAGTCCCGGCCCCGGCGCGAACCTCGGTTATCGTGCTCTTTCCCGGAGCAAAATTACCGGGGGCAGCGCAGGCCGCCAGCCCGCCCGCGAGCAAGGACAATACCAGTGCTCTAGTCATGGTCATCATCGCTCACCCCACTCAATCGCTTTCCGTCGTAAACACGTTACCTGGCCACTAAATTCCCGCAGGTCCGTTACGCGGGTCCGGGAGGGCGAAGGCCAAACTCACGGCGGCAGACTTCCGCAAGCGCCGCGACGCCCTGGTGGATTTCCTCATGGCTCGGGCTTGCGAAGCAAAGGCGCAGGCGGCTGCGGCTGCCGTCCTTGTTCACCGACCACTCGGGCCCTGGATTGATCGCCACACCCGCTGCGAGCGCCGGCTGATAGAGCCTCATCGTGTCGATCCCGTCGGGAAGCTTGACCCAGAGAAAGATGCCGCCCTCGGGATCCTCGAACTCGGCCGCCGCCCCAAAATGCTCTCTCAGCGATTCCATCAGGGTCTCGAGCTTGGCGCGCAGGCTGCGTCGCAGTGTCGGCACATGCCTCGCAAAATGCGCCGCGCAGTATTCGGCCAGCACCATCTGCTCAAGCGCGCCGCTGCCGGCGTCGGTCTTGAGTGTGAGCAGGCGCGACATCACGTCCCAGGGCGCAACGATATAGCCCACCCGTAGCGCCGGTGCGATCGACTTGGAGAACGAGCCGATGTGGATGACGCCGGCGCGCTCGCTCATGGCGTAGATCGCGCGCGGACGCTCGCCCGCCCACACCAGGTCGGAATAGCATTCGTCCTCGAAGATCGGCACCCCATGCGCCTCTGAGAGGCGCAGCATTTCTGCACGCCGTTCCACGGGCAGGATGGTGCCGGTGGGGTTCTGCACGGTCGGAATCGTGTAGATGTATTTTGGGCGGATGCCCTTGCGCTTCAAATCGTCAAGTGCGCCCGCGAGCGCGTCGACGCGCAGGCCGTGGCGGTCGAGGGGAATTCCGACCGGCGTGACGCCGAGCCGGATGAGCCGGTTGATCGAGCCCTGATAGCAGTGCTCCTCGATGATGACGGTGTCGCCGCGCGCGAGCATTGCGCCGTTGATGAGGTCGATCGCCTGCAGCGAGCCCGACGTGATCAGAATATCGTCGGCGGTGCAGGCAATGCCCGCAGCGGACTTGAGCTTGGCAGCCAGAAACTCACGGAGCGGCCGATAGCCCTGGGGACCGCTCGTCAATCCGTAGGTCGCGAGCGTGCGGCCCTCGCGCCTCATGACCGCCGCGGCGGCTGCGATCAGCCCATCGAGCGGCAACGCGTCCGGATCATTGTTACCGCCGGTGAAATCGAACTTTACGCGCCCGGTCCATCGCGCAACCGGGGGCGGCAGCCCCTCACGAAAAAGCGGACCGAAATCGAACGGCTCCGAGCTTCTTCGCGCGGCGGCGTGACGCTCGTGGGAAATCCGTTCTTCGTCCTTGTCCGGCATGAACAGGCAGTGGATTACAGCGTGTCGGGATAGTACGATAAACCTACTTCATGATACCTGACGTTCCTGGCCATTGCTGAGGACTCCCCATTCATGCAAGGCGCCAGAAGAACCGGACCCGTATGCAATGAGCAAAGACGCCGGATCGGAAATTGCCCGGGAGTACAAGAGCCCCCTTGCCGGGGAGCTGGCGGACTGGAACTCGATCCGCCGGGACTTGAGGTTCGTCATTCGCTCCGTTGAGCTGGCCCTCGAGCTCTGCACCGAACCGCTTTCGAGCCCGACGAGCGACGATGGCATTCGCAGGCTGAGCCTGTGGAGCGCCGCGCTGGTCGCCTATGCACGCTGTTTCACGACGGGCTTTCGACGCGTCCGGCTCGACGAAGGCATGTTTCTAGGCCTCGGTGATCAGACCGGGCGCGCGATCAGGGCCCATCGCTATTTCATGGACCAGCGGGACAGATTCGTCGCGCAGTCGACGAATCGCTCCGAGCAACGAGGCGTCGGATTGACGCTGTCCGACGGAAAGGTCTCGGCCATAGGGCCCTACCTGTCGAGGGAAGTCCAGCAGGGGAAAAGGAACATGAGGACGCTGAAGGCCCTCGCCCGCACGTTGCTCGCGGAGGTTATCGCGCGGGTCAATGTCCGGCAACGCGACCTGCTCAAGGAGGCGAAGAAGCTGACCCCGGAGGAGCTCGAGGCGCTGCCCGAGATCAAATGGTCACCAGCGAAGGGTGATGGAGACGTCACGCGGCGTTCCCGCAACCAGGGATGAAGTACCGCTTGCTGGGCTGCACCCGGCTTTCCGTTTCCGAAGTGGGCTTCGGTGGAGCCGGCATCGGGCACGTGTGGGGAGCGACCACCGATGCGGAGTGCATCCGAACGGTGCGCCGGGCAGTGGACCTCGGCATCAACTTCTTCGATACCTCGCCCATGTACGGCGGTGGCCGGTCCGAGGAGAACCTGGGGCAGGGACTGGAGGGCCTGCGGCATAGCGTCTACATCGCGACCAAGGTGCGGCTGCAATCTGCGGAAGACCTCGCCGACATGGAAGGCGCCGTGCGGCGTTCGATGGAGAGAAGCCTGTGGCGGCTGCGCACGGACCATGTCGACGTGCTGCAAATTCACCACCAGTTGGGGCCGGAAGGAGGGCAGTACCTGGCCGCAGTAGGGCCGCCGCCGCGCTACGCCTACCGTCTCACCCGGGACACCGGCCTCGAGCTCGGCGGTGCGATGCAGCGGATGGTCGAAGAGGGCAAAGCGCGGTTCCTGGGCATCACCGCCTGGGACGGTCACGCCGAGGTGATCGACTCGCTCCTGTCGAGCGGCGTCTTTCACACCGCCCAGATTCTCTACAACCTCGTGAATCAAACGGCGGCCTCCGCGCCGCCTGCAGGATTTGACGGCGTCGACCAGGGCCAGTCGATCCCGATTGCCGTACGAAATAACATTGGAATCATTGGCATCCGTGCCCACGCGGCGGGAGCGCTGGTGGACGAGCTGGATCGAGACGTCGCGCCGGACTCCGAAGTTGCGCGGGATTTCGCACGGAGCCGGAAGCTCACCTTCCTGAAGAAGGGGCCTTATGCCACGTTGTCCCAGCCGGCGTTGCGCTTCTGTCTCGACAACCCGCACATCGCCACGGTCGTCCCGGGAATCAAGAGCATGGCAGAGCTCGAAGAGACCGCCGCCTGCACCGACCTGCCGCCCCTGGATGCCCAGGAGGTGGCGGAGCTGCAGCGGTTGTACCGGGGGGGGTTCAAGGAAGCGTGAGGGATGGGACCGGGAGCAACCCGCAACCCGGTTTTGAGAAAACGTGGTCTGTCCCCATTAAAGCGGTGGCATACTGTCCTTGCCGTCGAGTTGCGACCGCCAACAAAAAAGGCGGCCATTACATTCCAGCAAAGGGAGGAGAGACATGAGATCCAGCTATCGCATCTGGTTGACCTGCCTCGCCTGTGTTTTTATGTGGTCCGGGCCGGCGCAGGCGCAATATCCGACAAAGGCGGTACGCTTCATCCTGCCGTTTCCACCGGGAGGCGGCACCGACACGCTGGCCCGCGCGATCGGAAACCGGTTGTCCGCAGGCCTTGGACAGCAGATCGTGATCGACAACCGGCCGGGTGCCGGCGCCAACATCGGCGCGGAGCTTGCGGCGAGAGCGGCACCGGACGGTTATACGCTTTTCATGGTGACCGGAACGCATGCGATCAACGCCACGCTTTACCGCAAGCTCGGATACAACCTCCTCAAGGATTTCGCGCCGGTGTCAGAGCTCGGCACCACGGCGATGGTGGTGGTGGTGCATCCGTCGGTCCCGGCGAAATCCGTAAAGGAGCTGATCGCGCTTGCGAAAGCGCGGCCCGGCGACATCTCCCATTCATCCTCGGGCACGGGCAGCATCACGCAGCTCGCCGGTGAGCTGTTCAAGAACCAGGCTGACGTCAAGATGCTCCATATCCCGTACAAGGGGGGCGGTCCGTCGGTCGTTGCGCTCGTCTCGGGCGAGGCTTCGGTTGGATTCACCACCACGCCTTCATGCATCGGACAGATCAAGGCGGGCCGGCTGCGAGGGCTTGCCGTCACGACGGCGAAGCGCTCGCCTTTCCTCCCGCACCTGCCGACGGTCGCGGAGGCGGGTCTTCCCGGCTACCAGGCGGAAGCGTGGTACGGCATGCTGGTGCCGACTGGCACGCCCAAGGAGGTCATCGCGCGCCTGCATGCGGAATCGGTAAAGTCCTTGCAGTTTGACGACGTGAAATCACGCTTCAAGGCGGCCGGCCTTGTGCCGATTGGCGGCAGCCCCGAAGAGCTCGGGACCTACATGCGCAGCGAAGTCGACAAGTGGGGAAAGGTGGTCAAGGCGCTTGAGCTGAGCGTCAATTGAACGAGACAGCCGCAGATAAAATGCCGCGAAGTCGCGGCATTTTTTTGTGGCACCCCGGAGACGAATCGAACGTCCGACCTGCCCCTTAGGAGGGGGCTGCTCTATCCACTGAGCTACCGGGGCCCG